>NZ_CALYQK010000125.1 GCF_945285465.1 uncultured Bartonella sp. | reverse complement strand
TATCCGGATTTGTTGCAATATCGAATGATTGAAACATTAAATCGCCTTTGCTTGGATTTATTTGAGGTGGATGGCCACCCAACTGTCATGATGCAAAGTTTTTATATATTTTGCACCTTGCGCTTCGAAGGCTCCGACAACACGGTCGTGCTGTTCTTCAAGAATGCCGGAAAGAATAATCGAGCCGCCTTTTTTAAGAGCTGGCACCATTTGGGGGGCAAGGTCTATTAACGGATTTGCCAGAATATTGGCAACAATCAGATCAAACGGCGCACGTTTCTTGATCTCGTCATTATCAAGGCCGGTTGCTGTAACGGCTTTGATAGTGTTTGCTACGCCATTTAAGGCAAAGTTTTCTTGCGCAACTTTAACTGCTATCGGGTCGATATCGGTTGCCAAAATGTCAATTGGTGAAATCAAAGCCATGCCGATTGCCAGAATACCGCTGCCGGTCCCAAGATCAAGCGCATTTTCAGGCTTTTCATGTTCCATAACATCGGCAATAAGTTCAAGACAACCAACTGTTGTACCATGGTGGCCGGTGCCAAATGCCTGGCCGGCATCAATTTCGATCGCGAGATCGTCAGGCTTAACCTTGTCGCGATCGTGGCTGCCATGAACAAAAAAGCGGCCAGCACGAACCGGATTTAATCCTTCAAGACTATGGCGGACCCAGTCGATATCGGGAAGGGTCTCGATTTTGATATTGTTTTTGTCGGTTCCCAGAACGCGGGCAAAACGCGGTAGAATGGTATTTTTCTCGGCTTCGTCAATATAGAGAGAAATTTCATAAAGGCCATTTGTTTCATCAATTTCTGTGATGGCAAGTGGAAAAGCATCCTCCTCGAATGTATGATCCAACATCTCGTAATATTTTTTGGCATCAGGCTTTGATGCCTGATAATGTAGACGAATCTGTCTCAAAATATCTGTCCTTATATTTTTATTGTTTGGCCAAATTCTTCAACCGTTCAACTGCAATCTGGTCTTTCAGTTCATTTCTATTTTCTTCAACACTATAGGGGATGACGCCAGCAAACTGTCCACCTTTCTTGGTCAGGAGGATTGCGGCGGTGTGGTCGTAAGTATAATCGCCATTTTCACCCGGTACTTTTTCTGCAGCAATATTGAATGATGAAACCAGACTATGCACTTTTTTCGGATCGCCGCTGATGCCGACAACTTTATCAGTAAAATTCGATAAATAATCATGAAGAACTTCCGGTGTGTCACGCTCGGGATCAACAGTCACGAACCAGACATTAATTTTATCGGCATCCGGCCCCAGTTCTTTGAGCCAGTTGGTCATATTCATCAACGTGGTCGGACAAATATCCGGACACATTGTATATCCGAAAAAAATAGCCGAAGGCTTTTCGCGCAACTCCACCTGAGTGACAGTTTTACCGTTAGAATCGGTAAGAGAGAAATCTTCACCCAATGGAGGACTGACGAACACCTGCCATAAGAATATAAAACCCATAAAAACCGCTACCAAAATAGCAATATAAAAAACACTTAAGGCAATATTTTTATTCTCGGCAGTCATTGCTAAAATTCCTTGATTTCTCGCCACCAAATAACAAAGTAGCAGTTGCAACGCTATTTTGGCGTTTTGCAAACTATATAGATCGGCAAACGATACCGCAAGAAAAGCCGAAGTGAAAGAATAATAATCACACTGAGGGCGAGGGCGAAGATGGATTGCACTTTTTTCGCTCTCGCTTTAGAGTAGAAAAAAGAGGAAAAACCAATCAACGTTGTAATGATGAGTGTATCGCCGATTGATCAGCGGTTTCTGGACAGCGAGCCGCGTATTAATACCACTGCCAAACTTCATGGCTGCAAACTCGGTCGCTTTACCGAAATTGGAGAAAGAGTGATTTTGCGTGATGTCACGGTTGGCGATTTCAGCTATTTTGAACGTAACGGCGAGGCAATCTATACCGATGTCGGCCGGTTTTGTTCCATTGCTTCCAATGTCAGGCTCAATGCGCTCGAGCATCCGATGGAGCGGGCAAGTACACATAAAATGACCTATCGCCCGAACGAGTATTTTCGCTTTATGACACTCGATAGCGCGTTTCGTGAACGGCGTCACAGCAAAAGAGTGGTGATTGGGCACGATGTCTGGGTGGGGCATGGCGCTGTCATTATGCCCGATATTGCTATTGGTCATGGAGCGGTTATCGGTGCCAATGCGGTGGTAACAAAAGATGTTATCCCTTACGAAATTGTCGGCGGCGTTCCGGCACGGCATATAAGAATGCGCTTTCCCGATGACATTATCCAGCAACTTCTTGACCTTAGCTGGTGGAATTGGCCGCTTAACATCATCTATGAAGCAATTCCGGATATGCAACAACTTTCGATCAAACAATTTATCGCCAAATGGAAGTAAAATAACTCTTCCTTGTTGTTAATTACACAAGGATATTATTTCCTTTTTTTGTTTTCATAAGGCAATTTGTTTTTATGAATAAATAATGAAAGGAAATTGTAAATGTCTTCAAAACGTGTCGGCGAAATTATCGTAGAGACG
>NZ_CALYQK010000124.1 GCF_945285465.1 uncultured Bartonella sp. | reverse complement strand
TCCTTTTTTTATATTGACAGCCCGCCCCGTTCTGGCCGCGGCAATTAAAAGATCTGTCTGCCGACATAAAAAAGCTGGAATTTGCAAAACATCAACATGAGGAGCAACAATGGCGCATTGCTCCTCGGTGTGGATATCCGTCAAAACAGGAATATCGAATTCTTGTTTCAAATCATCAAAGACAGCCATTGCTTTTTCAATGCCGATGCCGCGCTTGCTATTGAGTGATGTGCGGTTAGCTTTATCAAAACTTGATTTATATACAAAACCTATGCCCAATTTCTGGGTTATTTCTTTTATTCTACCGGCCATGTCGAAAGCATGGTCACGACTTTCCATCTGGCAAGGCCCGGCAATAAGCGCAAGTGGCGCCTGATTGGAAAACGTTACATTTCCAACAGTAACAGTGCTGTTCGGTTTTGTCATTTATTCCTCTAATCTAAAATCTTTCCATTCTGATCCGGCACATCGGCTAACGTGCTGATCTTATCCCATGGAAGAGAATTTATTCAATACCATTGTTTGCTTATGCCACGATCATTCATCAATGAGCATTCCGTATTATTGTCAAAACACCAATACGAAAAAATTTGTCGGACTTTATCGAGAAAGTCTCCCCACCTAAAACATTATTTTAAACAAAAAATAAAACCGGTGCCTATATTTTATCATTTCGCAACCACCTGCTTTAGTCGCCAAAACACCGTATTACGACAATACTGCTATTTCCGGTAACTCTTGTTTTTATCTATAAAGCTAATGGTTTTTTATTGAATAAAAAAATAATTTGCCAATAATTGCCAGCACGTTCGATGCATCTTTTGCTGGCATTTGGACGGAATATTTAGCTATTTCCGACTCCGAAAATATCAGAAACGAAACAAATTACGTCATTTAATCAATCATTGTCCCTGACGACAAACCGCCTTGCAAAAACTGTTTTCTGCAAGGCGCAAAACATAAATATCAGCAAAAGATTAAACCAACCTGCTCTGCACCATTGCGGCCTTGATAAAAGAAGCAAAAAGCGGATGCGGGTCGAACGGCCGCGATTTCAATTCCGGATGATATTGCACCCCGATAAACCAGGGATGATCCTTATATTCGACCGTTTCCGGCAAAACCCCGTCCGGTGACATTCCTGAAAAAATCAAACCGCATTGTTCGAGTTTATCTTTGTAATCGACATTAACTTCATAGCGATGACGGTGACGTTCAAAAATATCTGTTTTGCCGTAAATTCCTGCAATCAAGCTATCGTTTTTCAAAATAGCTTCATAGGCGCCAAGACGCATTGTGCCGCCGAGATTGCCCGAAGCGGCGCGTTTTTCAAATGCATTTCCTTTAAGCCACTCTGTCATCAGACCAACAACAGGCTCGTCAGTCGGTCCGAATTCGGTGGACGATGCATCGGCAATACCACAGAGATTACGTGCTGCTTCAATGCAAGCCATTTGCATGCCAAAACAAATTCCGAAAAAGGGCACCTTACGCTCGCGGGCAAAACGTATTGCCATAATCTTACCCTCGGCACCACGTTCGCCAAATGCTCCGGGAACCAGAATGCCGTGCACTTTTTCTAAATATGGCGTTGGATCTTCTTTCTCAAAAATCTCCGATTCAATCCATTCGAGCTGTACTTTCACCTTATTGGCAAGACCACCATGGGTCAAAGCTTCATTCAACGATTTATAAGCGTCTTTGAGACCAGTATATTTGCCGACCACGGCAATAGTCACCTCTCCTTCCGGATTGTGCAAACGATGGTTAATTTCAATCCAGCGCTCCATCTTCGGTTCCGGTGCAGGATCAATTCCGAACGCAGCCAGAACTTCGCTATCAAGTCCTTCACGGTGATAGGCTATCGGTACATCGTAGATTGTATCGACATCAAGTGCCTGAATAACTGCCGACGGCCGAACGTTACAGAAAAGTGACAGTTTCCGTCGTTCCGACTCAGGGATAGCTCGGTCTGCCCGCACCAATAAAATATCGGGAGCGATGCCGACCGATTGCAACTCGCGAACGGAATGCTGCGTCGGCTTGGTTTTTAATTCCCCTGCCGCCGGAATGTAGGGCATCAACGTCAGATGCATATAGACTGTTGTATGCGGTGCCAGTTCGTTATGAAGCTGGCGAATGGCCTCAAGAAAAGGCATTGCTTCAATATCGCCTACCGTTCCACCAATTTCACACAAAACAAAATCGTAATTTTCATTGCCTTCGAGAATGAAGTTTTTGATTTCATCCGTTACATGTGGAATGACTTGAACTGTTGCCCCCAGATAATCGCCACGGCGCTCGCGTTCGATAATATTCCGGTAAATCCGTCCGGTCGTAATATTGTCCTGTTTGTTAGCCGACCGCCCGGTAAAGCGTTCATAGTGACCGAGATCAAGGTCAGTCTCTGCTCCATCGTCGGTAACAAACACCTCTCCATGCTGATAAGGTGACATTGTACCCGGATCAACATTAAGATAGGGATCGAGCTTGCGAATCCGTACACGGTACCCGCGAGCCTGCAACAAGGCAGCTAAAGCTGCTGCGGCAATGCCTTTTCCAAGGGAAGAAACCACGCCACCAG
>NZ_CALYQK010000123.1 GCF_945285465.1 uncultured Bartonella sp. | reverse complement strand
TGCGAATAACATGACATGGCAACACTCCACAGTTAGCAAACCGGGCAAGACCATATTGCTCGAGAGTGTTGCACCTTGCATGTGAACTCGCCGTAGACGGAAACGGGCAACCATAACATGCGTTGCGAAAAGATTTGAGTCGTGCGATATCTCAGCACATAGTCGTGAATAGCAAAAATCTCCATAATGTTTTCCGACTGTCAGAGCGCACTCAGACGCGGTTCGGCTTTAAATATCCGAATATGAGTGGGGTCTTTTGTCATTGCCAGTTACTGTCGATGCCAGCTTCTGGTCATCCTGACCATTAATGAGTGCCTCTAGTTTGTTGCGATCACGTTTGAAGGCTTCCAGATCTTTTCCATGAAGCGATTTGGCATCCGGCAAACGAATTCGCATCGGGTCTACTTTTGTGTTGTTCACCGAAACTTCAAAATGGCAATGTGGGCCTGTTGCAAGACCACTAGAGCCGACATAACCGATTATTTGTCCCTGATGCACTCGTGCACCCGGTTTAATGCCCGGGGCAAAGCTGTTTTGGTGGGCATAAGAGGTTACATAGCCATTGGCATGACGAATTTCTGTCTGGTTACCATAACCTCGGACAGGTCCGGCTTTGTTGACGATACCATCACCCACGGCAATAATTGGCGACCCCCTCGGCGCACTCCAATCAACTCCAGTGTGCATACGGACATAACCGAGAACGGGGTGTCTTCGTGGACCGAATGGCGAACGGAACGTCCCGTTGGGAACCGGCTTGCGCAGAAGAAACTGTTTCGAGCTCCGTCCTTGAGAATCATAATAGTCAACGGTGCCGTCATTTGAACGAAACCGGTAATATTTGCGCGTAATTCCACCAAATGTTGCACTTACAAAACGGATTTCCGGTTGTGAATTATCTTCACCATCTTTTTCAGGAACAGCATAGAATACTTCGAGCGTATCATTGGGAGAAGTCCGCCCTTCGAGGTCAATATCATTGGCGAGCACGCGAATAAGTTGGCGCGCAGTATTTTTTGGCATATCATAGCTTAGAACCGAACGGTAAATCGCGTCATATATTGTGGGCAGATTTGACGCATTCACATGGCTCAAAGGTACACCACCTTCAAAAGCCGTTTTTAGAACTGGTGTCATTTCCGGTTCGGAACTTTTTATAAACTCGTTATTGTCGTTTAACGAAACAGAAAGCATGTGGTGCATGCCGTGATAAATGCTTCCTCTTACCAGATGATCATCACCATTTGCATTGGTTTCAATACCTATACGTAAAACATTGCCAGCGTTAAGCGTTTGCGAACCGTTAAACTGAACAAGGGCTTGTGCGAGTTTTACTGCATCATCGCCGCCATAATTGGCATCGTTAAGTGCATTGATAATTGTTTGTGTTTTTCTGAACGGAATAATGTCTTCGGCATATTCTTGCGTGTTGTCAGTGTCTGTTGCACGCGGCGAAATACTGACATTTTCCTGAATAATTTTGACATCTGGCATTTCAGAAAATTTTACCGAACCGAAATGGCCTAACTGCGCTGGATCGAGGTAGTGAAGTGCGGCGATACGGGTTATATTATCGCCGAGTACAAATCCGGCAGCACGAATACTTTGTTCGGCTTGATCGGATGAAAGAGCATCCGAATCGCCAAAGGTCATAGAATTGACATCGAAATCGACATTATGCAGGGTTATTTCTGTTTCAACCTTCGTTCCATAAATCTGAAGGTTATTTTCCGGCTTTGAGCCTTTTTCACTCTGATCGGAAAAAATTGTTAACGCGTTAAAAGGGGGATATTTGACATCTGTTGAACGATCTTCAGCCAGTGCCATTCGCAGCAGTTCAAAAGGTTGGGTACGAATAACCTCTTTTTCTCCCTGCTTTTGCATGATTGAAAGATCAAAATGGCGCCGGTCATCAAAATTTTTTCTCGGAACAACCTGGGCGATTCGATCCACCTTTTTTTCTTCCGATTCTTCAGCTTCGATTGTCGGTAACTCATCTAAAGCCATCAATTGCGGCGGCGTCGCCAATAGTTCTCGTCCGTCAAGGGCAACAAACAAAGCAACGCCCATTAATGTGCATGACGTTACAGCTGTCAGAATAGAACCAGCCAGCCACCGTATCGATATTTGCCGACGATCGGGTTGCCTGCGGCCATCAGCCAGCAGTGCAGGTTCTTTACCAGGGTTATCATTGAAGCGACGATTTTCTAACATAAATCTAGCAATTGCCCTTCAAAAACAACAATAGCAACATCTACCTCTTCGATTCCATCAACACTAATTCCCCAAAGCATTATAATACTCATAAAATACCGACTTTAAATACCGACTTTATAATATAGTATTCCATCGACATTGCCATAGCGGCATAAAAAAGAAAAGTCCGCCAAACTATGTCGCTTCGATATCCGGTTATTGTCAAAATGAAATCCGAAATAAGCCTTGCTATGTAACAAACGTGGTTAATCACAAATTTAACATCACAAAACTATATTTAGGATATAAATGCGGCTCGTTTGTGGCTTGTGTGCGGCCAAAACCAAAACACAATGATCACGCATGGGCACATTTTCAAAAAAATTGCGCAATTATTCCTGAAAAACGCGTGTCAGAAGCAAATTTTGCAAAAAAAGGGAAAAAAACGAAAAAAAGATGAGGAAGGGTGTTGACAGGAGGAGGGGGCGGGGTCT
>NZ_CALYQK010000122.1 GCF_945285465.1 uncultured Bartonella sp. | reverse complement strand
ATGGACGTATTAGACGATGGCTGCCAGGAAAGACTGACCTTGAGGGTCTATCCGACCAGGACATCGAGGATATCATGATCACCATGAACACAACGCCCCCGAAAATGCCTCGACTTCAAAACGCCATTTCTCTCCTTTATGGAAAACCTTGGAACCGATATCAAATTATGCTTTAAATAAACTGTGTTGCACTTGGCGTGTGAATCTACCATAAGTGTTTTAATATTTATTCATTCGCTGTATAATTCTTGTTTTTTAGTCACAAATGATGAAAATATTGTCGATGCTAATATCGGTTGACCAATTGAGGGCGCGGCTGATAAGTTCTTCGCGATATGAGACAAGCGAGCTCTCGAAATTTTCGATAACAGGATAGAATAATGACCTCTTTGGCCCATGTGAATGATGACCGTTTTCGCGAGCCGGGTATTGCTGCTCCGCTAACTTTTCTCATCATGTTTATTATATTCATTTATGGAGCCTTGCTGGTCGGATTATTGGGTCTAGCAAATTGGTTGATCCATTCGTGGGAACTGACATTTTTTATCAATCTTGGCAATTTCGGTGTTTTCCTTGTTGCCTTGCTGATACCGGCATTATGGGCAGTTCTTGTGGTAGTTTGTGCTACCATTCCTTATGCGATTTTACGTTCAAACGGCCATTATCTTATGGCGTCGAAGGTTGCGACAATCATCGTTTTTGCGATGTTCCATATTTTTGCACTGCCATGGATTTTGTGGCCGATGGTGCGTCGCGGTTCGCCGAAGTTGCGTCGCAAACATTTTGAAAAATTACGTCAAATGGTAAAAGACGGGAAAATGAAAGAACGTCTTGCCGAGCGTCACCAGCGACTGACCGATAAAGGATATAAATTTTCCTGAACAAAGCCGGACATTGTCATATTCTGCGAAATAATAAAAAGTTCAATAAAAACCGGATGGCAGTTTCTGCCATCCGGTTTTTGAATTCAAATGGCGGGTTTAAAGGTCACCAAACTCGGAAAGCGTTGCCCGGTTGAAGCGACGCGGAGTGATCCACCAATAAACAGCACCGGAAACTGCTGCGGCGACAAGATTGATGACAGTGTCTTGAAAAGACAGGGGCATACCACTTAGCGAAAGTGAACCGATATAGAGTATTGCGGCAACCAGACCGATTGCAACATAATAGGTCAAATTATAAAGCTGCCGTGCCTCGGCAAAAATAATCGCAACAATAAAGACGATGCTCACAATCAAGAAATGCGGCGGTATCGCATAAAGGGGATTGTTAGGCGACAACATGTCATGCAAACTTATGTTTTGTTGGGATGTCACAATTGTCAAACCAATCTGCACCGCCATAAAAGCGGCTTCGGCGAATATACAACCCACCAAAATCCATGCAATGTGAAATGCTATAATACGTTTCATATTTGTTCCTATTCGAGCCACCGTTTTCAGTCACCGTGTCCGGCAATCATCATGGCTTCAAGTTTTAACCGTTCGGTCTTTCTTAAACGTTCTGACTCAGATTTAAGTTGCCCGCAAGCTGCTAGAATATCGCGGCCGCGCGGTGTACGAATCGGCGAAGCATAACCGGCCAGATTGATCACATCGGCAAAACGTTCGATTTGTTCCCAATCGGAACATTGATAGTTGCTGCCCGGCCAGGGGTTGAATGGTATAAGATTAATTTTTGCCGGAATGCCTTTTAAAAGGTTGATCAAACGCTTGGCATCATCAAGGCTGTCATTGACATCCTTGAGCATCACGTATTCAAACGTAATCCGCTTGGCATTCGATAGCCCGGGATAGGCGCGGCAGGCGTCCAACAGTTCTGCCAATGGATATTTTTTGTTGATTGGCACCAGCATATCACGTAATTCATCGCGCACAGCATGAAGAGAAATCGCCAGCATAACGCCGATTTCTTCACCCGTGCGAAAAATTCCCGGAACAACACCGGATGTCGATAGCGTGATGCGGCGTTTGGAAAGTGACAGGCCCTCTCCGTCAGAGGCAATCAATAGTGCTTTTTTGACCGATTCAAAGTTATAAAGCGGCTCCCCCATACCCATCATGACAATATTGGTAATCTTGCGCCCCTCAGCCGGTACAATGGCACCATCAGGCGTATTTTTGTCAGGAAAGTCGCCAAGCCGGTCACGGGCAATCAATAATTGATCGAGAATTTCTTCGGCTGTCAGGTTGCGTACCAATTGTTGCGTGCCTGTGTGGCAAAAAGAACAAGTAAGTGTACATCCCACTTGCGAAGACATACACAGTGTTCCGCGTCCTTCTTCGGGGATATAGACCATTTCGACTTCAACCGGCTTTCCCGCACCGCGGGAAGGAAAGCGCAATAGCCATTTGCGGGTGCCATCATTGGAAACCTGTTCTTCGACAATTTCCGGTCGTGCAATCGAAAAATGTTTTTGCAATTTTTCCCGCATTTCTTTGGAAATATTGAACATGTCATCGAAATTGGAAACGCCTCGTACATAAAGCCAGTGCCAAAGCTGGCTAACACGCATACGCGTTTGACGCGCCGGGACACCTATTTCTTGCAAAGCAGCAGCCATTTCTGCCCGTGATAAGCCAATAAGGGATGCTTTCGTGTTATCCATTTTGGCTGGACGCAGAATAGAAGTTACACCAATAGGTCTAAGATCGTAAGATACGCTCATACTTTTCCGGCTCTAAAATAAGGTTCCGATTGGCGTATTTAACATAAAAGCAGACAAACGTCACCACACTTATGCGCCATAAAACAAGCACTGCAACATGACAATAT
>NZ_CALYQK010000121.1 GCF_945285465.1 uncultured Bartonella sp. | reverse complement strand
GATATAAGGACGAACAGTCGTGTCTCAAATAGATAGTTTTAAGTGCCGCAAAACTCTCCATGTTAATGGTAAAGATTATGTATATTACAGTTTGACCGAAGCAGAAAAAAACGGTCTTAACGGTATTTCGCATTTGCCATTTTCCATGAAGGTTCTGCTGGAAAACCTCTTGCGGTTTGAAGATGGTCGCACGGTCAAGAAAGACGACATTCTTAATATCGCCAAATGGTTGACCGACAAAGGCAGTGCTGGGGCAGAAATTGCCTATCGCCCCTCGCGTGTGTTGATGCAAGATTTTACCGGCGTGCCAGCTGTTGTCGATCTTGCAGCTATGCGCGATGCTATGGTTAAACTTGGTGATGATGCTGAAAAAATCAATCCGTTGGTTCCGGTAGACCTTGTTATTGACCATTCGGTTATTGTCGATGATTTCGGTAATCCCTTGGCATTTGAACACAATAAGGAGCTCGAATACCAAAGGAATGGCGAACGCTATCGGTTCTTAAAATGGGGACAACAGGCGTTTCAGAATTTCCGTGTTGTGCCACCAGGCACCGGTATCTGTCATCAGGTCAATCTGGAATATCTGGCACAATGTGTTTGGACAAGAGAAGAAAATGGCCAGACCATTGCCTATCCAGACACCTGTGTTGGTACCGATTCCCACACCACAATGGTCAACGGGCTTGGCGTTCTAGGCTGGGGCGTTGGTGGTATTGAGGCGGAAGCTGCCATGCTTGGCCAGCCGGTTTCCATGTTGCTGCCCGAGGTTATTGGCTTCCGGCTGACCGGCAAACTCAAAGAAGGTATCACGGCAACCGATCTTGTTTTGACGGTAACACAGATGCTGCGCAAAAAAGGTGTGGTCGGCAAATTTGTCGAATTCTTTGGTCCCGGTCTTGAACATATGACTTTGGCCGATCGGGCAACGATTGCCAATATGGGGCCGGAATATGGTGCCACATGCGGCTTTTTCCCGATTGACAAAGAAACTGTTCGCTACCTTAATATGACAGGCCGTAGCGAAGAGCGTATTGCCCTTGTCGAAGCCTATACCAAGGCACAAGGTATGTGGCACGATTCGCACACTGCCGATCCGGTGTTTACCGATACACTCGAACTTGATATGGGAACGGTCGTGCCGTCAATGGCGGGGCCAAAACGTCCTGAAGGCCGTTTGCCTCTGGAAGAGGTTGGCAAAAATTTTGCCACAGCGCTTCATAATGAATATAAGAAGACTAGCGGTGAAAAGACGCGCTACCCTGTTGAAGGAGAAGATTTCGATATCGGGCATGGCGATGTTGCTATTGCCGCTATTACCTCATGCACCAATACGTCCAATCCCAGTGTTCTCATTGCTGCCGGACTTCTGGCCAGAAATGCAGTGGCCAAGGGGCTGAAGTCGAAACCTTGGGTCAAGACATCGCTTGCTCCGGGCTCGCAAGTTGTTGAAGCTTATCTGGCGAATTCGGGTTTGCAAAAAGATCTTGATGCATTGGGCTTCAATCTGGTGGGCTTTGGTTGCACAACCTGTATAGGTAATTCAGGGCCGCTACCGCCGGCAATTTCCAAAACGATCAATGACAAAGGGCTGATTGTTGCTGCTGTTCTTTCCGGTAACCGTAATTTTGAAGGGCGTGTTTCGCCGGATGTGCAAGCAAATTACCTTGCTTCACCGCCGCTTGTTGTTGCCCATGCACTTGCCGGAACAGTTACAAAAGATCTGACGAAAGAACCGCTTGGCATAGGCAAGGACGGCAAACCCGTCTATCTTAAGGATATTTGGCCGACATCACAGGAAGTGCAGGAATTTATCGAGAAGAATGTTACCCGCCAGATATTTGCGGCAAAATATGCCGATGTTTTCAAAGGTGATGAAAATTGGCAAAAGGTTCAGGTTCCGGCTGGCGAAACTTATGCTTGGGACGACCAGTCAACCTATGTGCGCAACCCGCCTTATTTTGAAAATATGCCGAAAGTGCCCGGCCCGTTAGAGAATATTGATGATGCCCGCATTCTCGGTTTGTTCGGTGACAAGATCACCACCGATCATATTTCTCCGGCCGGTTCGATCAAGGTCGATTCGCCAGCCGGTAAATATCTGATCGAGCATGGTGTCAAACCGGCCGATTTCAACCAGTATGGTACGCGTCGCGGCAATCATGAAGTAATGATGCGCGGCACGTTTGCCAATATACGTATTCGCAACTTCATGCTTGGTGAGAACGGACGGGAAGGTGGTTACACCATCCATTATCCGTCGAAGGAAGAAGAATCGATCTATGATGCTGCCATGCAATATAAGAAAGAGCATGTGCCGTTGGTGGTTTTTGCCGGTATCGAATATGGTAATGGTTCATCGCGTGACTGGGCGGCAAAAGGCACCAATCTTTTGGGTGTTCGCGCGGTAATTGCCCAATCTTTCGAGCGTATTCACCGCTCCAACCTGGTCGGCATGGGCATTGTCCCTTTTGTTTTCGAGGATGGTTCGAGTTGGCGGTCATTGGGATTGAAAGGTGATGAAGTTGTTACGATCAACGGCATCAACGATCTTAAACCGCGGCAGAAAACAGTTGCTAAAATTAAATTTAGCGACGGAGCTGTAAAAGAAGTGCCACTTCTTTGCCGCGTTGATACGGTTGACGAGCTTGATTACCTGCATAATGGCGGTATTTTGCAATATGTTTTGCGTAATCTGGCTAAATAAACTGGATAAGCGCAAGCGTAACAAAACGGGGTGCCAAAAAGTGCATCCCGTTTATTTTAATCAATGAGTCGAGAATCTCATTGACGTCACGTGACGATTTGGGCTATAAGCCCGCAAGATTAAGCGGCTCAAGGCTGCAGTTTGTGTTTCTAGGCTTTTTAGCCGTTCAATGAGAAGAGAGAGATAGACTTATGGCGAATACACCTTCGTCCAGAAAAGCAGTG
>NZ_CALYQK010000120.1 GCF_945285465.1 uncultured Bartonella sp. | reverse complement strand
CTGCGGCGAACCTCTTATCGGGCGGCTGCTTCTTTATGATGGCCTTGCTGCCCGTTTCGACATAATCCGCTATAAACGGAAATCGGTAAAAACCAAGACGTAAAACGGTTCCCGCAACCCTTACGAATCTGCTGCAAATTGCACTTCCGGTTTTGTCCCAGCTTAGTGATCCCTGCTTCGGTTATCCCGGGCTTATTTGTCTTTATCGGTTGAAAGATTGCCAGAGGTAATATTCTCTTCAAATAACGGGCTATTGGAAACCGATAGCGGACTATTGTCATCATCAACATTGCCGCCATCGACAATTGTTTCATTGGTTTTATAGGCATTGCGATTCGGCAGTGCTTCTTTACGGTGGTCTTCCGGATCGGGACGATTGAGCGATTTAGCCGGCTTTTTATCTGATTTTGTCATGCTCGTTTTCTCCATTGTGCCGCTATTTGAAAGAAAACATTGCGCATCATGCGTGTTTTTCAATGATTTTTAAAACACATAAAGCTTGTTTGCGGCACATCCCCTTACTTGTTTGCGATAGAGACTCTATGGAATAACAAGCCTCAAACCGGTGCAGATGAATACGATTTTTATATTTGTCGAAGTGCCTTGCTCAAAAAGGCTTGCCGCTAGATCTTGTTATCACGATCGACACTCAAATCGAAGGCGGCTTCCATCAAGGCTTTGGTATAGGCAGTTTTTGGAGTTGAAAACACCTCGTCAGCTGGCCCATGTTCAACCATTTTGCCATTTCTCATGACAATGAGTTCATTGGCCAACGCTTTGACAACTTTCAAATCGTGACTGATAAACAAATAAGCGAGATTGTGTTTTTGTTGCAAAGTGCACAAAAGATCGACAACCTGTGCCTGGACACTCATATCCAACGCCGATGTCGGCTCGTCAAGCATAACAAAACGCGGGTTCAAAACCATTGCCCGGGCAATTGCAATGCGCTGGCGTTGACCACCGGAAAACTCGTGCGGATAGCGATTGCGCGTTTCAGGGTCGAGATCCACCTCCTGCAAAGCTTCAACAACACGTTGATCGCGTTCGTCATAACTCAAGTTTTTTTCATGGATAAGAAGCCCTTCGGCAATAATTTCGTCAACCGACATTCGCGGCGAAAGCGAACCGAAAGGATCTTGAAAAACAATCTGGATATGACGGCGCAGGGGACGCATTGCATTGAACGAAAAATCTTCAATATCTTTTCCGTCAAAACGGATGCGGCCTTGCGAAGAAATCATGCGGGTAAGTGCAAGACCAAGTGTGGTTTTTCCCGAACCCGATTCGCCCACAACCCCCAAAGTCTGACCGGCGCGAACGGTAACATCAATATCGTTGACAGCCTTGATATGATCGACTGTGCGACGAAAGAACCCTTTTTTCACCGGAAACCATACTCTGACCTTTTCTCCCGGTTCGGCGGCAAGCAGCTTTTTGGTATAGGGATGCTGCGGATTGGAAAATATATCGGCAGTTTTTCCGGTTTCGACAATTTTGCCACCTGTCATCACACAGACACGATCGGCAATTTTGCGAACAATGCCCAGATTATGGGTGATAAACAACATGGACATTGCCCGCTCCTTCTTAAGCTTTTCCAAAAGCTCGAGAATTTGCGCCTGTACCGTTACATCAAGGGCAGTGGTCGGCTCATCAGCGATAAGAAGTTTCGGGTTATTGGCAAGTGCCATAGCAATCATGACGCGCTGGCGTTGCCCGCCGGATAATTGATGGGGAAATGCTGTCAAACGTTTTTCCGGATCGCGAATGCCAACCTGCCGCAACAATTCGAGGGTGTGCTGGCGCGCCTCTTTATCTGACATGCCCTGATGAATTTTCATCACCTCTCCCACCTGCCGCTCGACGGTGTGGAGGGGATTAAGCGATGTCATTGGTTCCTGAAAGATCATGGCAATATCTTTGCCGCGGATTTTTCGCAAACCATCTTCATCAAGTTTCATCAAATCCTGTTTATTAAAGAAGATCTCGCCTGATGGATGACTTGCCATCGGATAGGCGAGAAGTTTTAAAATTGACAGTGCGGTAACCGATTTTCCCGATCCTGATTCACCGACAAGAGCCAATGTCTCGCCATCTCCGATGTCAAATGAAACGTGGTCGACGGCTAGTGTTTCCTTGCCGTCTTGACAAAACATTACTGAAAGATCACGAACACTAAGCAAAGCGGTCATTGGAACGTCTTTCTGGGGTCGAATGCATCACGTGCTGCCTCGCCAATAAAAGCAAGAAGCGACAACATGGTAGCAATGGCGACAAAGCCGGTAATGCCAATCCACGGCGCATTGAGGTTTGTCGCTGCCTGCCGCATCAATTCACCAAGCGAGGCTGAGCCCGGCGGCAGACCGAAACCGAGATAATCAAGTGCTGTCAGCGTAGAAATACCGGCAGTGAGCAAAAATGGCAAATAGGTCAATGCGGCAACCATGGCATTGGGAAGGAGATGGCGTATCATAATCGTCACATTCGGCACCCCCAAAGCGCGCGCGGCAGTGACATATTCAAAATTGCGCGCCCGCAAAAATTCGGCACGCACCACGCCCACCAATGCCACCCATTGGAAAAGCAGCATAATCCCTAAAAGCACCCAGAACCCTTGTGCAAGAACCGCTGCCATAATGATGATGAGGTATAGGGCCGGAACAGATGACCATATTTCAATAAAACGCTGGAAGATCAAATCGACCCAACCGCCGAAATAGCCCTGCACGGCACCGGCCGCAATGCCGATAACCGACGAGACAGCCGTCAAAATAACGGTAAAAAGAATAGAGACACGAAAACCATAAAGCACACGGGCAAAAACATCGCGTGTCTGGTCGTCGGTACCAAGCCAGTTCCAATTGCCAATGGTACAATCGGGGTCTTTTGCTCCGAGTGGATAATTTTTGCAGCGCTCATCTTTGCTTTGCAGCCAGAATGGCGGTGCAAGGGCAACAGGCTTGTTG
>NZ_CALYQK010000119.1 GCF_945285465.1 uncultured Bartonella sp. | reverse complement strand
TGAGATTTTCAATCGCGTTTGAAAAACGGGCAATGGCCGCCTGTCCCGTTTGCAGACGCTCCTGATAATCTTTTTCAACACTTCCCTGCGCCGCCATCGCCTGCTTTCGGATGTCTCGGTACATCTGCAAATTTTGCAGCAATGGCCGCATGCCTTGTTGAACCTGCGCGTCATTGAACAAATAACCAAGCTTGCTCATGTCTCCTTTCAGAGTTCGGTTGGTGATTTCCGTTATCGCTTCGATCGGTGACATGCCGAGCTTTGAGGCTTTTTTCAGTTCTTTCTCAAGATTGACCCCCATTTTCTGAAAATTCTTTTGCGTGAGCGGCGCGTTCATCTTTTGCAAAATGTTCGACAGGTTTGTCGCGGCCGAGGCACTGTCGCCCGTGCCGGTTCGCACAACCTGCAAAGCCGACGCCAGATCCGCCACTGCCGACACGCCCGTTTGCCCTAAAGCCTGGTAGCCAGCGCCAAGCTCCGGAAAATATTGCGCCATGTCTTTCAGCTCGAAGGCACCAGCCTTGCCGGCTTCAGACATTGCATCCAAAGCCGCACCAAACTCTTTTGCCGGCACTTTTAAGTTGCTTAACGCCGAATAACCGGCCTGCGACAAATCAGCGATCGAAGCCTTATAGGCAAAAGCCGCACGCCCGATTGGTTTTAACATCTCCAACGCATCCGACCGGTTGGCGCCCATGCCGGCGAGCACGTCCATGCCTTCCGCCATTTGCGCCGTGCTTTGGTTTGTATATTTCGCAACCGCCTTGATTTGCTCACCCAATTCGCCAAGTTTGGCAACTGGAACATCAACCTTTTGTCCGATGTCGAGAAGTTTTGATTCAAATTCGACCGCGGCTTCTGTCGGGCTTTTTAATGCATGATAAAGGGTAAAGCCCATGGCGGCCGCATCAAGCATGCCGGCGCGAGCGGCCGCTAACGCCTGCGCGTTGCGTTGTTGTGCCGCCCGGACGCCTTCCAAAGCTTTTGCAATGGCACGGCTCGGCCCCGTTGCCTGGTCAATCAGCTTGACAATTAAGCTGCTCGTATAGCTCGCCATCCCACTACTCGCTTGTGCTTATTTCTCGGTTATTCAGATCAATCGCCGCTTGATAAAAATCAAAAACGAGATCCACGTCCATTTCCAAAAAGTCGCCGACCGGTGTCGCCAATTGGTGCGCACAGAAGGCTATAATGTCGATGAATTTTCCGGCGGGTTCTCCGCCAGTTTCTTTTGGTCCTGTTGTGCAAACTTTCCCAAAAAAGGGGCTGCAGCCTCCATAACCGCCGCGAGGTCGTCAACGTTGATTTCACTAATGACGGGGATGGGTAAATCAAGCAAAGACGCAAGAAGTGCATATTGTTGGTGCATCTCGCCCTTCACGACGTCCATGGCCAGCATATCCTTGCCCTTCAATTTTCTGGTGAAGGTGATGTCGGTGTATGTTTTGCCATTGACCGTAATCGGCTCTGATAGTTTTACCGTAACCGGTTCAATCTTTTCTGCCATTTTTTTACTCCTACTACGCTAGCAAGGCTTGGCGAATTTTGTCGGTTTGTGAAACGCCGTTTACAGAGACTTCGAACGGTGTGAACTCCAAGATCGGTTTTCCGTCGATTTCCAATTTGTAATATTTGGCTACAATTGAATAATCGGTCTCTGCTTTGTCACCTGATTTCCATTTGCCACCATCTTGTTTAATAATGCGACCGGTAAGATAGGCGACGACAGGTCTCGTTGTTCCATCTTCGTCGACAAGAGCACCTGTAATCATGAACTCTTTGTCCGTCCCGATTTCGAGCCCGAACAATGAAAGAATGGCTGGGTCAAATGATGTGAACTTTGCTGACGCTTCCAATTTCTCGTAACCCATGGTCACTTCAATCGGCAGCACCATGCCGGCATTTCGGATTTCTTCCGTCTTTTCTGCCGGCACAGGAATAGCCATTTCGGACGCCTGCCCGATTTGTGAAATCCGGTCGATAAAAATGTTGCAGTTGCGCAAAATAAATTGTGGCTGTCGTGACGATGACATCGTATTTATTCCTTTTTTTTGCGTGAAAAAAATCAGGCGCTTAAAGCGCCTTGAGTGATCTGTTTTGTGGTTTGGTCGAGCAAAATTTGATAGCTCAAAATCGAGCGATGCATGGTTGTGCGAATGTCTGTCATCGGTGCAGGCGGTTCGAATTTGATGCCAAGTTTCAAAATGCCTTGGGCCATCTCTTCCGGTGTGTTTGTGTCTAACAACCAAACATCCCACCCGGGCAAAATTGCACCTTCGCCTTCCATGCCACGGAAATAGCCACGTGCGCCTTCAACCATAAATTTTAAGTTTGCCGGCGAAAATGGTTTATCAACGAACGTCAGTAAGGCTTTCTCGAGATTTTCGTTGACAATATCAGCACATCGGCGAACGGGGATGAATTGCCAATTCAAATCACTTGCACAAGTCCAAACGCCCCACAGCCGGAAACCGCTATTATCAATGTTGACGATTGTGTTGATCCGGTTTTCGTTCATGTAATTTGCATTTTCAGGGTATTCGATCGGTCGGTTTGTGCCAACAAATCCTTTGACCGGACCATTTGACCCTGCCCACCAGAACCCTTGCTGCAAATCCATCGCGGCCTGTTGTGCTGCAAATTGCGGCGAGGATGGTTCTGGCAGATTGATCTCTTCGTCCGAGTCGAATTTCAGGCCCTTCGGATCGCAAATTGCAATCCGATCAGAATTGATGAGCGAGCGATAAAGCACCGCCTCTTCATCTGTCGTATCGGGGCCGTCGACATAGGCGACGGCGCGGAGTTTTTCTGCAACGCCAATCAATTCGGCAACCACCGGATTTAAGGTCGCGCCAATATTCCCGTTTGCCGTCGCGCTTTTCCCTTCGCCTTCAATCTTCACATCGACCTGTCCGGAATAACCGTATCCTGGCTTCGTCACCACAATTGCGGAAATTGCTCCTGTGCTTTCATCTTCAATGACAGCGCGCGCTTCCGCGCCCGATCCATTGC
>NZ_CALYQK010000118.1 GCF_945285465.1 uncultured Bartonella sp. | reverse complement strand
ATTATTTTATGCCTTGTTTTTCCTTTTTCGTGGTTTGCTTCGGTGCTGCTTTTGATTACTGCACCGGTTATTCCGTTATTTTGGGCCATTATTGGTGCAAAAGCACAAAAAGCGGCCAAAGACCAATGGCAGGAAATGGGGGCAATGAATGGCTATTTGCTCGACCGTTTGCGCGGGATAAAAACTTTACATATCCTCAATGCTATCCATTGGAGTGCCAAACGGCTGGCCAGACAATCGGATGATCTGATTGTGCGCACCATGAAAGTCTTGCGCATTGCCTTTTTATCATCGGCAGTTTTAGAACTTTTTTCGGCACTCGGTGTGGCTTTAATGGCTGTTTATATCGGTTTTCATCTTTTGGGAGTCATCGACATTGGCTTTTGGGGCAACAAGCTTACTTTAGCCGAAGGTTTGTTCATTCTTTTACTGGCGCCAAGTTTTTTCGAGCCATTGCGTGAACTTGCAAGTGTTTGGCACGACCGCGTTTCAGGAAAAGCGGCTATTGAAAATTTTAGAAAGCTTGTCGAAGAAGGGCCGAAAATTATCTATCAGACGGATATTAAATCCGGCGTGCAAAATAGCCAGACCGCCAGCCCTAACGCGATAGAAATAAAAAATCTGACCTTCGGTTTTTTGCCCGGTAATCTGGTGTTTGACCGTTTTTCGCTTGCTATCAAGCAGGGTGAAAAAATCGCGGTTACCGGAAGGAGCGGTATTGGAAAATCAGTTCTTCTGGGGTTGATTGCCGGTCTCGTCAAACCGCAAAGTGGCTCGATTGCCATTGACGGCCTTGCCCTTGATGCAACCCATGTCGGTTCTATTCGCACAAAAATCGGCTGGATGGGGGCCAAACCATATTGGTTCGAGCAGTCGGTTTTAAGCAATATTACATTGAACCGCGCCCAAACCGATATTGACCAATATCTTTGTCTTGCCAATTTGCCGGCATTTACCGGAGGGCGCAAATACCAGCGTCTGGGTGAAGGGGGAATGGGCGTTTCCGGCGGCGAAGCGGCACGTCTGGCGCTGGCGCGCCTCGCCTGTCAAACGAAAAGGAAAATTCTTCTCATTGACGAGCCGACAGCCCATCTTGATCCCGAAAGTGCAAGGACAGTTGTCGATGCACTGATAAAAATTTCGCGCAATCATACACTTATTGTCGCCACGCATGATCCTTATCTGGTTCGGCACATGGATCGGGTTGTTGCGCTGGACAAGCGCAAAGTCGATCGAAAGGCATTTAATTGAAGACGATTATTGCTCTCATTCGCCCACGCGACACAATTATCGGCAAAAAAATGTGGCTTGGTCTTTTCTTTTCGGTTTTGACCGCCGTTGCCACAATCGGTTTGCTTGGCCTTTCGGGCTGGTTTATTACCGCAACCGGCATAGCCGGTTTAAGCGTTGCCGTCGCAAAAGTCTTTGATGTTTTTATGCCTTCCGCAGCGATACGGTTTTTCGCGCTTTTGCGCACCGGTGCCCGTTATGGCGAACGTCTTGCCAACCATGATGCGACGTTTATGCAAAGCCGGAGGTTGCGGCTACAACTCTTTAACGCTATTTCTCAGGCAAAATCGTTGCGCAGTCTGGCCATGCGGCCAGCTCGTCTTCTCCACCGTTTGACAGGCGATATTGACAGTTACGAACTCATCTACCTCAAACTCGTTGTTCCGTTTGTCGTCGCTTTTGTGGCTCTTTTGTCAATCACAATTGCCCTGTTGTTTGCCGATATTTTGCTAGGAATTGTTTTTGGTCTTGCCATTTTTGTTGCTGTCATTTTCTTTTCCGGGCTGATGATCTATTGCACCGCCAAACGTTCGGCGGTCATTGCCATTAAACAGGAAAGTTTGCGCACGCGCATAATCGCGCTTTTGTCCGGACAGACCGATCTGATTATGAATGGTTGTCAACAAGCTTTCAGCGACCATGTCATTGCTGCCGAAAACGGCCTTGCCGAAAATGATATCGAATTGAAAAAACGCCAACTTGTCATTGAAGCGGTAAGCGCGTTTGTTGACAAGATCATTCTGGTTGGCCTTATCATGACCGTTTACTCACTCTATCAGAATGGCATATTGGGCTTGCCGCTGTGTGTATTTGCCATATTAAGTGCGCTCACACTTTATGATTTGGCAAAGCCGCTTTATCAGGGGGTTGGTGAAGCCGGCCGATTTTTGCTTGCCCTGAGACGGTTGGCACCTTTTACAAAATTGCACAATGCCAAAGTCGCCGTGAGCCCGCAGGACCTGCCACCTTGCGGTTATGCAGCAGTGGCCGATTTGGCTTCGGTGCGTTATGAAGCGTCATTGCCACCGGTGTTGCAAGACATTCATTTCACCGTTAAACCGAATGAAAAAATCGCCTTTGTCGGGCCGAATGGCGCCGGAAAAAGCTCGCTTATTTCATTATTTTTGATGAAAGATCTGATTTTCGAGGGTAAGGTGAGTGCCATAAATGCCGCGTTACTCGAGCAAAACACCTATATTTTCCGCGACACATTACACGAAAACCTGAAACTTGCCAATGTGACCGCTTCCGATAAACAAATGATTGCGGCAATGGAACGGGCTGGTCTCGGCGATTATCTATCAAATTTACCCGACGGGCTTTATAGCGCAATCGGAGAAAACCAGACCGGCCTATCCACCGGCCAGGCCCGTCGCTTTGCATTGGCACGGCTTTTTCTACAAAACCGCGACCTTTGGCTGCTTGACGAACCGACAGAGAATATAGACGGGCAAAGTGCCTGCGACATTCTTGAGCGCATGCGCCATTATGGCCGTGACAAAAGCTGGCTTATTGCCACACATCTGCGGCGGGAAGCCGCCTGTTGTGACCGCATCATCACCCTCAACGGCAAGAGAATTACCGGAGATTACCAGCGCATGAGTGCTGGTTATTGCCGTATCTTGGAGAGTCTGCGCGAGGACAATTATGACAAACATACAATGTAAGGAAGTGAACTATGGATATTGACATTGTCAGCCTGTCACGGTTCCAATTTGCCGCGACA
>NZ_CALYQK010000117.1 GCF_945285465.1 uncultured Bartonella sp. | reverse complement strand
CTCTTTCTTCAAAACTCAAATGCGAATAATATGGCATGGCAACACTCCACAGTTAGCAAACTGAGCCATACCATATTACTCAGCAGTATTGCACTTCGCGTGTGAACGCGCCCAATTCGTTTTTGTCAAGCAGGTGAAGGAACTTTTATCAAATAGTCTGGATTTTGTTCATAGACGAATACCGAACGGGTAAGTCCCTCGAACAATGGTTTTTTATCTGACAAATTGAGGCACTGTTTCATTTTGATTTTTTTCAGTATCTGAAACTAATAAAACAAATCGTTTTTTCATCCCTGCATGTTACTTGTGGGCAGCAGTTTTGTTACGAAATCAGGGGTCAACTCATTGAAATGACTGATTATTTTTGTGGGATGAAAGAGGCTTACCGGCTTGTCGGTATAACCGAAATCCACCGCGATAACCGGAATATCGGCACTTTGTGCTGCCAGAATGTCAGCTTGGCTGTCACCTACCATAACCGCACAATCAGAGGCACCGTCGACACGCTCTATTGTTGAAAGTATGTGCCGTGCATCTGGTTTATGGTAGGCAAAAGTGTCGCCACCAACAATAGTGGCAAAGCGCGCTCCTTCTCCCATGCCATCAAGTAAACGGCGTGCTAATTTTTCATATTTATTGGTGCAAACGGCAAGTTTATAGCCGGCTTGCGAAAGCTTTTCGAGGGACGCATCAACACCGGGAAAAAACCGGGTCTTTCCCGGCATGTTTTCTTCATAATGGCGTAGAAATGTTGCCAGCAATCTTTCGACATGAGCGTTGTTTGGTTCAATATTCTGATAGCTTAAAGCGCGTTCGATCATAATTCGTCCTCCCATACCAACGAGGCGGCGAATATCGTCGGGTTGATAGGTTTTAAGGCCGTCTTCGCTCAAGCAGAAATTGAGACTGTCAAGTAGGTCCGGTGCGGAATCGACGAGTGTGCCGTCAAGATCAAAAACAATAACAGGTATGCTATTCATGGTTCAATTTCCTCGTTCAACCAGTTTTTGCAATCTTCAAGTGCTCTTTTTGACAGTGCCTGCTTTTTGGCAAGTGTTTTTTCTTTTCCGCGCAGACGTTTACCTTCCGGTTTTTCAATATCTATAGGCGGAAACAAACCGAAATTGATATTCATCGGTTGGAACGAATGCCTGCCGTTATCATCGGCAGAAACGTGCCCGCCCGTTATATGATTGAGAAGCGCACCAATAGCTGTGGTAACAGGTGGGGCTTTCGGTTCACGCCCTCGATAATCGGCAATTGTGAACCGTCCGGCAATAAGTCCTATTGCTGCCGATTCAACATAACCTTCACACCCCGTTATCTGACCGGCAAAACGCAAGCGTTTCTGCGTTTTTAACCGCAAGGTTTTGTCAAGCAGTGCCGGAGAATTGAGATAGGTGTTGCGGTGAATGCCACCTAATCGGGCAAATTCAGCATTTTCAAGACCGGGAATTGTCCGCAAAATTCGTGTTTGCTCGCCATATTTGAGCTTGGTTTGGAAGCCAACCATATTGTAGAGCGTGCCTAAAGCATTATCCTGTCTTAACTGGACAACGGCGTAGGGCTTTATTGTCGGAGCGTGGGCATTTGTAAGCCCCATCGGTTTCATGGGGCCGTGGCGGAGGGTTTCTCTGCCGCGTTCGGCCATAACTTCAATGGGAAGGCAACCGTCGAAATAGCTCGCATTTTCAAAATTGTGAAATGCAGCTTTTTCGCCGTCAATCAGGGCTTGAACAAAATTTTCATATTGCTGTTTGTCAAGAGGGCAATTGATGTAATCTTTTCCAGTTCCGCCGGGTCCAACTTTGTCATAACGTGACTGGTACCAGCAAATGTCCATATTGATGCTATCTTTATAGACAATAGGGGCGATGGCATCGAAAAACGATAACGAGTCTTCGCCGGTTACTTTTCGTATTGCTTCGGCAAGTAAAGAGGATGTCAACGGGCCGGTTGCTATGATAACATTACCCCATTCTCTAGGTGGAAGAGCGGCAAGCTCGCAACGTTCGACAGTAATCAAAGGGTGATTTTCAAGAGCTTCGGTTATGGCTCTGGAAAATCCTTCTCTATCAACAGCCAGCGCACCTCCTGCAGGAACTTTATTGCTATCGGCAACCTTCATAATAAGAGAGCGGGCAAGGCGCATCTCGGCATGTAGTAATCCAACCGCATTTGTCGTGGCATCGTCAGAGCGGAACGAGTTGGAACAGACAAGCTCGGCAAATCCAGCTGTTTTATGGGCCGGTGTCTGCTGAACAGGACGCATTTCGTGCAAAATAACCGGAATACCGGCTTCGGCAATCTGCCACGCCGCTTCGCTTCCCGATAGTCCCGCACCAATAACATGAAGTGACCTGATAGAAATATTCGCCATAACAATTCTTCGTGTTAAATCAGAAAAAAATATGCTCTATGTTGCCTGACACCTTATGGCACAAAAGGTATTCGCACAACAATGGCGGGTTTTTCTTTGATCAGAAATTTTATCAAATTAGGGCTTTCCCGCTATGATTGGGATATCAGTCCCACTATGAAAAGAAGACAATATCTATTTTTCCTGAATATCTCGCCATAAACAGCCGTTTATCGAAAATCGGGATTCTAATCCCTTTAGATTGCGCCGGTGTTGAAAAAACGGTTAAAATACTTCGGCCTGTGCCGCAGGCAAAAATATGAATGGTGGATTTACCGGATATAATCATGAAACGTTACCCGATAGAGTAATAGAGTGTTGTCAATATGGAGTTGAAAAGGCTCACGAATCAATTAGTGAGTTATTTTTCTGTTCTGTGGGAACAGCACATGCAAAGCAGGACTTGAAAGGACATCAACAATTTTCCGAGACAACCGGGGCCTGATTTGACTGGACGCTTTGTAGGGATCAAGACCCTTGCACCTTGGGCAAGCAAAATTGGACAATATCCGTTAAAAAACGAAAGAATTGGCTTTTTTTCTTTGATTGATGGAAATTGGATGATATAGAGACGCCGCTTGCCTATGGTTTGTTGCGAACCTGTTTATCAGGTTTAGCGGATGTGGCGAAATTGGTAGACGCACCAGATTTAGGTTCTGGCGGGTAACCG
>NZ_CALYQK010000116.1 GCF_945285465.1 uncultured Bartonella sp. | reverse complement strand
GGACAGGGACAGGGACAGGGACAGGGACAGGGACAGGGACAGGGACAGGGACAGGGACAGGCCATTTCATTGCAAAAGCCGGTCAGTCAAGCGATAATATTGTTAACGCGGTGAATTTGTTAAGGCGGTGAATTTGTTCAGTCAGTGATAAAGCGCATGGGCGGCAACCCCTGTACCGTAAACAGCACAATGCGCACAATCCGGCATTCGATGCCTTGCAGTGGCCATTTTTTCCTGCCCCGTCAAGCGGCTTAAAACCTGGCGCAACACCGTGCATGGCCAAAACACAGCCATTTGATAGCAAAAGCCGGCCGATCCGGCGCGGATATTGGCGGGCACGCTTTAAACCGATACATGTGAAAAGTTCACGTAATCGAGCGCAAATGTTGAAATGATTATTAACTTTTAAAATGAGGCCGGATGACGCAAAGCTGCTTTTTCCCCTCTCACCTATTTTAAACGCCGCTATAAACCAGACGCTAACTCAAAAACCGCTTTTCAGACTTCAATCAACAATAGTCCGGTTGCCCTTCTGATTTATACTCTTAATCTAGCCGGAGAATCTTTTGTTGAATTGCCGGCATATCTGGAAGCAATCAAACCTAAAAAGCGATAGTACACCTTTTTTCACGGCACTATAAGCCATGGTTTCGGTTCTTCCGGCTGTGCGTCTATAACCGGCATTGCCTTTGGGGGAGTGTTTTAACAAGCTTAACCGGCTTGCCTGTCAAAGTTGCAAATATATCTGCTATATCTGCTTTTATTCGACCCGCATTCGCCGTTAAGCCACCCGTTGCTGCACATATATCCACGTTTCGACGGTTTGTTTGATTAAATTTACCGTGTTAGGTGAATGGACCTTTGAAAGAACAATTATTATTAACTATTTTTTTCATAAAAATATATTGTCAGCAAACACAATATACCAAGACATAGAAATTCAATAGTAAATTGCGACATAGATAGCGCATTAGCAAAAAAATTATCAATATTGTAAAGTCCGTATAATGGCACAGAGAGTAGCTGCATTTTAAGTGCCAGTACGAAAACAATCGTATAAAACAGTTTTTTACAAAATTGATCGGGAAGACATGGATAGATAATGTAAACCGCACATAGCAGGCTTACAACCGGTTCAATGAAACTTATATAAGCAGGCAAGTTGACTTTCCAACCATAGGGCTGCACGCACCAAGCACCTGTCGGCTCAATACTATCGAGGAGGGATAGTAAGTTACCAACACAAAACTGTACGAGAGGATAAATAATTACGCCCGCTATGAGGGATGATCCCGCTAGAATTAAGGTACGCTTTTTGGAAACTAATTTTAACGAATAGATATAGTCTACCCATAGGAGCGATATTAGCGAAAAAATTAACATGCCGGAATTGGCGATAATAATGAAGGGCGAACTCTTTAGCGGGGTGTCGACACAGTAAATGTTCATTCCCCAGCCGCGTAACGTCTCGTCGGTTCCAATGAGGATGCACCATAAAAAAGCAAATTTTATAGATGGTTTTATAGCAGAAAATACATGCGCTGCACATTTATATAAATATGAAACTGCCATAAAATAGATAATCGCGTTGACCGAATAATATAAAAACCAGCTTTTTACTTCGCTATCAGGATAAGGAATATCGAGATATTCCAACATGAGAACGTGAATTGTCAATGGTAGAAACAGACATAGCAATAGGCCTGCCAACAACCGGACTTTCGACCTTGAAATATTGGTGGCAGAATTATTATTATGGCGCAAAAATTTCATATTCGAGCAATTTTAGAGACGGACATTGAAGTTCTTAGCAGACGGACTTCAGTTAAGAAAACAAAATTGTTTGTACTTTGCCGAATTTCGTTAAAAATGAGCTGACCTTTTTTAAGTCCAATGATTCGATCAGGTTTATTGGAACGCATTTTCTTTGTGCCAAGCATTACATCGATGCGAGCAAATATTGTTGCCAGATTGTTAATTTCTGCTTTTTGCCAATTTTTGCAAGTTGTCTATTGGCAGCCATACCGATCCAACATATGATAAAGAAGCTTGGCTAAGAGGTGAGGCAGTCAACAAAAATCGGCTTTATCAAAAGATAATAAAATGTCGGACCGGGAAGCTATCAATAGTTTTCTTTTTTTTGTAAAAAAACAGAAAACATCAGCTTAAACTTATCTTGTTAAAAATATCAAACCGATGAAAATGGCTTTTTGACAGATAGGGTTTGGCTTTCTCGTGAAATTCTAACCCGCTGGCATGTTGATATTCAGGTTCTATAAAAATAGCAAAAATGGCAACTATGTTTTGCAACTGGCATTTGCAGCGCTTTCAGTTGAAGAGTGGCCTTTTGACAGCGCTTGCGGCTAAAAGCCCGATCTATACAACAAATTGTGCCAATTATGATGCATGTTTTCCCCGATAGCTTTTCACGCGAAAACGCCGGATAACACCGTTACCGGTCGTCCGCCTGATAAGGCAGATAGCGTCTGGTCGACACAATGATCTTGAAAATTTTGACAATTGCTATTGCAACGAATTCAATCTTAATGTTGATGGTTTCTTGCTGGTCAAATGGCCTTCAATGATTTGAAAACCAAGCCTTCTGGATATGGCAATACTGGAAAATTCCCGATAATTTCATTTAATTGAAAAACAGCGCCAGGCATGTTCAAACGATTGTGAAAAGGGAAAAACATCTTCGGGCTCTGGTTGAGTCTCAACTAATGCACCCGCCAAGGCATATGACTTGCACGTTCTTGGAAAAAATGATTGTCGAGTTTTCTGAAACAAGTAAAAAACATTTCAAATAGAAAACATATTCAAAATACTTGTTTTGCAAGTTTTTGGTTTTTTCGCCTGTTTTTCACCACAGCTTTTTATGGCTGTTTTTTTAATGTTAAACAGGCTTTCAAGTGCCGCGCGGGCAGCAACAACATCAATATTTGCCTTGATAATATTAACAAGTTCGCTCTTATCACAATAGTTTGCCGGTGCAATACAATGAACACGACCATCATCGATTATTTCAAAGCTTTCTCGCGTGCTCCCTTCTTGCGGCTTTTAAAAACCGCAACCGATAACCCGCCCTGATCTTTGACAAGCCGGAAGC
>NZ_CALYQK010000115.1 GCF_945285465.1 uncultured Bartonella sp. | reverse complement strand
GATATCAAATTATGCTTTAAATAAACTGTGTTGCACTTCACGTGTGAATCTACCCCACCTTTCCGCTTGTACCTTGGCCGAAGTCGCTTAACCGTTCATCGTATGTTGTAACCTGTGTTGTTTTCCCCCCCCCTTATTTCAAATCTTAAATACCCCGCAGACGTTTGTTTGTCTAAAGAAACGTCAAAGACCTCTATATTTTGCTTGTTGACATCCGTTATTTTTTGCTACCCCTTTTAGCCAGAATTGCCAAGACAAATACACCGTCATGAAAAGTTGAGTGAACATAACACGAACATTCTCGCTTTTTAACGTTGAATGTGTAAAATATGGCGAATCGAATGTTTTGAGTTTTTGATAATTAGAAGAATAGATAATCGGCTCCAATGGACGAAAAAAATAACGACCTTTTCGGCAATCTTAACGACAAGCAAGACGGCAAGCAGACAGTTCCTGAACCGGCTTTTGACAAGGAAATACAGAGCAAAAAAGATAGAGAGACTTTAAAATCTCTGGATCTAACAACGGATGCCGAAAATAGCTATGATGCTTCATCAATTCGTGTACTTGAAGGGTTGGAACCTGTCCGGTTGCGTCCTGGCATGTATATTGGTGGCACCGATAGCAAAGCTCTTCATCATCTATTTGCCGAAGTTATTGATAATTCAATGGATGAGGCGGTCGCCGGCTATGCAAATTTCATTGAAGTTACACTTGAGGAAGACGGATATCTCACAGTTACCGACAACGGGCGTGGTATACCTGTCGAAAACCACCCACAAATGCCGGATAAATCGACGCTTGAAGTCATAATGACAGAGCTCCATTCCGGTGGTAAATTCGATGGCAAGGCTTATGAGACCTCCGGAGGACTTCATGGTGTCGGTATATCGGTCGTCAATGCACTATCCGATGATATGGAGGTGGAAGTTGCACGCGGGCGCAGGCTTTATCGGCAGCGCTTTTCTCGCGGAATACCGCAGTCGGGTTTGGAAGATCTCGGAGAAGTTCATAATCGCCGTGGAACACGGGTTCGTTTTCATCCTGATGCCGATATATTTGGTGCAAAAGCGGCCTTTGACCCCGAACAGATTTATAAGATGGCTCGTTCTAAAGCCTATTTGTTTGGCGGTGTCGAAATTCGCTGGAACTGCGCGCCGTCAAAGCTTGATGACAAAAAAGAAATTCCCGAAAAGGCTGTTTTCCATTTTCCCGGCGGCCTTAAAGATTTTCTGAGCACGTCACTGGATGGTGAATATCAAGTAACTTCGGATATTTTTTCCGGCAAGACCGAACAGCGTGGCGGACACGGTTCGGTTGAATGGGCAATTAGCTGGTACGGTGGCGATGGCTTCGTTCACTCCTATTGCAATACCATTCCTACTGGTGAAGGCGGTACACATGAGGCAGGCTTGCGACAAGCTCTTCTTCGCGGTTTGAAGGCTTATGCCGAGTTGATTGGAAATAAACGGGCATCGGTCATCACCACTGACGATATTATGATTTCTGCTGCAGTCATGCTGTCGGTCTTTATTCGGGAACCGGAATTTGTCGGGCAAACAAAAGACCGTTTGGCCACTGTCGAGGCACTGCGTATTGTTGAAAACGCTATACGCGATCCTTTTGACCATTGGCTGGCAAATTCACCACAAGAGGCAAGCAAACTTCTTGATTGGGTTGTTGATCGCGCTGAAGAGCGCTTAAAACGGCGTCAAGAAAGAGAAGTAAGTCGCAAAACGGCAGTTCGCAAGTTACGCCTTCCGGGAAAGCTTGCCGATTGTACACATAACTCGGCTGCGGGCGCCGAATTATTTCTTGTTGAAGGTGATTCTGCTGGCGGGTCTGCCAAACAGGCTCGAAACCGTGCGACTCAAGCTGTTTTACCGTTGCGTGGCAAAATCTTGAATGTGGCAAGTGCGGGTCGTGAAAAGCTCAGCAATAATCAGATTATTTCCGATCTCATTTTGGCACTTGGCTGCGGTACACATTCCAAATATCGCGAAAGTGATTTGCGGTATGATCGAATCATCATAATGACCGATGCCGACGTTGACGGCGCACATATCGCCTCGTTATTGATAACTTTTTTCTATCAAGAGATGCCGGAACTGATAAGAAAGGGACACCTTTTCCTTGCTGTACCCCCGTTATACCGTCTCGCTCAAGGTGGTGTTGTTGCCTATGCACGCGATGATGCCCATAAAAACGAGTTAATAAAAACAAAATTTACCGGTCGCGGAAAAATTGAAATTGGCCGTTTCAAAGGCTTGGGCGAAATGCGTTCCGATCAACTTAAAGAAACGACAATGGATCCCAAGAATCGTACGCTGTTGCGGGTAGATATTGAAGACGACGATAATCAACAAACGAAAAAAGTTGTCGAAGATCTTATGGGAACAAAACCAGAGGCGCGTTTCCATTTCATTCAGGATAATGCCGAATTTGCTGACAATCTGGATATTTAATTTGGGTTAATTGCCAATTTTCTATGTTGGCAACAGCATTCTTCCTCCACGCGTGCGCAAAAAATAGCTTGCGCAAATTATAGATGGCGAGTTCACATATTATACTATTTATAATTCCAATAATTCATAAAATAATTATTTTTATTATAATTTTTAATTTAGAAATTTATTTATAAGTAAGTTACTTTTTAATTATACGAAAACTTTGTTTGTAATTATTGTAACCAATTGAATAAAAACTCGAATTTCGGTTCACATAGTGGAAAGTCTTGTATTTCTGCTTATATGGTATATATTTCCTTGCTTTGAATTTTTGATACTTGTAGATTTTACGTATGAATGGCATTGCAATAAATATTGAATCTGATGAATAACAATAAACGACAAAACCTCGACCATAGTTTTTTAACAAAAATCCGCTCCTCACCAGTGGAATGGCTGGTGAGCGACGGATCGATACCTTATCCGTTTGCCATTGAAGAAATGGAAAACCGTATTGCCAAGATCGCCGCAGGCGAAGCAAACGAGCGTATATGGCTGTTAGAGCACCCACCAATATATACGGCCGGAACAAGTGCAATAAAATCGGACTTGTTAACGCCGGACCGTTTTCCCGTTTATCAGACTGGTCGCGGTGGTGAATTTACCTATCATGGT
>NZ_CALYQK010000114.1 GCF_945285465.1 uncultured Bartonella sp. | reverse complement strand
GACATAATGGTCGCCAAAGATCAGACGACGGCGCGCGGCAAGCATCAACATCAACGCAACATCAGCAACATCTGCGGTCAATACGTCCGGAGTGTTGGTCAAATGGATCTTATGTTCTTTCAAGTCATTCAGATTGACCTGATCGAAACCGGCTGTCACACAAGCGACAAGCCTGACTTGCGGCAATTTGGCAATCAGTTTTTTGTCAAAAACAATGTTGCCTGTGCTGATTACGGCGCGGCAATTTTTCCCGTGCTTGTCAATAACGTCATCGCCATTATCTGCCAAATCGGCACGCAACAAATTATAACGCTTTTCAAGCTCGTTCATCTGGCGCTCGCCCAATGGGCTTAGAATCAAAATATCCGGTTTCATGCTATTCTCCCTCGAATTTTGTCGTTAATTTTCAGCTTCTGATATTATCGAACGATGATGCCCTGTCCATGGAAAATTTATTCAAATTTTCTTTTATCGCGCCAATTTTTAATATACTCTCGTTTTTCCGCTAGCCTCTTTATCACAACGGTAAAAAGCACTAATTTTTCCAACCGGTTTTCAATTTTGGTATTTTTATATCTAATAAAGGAATTTCCAAGATGAATAATGACCATTTTGTCATCGACCCTATCAGACTTGACCGGCTTGCCGAAGTCGCTGTCAAGGTTGGCCTTAATTTGCAAAAGGGGCAAGATCTCGTTTTGACAAGCCCGATTGCCGCACTACCTTTGGTGCGCCGAATCGCCCACCACGCCTATCAGGCCGGTGCTGGTGTTGTAACGCCTATTTTTAGTGACGAGGAAATGATCCTTTGCCGTTTTAAAGATGGCGATGACAAAAGTTTCGACAAAGCACCGAACTGGCTTTATGACGGCATGGCAAAAGCTTACGGACAAGGCGCGGCTCGTCTGGCAATAACCGGTGACAATCCATCCCTACTTGCCAATGAGGATTTTGCCAAAGTTTCGCGGTTGAACAAGGCGACATCACTTGCCTATCAGCCGGCACTGGAAAAAATTGCCGGTTTTGACATAAACTGGACCATTGTTTCCTATCCAAACCCTTCCTGGGCAACCGTTGTTTTTCCTGATCTTCCCGTTCACCAAGCAATCAAAAAACTGGCCGATGCTATTTTTTCTGCCTCGCGTGTTGATCAAACCGATACGATCAGTGCTTGGAAAAACCACAATGCCAATTTGAAAAAACATGCCCGATGGCTCAACGACCAGCGCTTTTCTGCCTTGCATTATAGCGGGCCCGGCACTGATCTGACCATCGGTTTGGCTGACGAGCATGAATGGCATGGTGGCGCCTCGACTGCGAAAAATGGCGTTATCTGCAATCCCAATATACCGACAGAGGAAGTCTTTACAACACCGCATCGCCAAAGAGTTGAAGGCTATGTGCGTTCGACCAAACCGCTTTCCTATCAAGGTACACTCATTGATGATATTGAAATGCGTTTTGAACAGGGCCGCGTTGTCGAAGCGCATGCGGCAAAGGGTGAAAAAATATTGCTGAAAATTCTTGATACCGATGAAGGATCACGCCATTTGGGCGAAGTAGCACTCGTACCACATTCCTCGCCGATATCGGCAAGTGGCTTATTATTTTATAATACATTATTTGATGAAAATGCCGCTTGTCATATTGCTCTTGGCCAGTGTTATTCAAAATGCTTTTTAAACGGGGCATCTCTCACGCCCGAAGAAATAGCAAAAAGGGGCGGCAATAAAAGTCATATCCATATAGATTGGATGATCGGCTCAGACAAGATCGACATTGACGGTTTGACCCGCGATGGTCAAAAAATTGCCGTTTTTAGAAAAGGTGAATGGGTTGCCGACCAAAGCTGAGCCGGTGTTGCGCAGGCAGAGAAAACCAAGCCGAGCACCAAGACATAAAACAAAAAGGCCGGGGAAAACCCGACCTTCCGTTGTGTGTTGGCTGCCAGTACATCCGTGGTCAACCATCACATCATTAACTTTAATATAGTCATGTTACATTTCTATTTCAAGAAGATAACATTTATTTGAAGTTCGATGATGGCAGAAATTCCTTAACAAAAAGTTAATTTTTAATTACCGATAATTTTTATGGTAATATATAAACTTGCGATTTTGTATTTAATTTAAACGATATTATTTTTCCGCAACTGTTAAGTTTATTTGAATAGTTCTAAACCTTTTTAAAAATGGAATTTAGTTTCCTGTAGGATATTTTATTTTTTCGTAACAAGAAACATTGCCCACCTTAAAATGACCATAGCTAACCATTATGTCGACAAATACGCGACCGGATTGAAAAGAATTCTGTCGAACCGGTCGCATAACATTCTTAATTGATAGAAAAATTTGCCCTATGCCGGAACTACCTGAAGTCGAAACAATAAAACGTGGACTCGAGCCACATTTGACCCATGCAAAAATAATTACAGCCAGGCAGAACCGGCCCGGCTTGCGCTTTCCTTTTCCAAAAAATTTTCCTGCCCATCTGATTGGCTGTGAAATTGTCGGTCTGGGGCGGCGGGCAAAATACCTGCTCATCCACCTTGATAATGATGAAACGATTATCAGCCATTTAGGCATGTCCGGTTCGTGGCGCATAGAAAATGACACCATTGGCAGCTATTATCACGACAAGCCGAAGCTTGCCGCCCATGACCATTTCGAAATGGATGTTAAAACGTCGGAAGGTAGAGCGCTTCACGTCATTTATAATGACCCGCGCCGGTTCGGTTTCATGCTACTTGCCAAAACCAAAGATCTTGATTGTCATAAGCTATTGGCAAATCTGGGACCGGAACCAACGGGAAACAGTCTTTCCGGTGCTTATCTTAATGAAGTTCTAAGGGGTAAAAAAGCACCCCTCAAATCTGCCCTTCTTGATCAATCAATCATTGCCGGTCTTGGTAACATCTATGTATGTGAGTCCTTGTGGCGAAGTCACCTCTCGCCGAAACGGCTTTCTTCAACAATTGGAGCAAAAACGGCATCGGCGCGTGAACAGTCTGACATTCTTGCTGAGATTATTCGTAATGTTATTGATGACGCAATAAAATCCGGCGGCTCGTCTTTACGTGATTATATGCATGCCGACGGGTCATTGGGCTATTTTCAGCATCATTTTTCTGTCTATGATCGCGAAGGTGAG
>NZ_CALYQK010000113.1 GCF_945285465.1 uncultured Bartonella sp. | reverse complement strand
TTTATTTTAGGGTATAAACTATATAAAAATAATCAAGTTTGCAATTGAAAAAAATATCGACCGCCATCGGCAAACCTTGTTCCTGAAGCTACCTTTCGGCGCACCTGAAAAAGAAACTTTTTTATCCAAAATTTTTATCGGATATTAGTAATATCGCTAAAATACTAGAAATCTTTGATTATTTTGAACCAGCAAACTTGCGATTTGTATAAAAAGGAAAATAAAACTTGAAATAAAAATAATAGTTATTTTATCGACGGGTAAAAAAACTGATGCGGTTTAAAAGCGGGGGTTATGAACAAGAGGCGCAAGATAATGCGAAGCGATCTGTTTATTGCCAAGTTAATAGCCTATAGTCCTCCCAAGGCAGGTGCTGACGATGCGAAAAACAGAATTGAATTGAGCCAGATTGTAATGTCGGTAAATTTCAACGCGAAACAAAGATGTAATGTGATTGAGAAAATCCTGTTTTATGTCAGTGAAATTTGCCGTGATACGATTGTAAAAGCAAATGTTAACGCCCCCTTCTCTTAGACGCAAATTGACAATGTCAATTGTTTGGCCGTGGAAACGCTTTTGCCGATATAATACCACGCGCGACGTCGGTTTGTTTTCGGCTTTGATATTGCCGTAGGTAAATTATTATGTTGATGACGCCTCTCTTTCGACACGCTTGTTCGATATGCCGTTTGGCAATGTTGAAAAATTACTATTTTCCGTTGTTTGCAGAAAACAACCGGCGGCCGTAATTCAAAAGCCGGATCCATAAATATGATTTACTCGTGACCCCGGCCCGGTTGTGGTAGTTGGTGCCGTGTTGGTTTTTGGTTTTTATGGCTGCAAGATGGGAGATTTTTGTCACAAAAAGGCAACCGGTGAACAAATAACCGGGGGTAATAACTGAAAAAATTTGTGACTATGACGGCGATATCGGTAACTATAGGCGGTCTGAACCAAATGTTATATCATCAATTAACGGTAATGTCGGCACGCCCCACCATGGTATGTTGAACAATAAACCTTTCTTTGAACTCGACAAAGCAGACAAACTAACGGTGAGTGGTGGATGGGCGCGCGATAAATAGCCTCCGATAACCGGATTATTGATTGATGAACTATAATTTCCGCGTCACGCATGTAACACGATACCGAAGCTTGATAGTAGAAGATCCCGTTTTATCGCCAAATATGAGTAGGATTCGGGGGTTGTCCATTTTACGTCAATAAGCAGTGTCAACCATTATGACACAACATGACCGCTGATATTATTGACGGTTTTTTAGGAGCGGGCAAAGCAACCGTTTTCCCTAATTTTTTCAAAGCCCGGGGCTCAATGTTAGGCCGCTTGGTGAAGATAATCTGCAAATCAGTTTCAATGATGAAACCGATGGCGACATAACAAGGGAGGCGGGTGCCTTAAGTCTTTGGAAGCGCTTTTACTGGCATATCGATATAACCAGTATGGCTCTCGCAAAATGGCGATTATCGTGGCAAACTCGAAACCACTGACATTGCCACATTCAGCTATATCAACATTCCCCTCACCGAACAGTTCCATCGAATAGGAGATTTACGTCTCACTCATGAAAATGAGGATTTTGACGGAGAATTCTTCGGCAGAAAAGGTGCGGGAAGCTGTCTTAGCGTTGGCGGCGATAGTGATTACACGGTTTTGACCGGTCGCACCGGTATTACCTATGACTTGTTCGAAACCCTAATCGCCTTTGCAATGATTGCGCAAGGTCAAAAATACGTAGGATATTTATTTTATAATCAATTTGTTTCATTGGGCATTCCGCTTTCGCCTCTTAAAAGCTCGACGACATGGACTTATGAAACAGGGTTGAAAGCTGCCAATCTCGCCCAAAATTTCGCCGTTTCAACGTTCCTCTTTAATAATGATACGGGCGACGAACAATTATTTACTTTTAATCCTATTTTCGGACTCATGGCTGTCGACAATGCCGACACAGCTAGTTACGGTGCGGAAATTGAAACGGCCGCCCACATCAATGAAAAATTGGATCTTGGTGCGAATTTTGCGCTTTTACATAGCAAAATCACTGGTAAAAACCATCTCATTCAACACAATGAAGTACCCTATTCTCCGAAATTTTCCAGTTTTATCTATTGGAAATACCAATAGGATCTTGCCGATTTTATAACAAACGGCTCTGCATTTACATGGATTGAATATACCTATGTGGGAAGCTGTGCCATTGATCCGGCAAATAGTCTGACACTCGACAATTAGCGGCTCGTCAATATTCAATTCAGTTTTCAAAATACTCGCATTGAAGTTTTCGGTTAAGTCGAAAAATTTTTTACAAAAATTAAGCGAGTTCGGCTTTTGGTGCCGGCAAAAATGGCCTTCTACACAAGGTTTTTGGTGGCATCCCTAAAGAGGCGCGTAGGCCATTTTGAAAATGCAAAGGTCAAATTTTGATGAACAATAAAAATCCATTGCTAAAAACAGCATTACCACTGTTATTGACGATGATGGTACATGCTGCTCAGTCTTTTTGGTGCTTGCGCACCCAATTTTTTGGCAACAGACCTTGGCTTGATGCCGTTGCAAACAGGGATGGCGCTTGCGGCGGACGCCCTGCCCGGCGTTGTTGCGGTGCTCTTTTCACAATTGACGACACTATTTCTAATGCGCGTTTAGGTTAAAAATTTGTAGGTCTAACAAATATGTAAAGTCAGAAAATATTAGTTAACATCTGCATCAAACGTCAACCCCTGATAGCCGGGCACAACATTTTCCGGCGTATATTTCATGACCTCGTCATAATCCAGGGCAACATGCATATGTGTTAAAATCACTCTTTTTGCATTGAGTTTTTTTCCCCATTCAACAGCCTGATCAACAGAAAAATGGCTCGGATGCGGGCGGTATTGCAGTGCGCCGATGATCAGTACATCAAGGTTTTGAAGATATTGCGTCGTTTCATCAGGAAAGGCATTCACATCGGTGCAATAAGCAACGTTTCCCAGTCTAAATCCGAGAGAATGAATATCGCCATGAACCTGTAATACCGGAAAAAGCGTAATTGAGCCCCCTAACCCTTCAATTGTAAATTGTTCGTAGGGTCTGATTTTAGTCCGGTGCAATATGGGCGGATAATTGGAGCCTTTTGGAGTCTTGAAACAATAGCCAAACGCCTCATCCAGTCTTTTAAATGTTTCATCATCTGCATAGATATTCATGAGGTGG
>NZ_CALYQK010000112.1 GCF_945285465.1 uncultured Bartonella sp. | reverse complement strand
TTCTACTTGTTTAATCTCTTCAGCTGTCATTGGTTTGGGGTGCGAAAAATCAAACCGCAAACGCTCGGGCGTAACCAGCGAGCCCTTTTGCGCAACGTGTGTTCCTAGCGTTTCGCGCAGTGCTTCATGTAATAAATGCGTTGCCGAATGGTTGGCACGTATTTTTCTACGCCGCTTTTGATCGACGTCAAGCTCGACCACATCACCGGTATTGATGCGACCCTTGTGCATCGCACCAATATGGACAAAAACCCCATTGGCTTTTTTCTGTGTGTCTGTTACATCAAAAGCAAATTTTTCTCCCGAAATTACCCCCGTATCACCGACCTGGCCACCTGACTCGCCGTAAAATGGTGTCTGGTTGACAACCAGCATTCCCTGCTCGCCGGCATTTAAATGATCGACAATTTTGCCATCTTTAACAATTGCCGTTATGATGCCTTCCGCTTTTTCGGTCTCATAGCCGAGAAATTCGGTCGAGCCAACTTTATCACGCACAGCAAACCATATTGTTTCAGTCGCTTCCTCGCCCGAACCTGCCCAATTGGCACGAGCTTCGGCTTTCTGGCGTTCCATTGCTTTATCAAATGTTTCAACATCCACTATAATATTGCGCCGGCGCAGCGCATCCTGAGTAAGATCTAACGGAAAGCCATAAGTATCATAAAGTTTAAATGCGGTTTCGCCATCCAGAGAATCGCCATCTTTGAGAGAAGCACTTGCTTCATTCAAAAGACTAAGGCCGCGTTCCAATGTCTTGCGAAAACGCGTTTCTTCAAGTCGCAACGTTTCGGAAATAAGTGCTTCGGCCCGTAAAAGTTCCGGATAGGCTTGCCCCATCTCGCGAACCAAGGTTGGCAAGAGCCGCCACATAAGAGGCTCTTTTGCTCCAAGCAATTCGGCGTGCCGCATGGCGCGGCGCATTATACGGCGCAATACATAGCCGCGCCCTTCATTTGACGGCAAAACACCATCAGCGATTAAAAAAGCTGATGAGCGAAGATGATCAGCAATAACGCGGTGACTTGCAACATAATCGCCCTCGGCCTTGACACCTGTTGCTTCTTCGGAAGCATGAATGAGCGTTTTAAAAAGATCAATATCGTAATTATCATGCACACCCTGCAACACCGCGGCAATGCGTTCCAGCCCCATTCCGGTATCAATCGAAGGTCTGGGCAAATCGTTTCTCTGCTCTTTTGTTACCTGTTCATATTGCATGAACACAAGGTTCCAAATTTCGATATAACGGTCACCATCTTCTTCGGCGCTGCCGGGCACCCCACCCCAAATTTTATCACCATGGTCATAAAAAATTTCCGAACACGGTCCACATGGGCCTGTATCGCCCATAGCCCAGAAATTATCATGCGTGGAAATACGAATGATTTTATCGTCGGATAGACCGGCAATTTTTTTCCACAACTGAGCCGCATCGTCATCCTCGTGATAGACGGTGACGAGCAATTTTTCCTTTGGCAAACAAAATTCTTTGGTCAGCAAATTCCAGGCAAAGAAAATCGCTTGTTCCTTAAAATAATCACCAAAGGAGAAATTACCAAGCATTTCAAAAAACGTATGGTGACGAGCGGTATAGCCGACATTATCAAGATCGTTATGCTTGCCGCCAGCGCGCACACATTTTTGTGCCGTTGTTGCGCGTTTATAGGGGCGCTGTTCAAGCCCGGTAAAAACATTCTTGAATTGCACCATACCGGCATTGGTAAACATCAATGTCGGATCATTTCTTGGCACCAAAGGACTCGAGGCTACAATTTCATGCCCATTTCGATGAAAGTACTCCAGAAATGTTGACCGGATCTCGTTAACACTATTCATAGCTGACACCTGTACTCGTCGCAAAGCCTTCTTTGCCTTGCCGGAATTTGTAAAATATATTGTTTGCTTTTTAGAGCAAATTGTTAATTCTGGAAACTGTTTTTCACGCAATTTCTGCATTATCAATTATTCAAAGTATTTAGCCAAAAATAAAAGCGACATCTTTAAAAAAAGTGCCAATTTCGCCGAAAAGCCAATATCGGCACGAGCGCCGACGACCATCAACGAACTTATGTCACATAACTATCTTTTCATAAAAAAACGCTGCAACAAACTTTGCCGCAGCGCAATTTTATTTAAAACCATAACGAAAAAGCAAATTATACAGCTTCTTCTTCGTCCTGTGCATCAGGACCTCCATTTTCCAAAAGCTCCGAAGCTATCAAGCCCGCATTCTGCCGTAACGCCGCCTCGATTTCGTCAGCAACTTCCTTGTTTTCCCGTAAAAAATTCTTGGCATTCTCACGCCCCTGCCCCAAACGCTGCGAATTATAAGAAAACCATGCTCCCGATTTTTCGACAACGCCAACTTTAACGCCTAAATCAATGAGTTCGCCCAGTTTGGAGATGCCTTCCCCATACATAATATCAAACTCGACCTGTTTGAATGGTGGGGCAAGTTTGTTTTTCACCACTTTCACCCGCGTCTGGTTTCCAACAATTTCGTCGCGGTCTTTGATCGAACCAATACGACGAATATCCAAACGTACCGACGAATAGAACTTTAACGCGTTGCCCCCCGTAGTCGTTTCAGGAGAACCAAACATAACACCAATTTTCATACGAATCTGGTTGATAAAAATAACCATACAATTTGAACGGGAAATGGAAGCCGTCAATTTACGTAAGGCCTGACTCATCAACCTTGCCTGAAGGCCGGGAAGAGAATCTCCCATCTCCCCTTCAATTTCTGCGCGTGGTGTCAGTGCTGCCACAGAATCAACAACCAAAACGTCAACAGCTCCGGAACGCACCAATGTATCGGTAATTTCCAAAGCCTGTTCACCGGTATCCGGCTGTGAAATCAAAAGATTATCCAGATCAACGCCAAGTTTGCGCGCATAGACAGGATCGAGCGCATGCTCGGCATCAATGAATGCACATATGCCCCCACGTTTTTGCGATTCCGCAACCGTATGAAGCGCCAAGGTGGTCTTACCCGAACTTTCAGGTCCGTAAATTTCAACAATACGCCCCTTGGGAAGACCACCAACGCCAAGCGCTATATCCAGCGATAGAGAACCCGTCGGAATAGTTTCTATTTCAACAATCTGCTTGTTTTCACCAAGGCGCATGATCGAGCCTTTGCCAAACGAGCGTTCAATCTGTGATAGTGCGGCATCCAGAGCTTTCGATTTATCCACTGTTTTATCCTCAACGAGT
>NZ_CALYQK010000111.1 GCF_945285465.1 uncultured Bartonella sp. | reverse complement strand
GGATAAAGTCCATTCCGACGATAAAAGACATGAAAAAGCAGACTCCGATAAAGCTGCATCGAAAACCGATAAATCGGCGAACGCGGATGATAAAAAGTTGTCTGCCAAGGATGACGAGAAAGCCGATGATAAAAATGATGAAGCTGTTTCGACATTAGCAAATATTCTTGTCCAGTGGAATGCCACGAAGGATGCTCCAAACGACGAAAAGCAACTAACATTAACACTTGATAAAAGTAACGGGGAAGGTGAAGTTTCTCTTGGCGATGAAGTCGATTCAGCCCGTGTCCGATCTGTTAAAAATGCGATCGGCTCGGCTAACGACAAAAATGGTCTCGTCGGTAATGATATTGGCAAAATGGCCGAGAATGAAGGTCTTTTGGCGAAAAAATTGGCCGATTCTATTGGGACAGACGCGGCTATCGGTGGTGATGTCAAAAATAGTGGCACTCAATCAGAGGCGGCCGACAAAATTGTCGAGCTAACCTTAAACAATTCTCGTCTGGCGGGCAGCAAGATAGTGCAAGAGACGACGGCTGCCGCTAAAGGTGATACGAATGGCGCGTCCAATAATTTGTTGGATGAAGTTGCAAACGCCAGTCAACTTAAAATGCCGAACGCAACTAATGAAGATCAAAAAACGCGTGATAAAGACGGTAAAAACACTGTCGCGGCAAATAGTGAAAAAACATCAGAATCCAAAATTTCGGCTGCTATTTCCGAATTGAAAGAGATGAATAATCGCAATGGAAGCGCTTCTGATGATGTAGCTGACAATTCCATTGGAAGAAATAAATCCAATAATGGCCGGCGCGTGCTTGATAGTGCAAGCCAAAGTGTCAGCAATTCAACATCACAAGCAAATCCGGATAATGCAAGCAACAAGGTCAAGACAAGTTTTGATGTCGGCAGCAAGGTTGGAACAGATCCGGCTAATTCGCAAAGGCTTGATGTATTGGGTCGCATTGCCGATGTTGAGGTGCTACAAAATCGTTCGGTTGGCGATATGCGCGTTTTACGCATTAAACTCAATCCGGAAAATCTCGGTACAGTCGAGGCGAAGTTGAGAAAAACAAATGAAGGGCTGAATATCGAACTTCACGCCGAGCGGCAGGAAACAGCACGCCTTCTTGCTGCCGATCATCATATGTTGGGAAAAGCTTTGGAAAAGTCCGGCTTTAACGATGATGGACGCCTAACAATTATGGTCGTTGATCGAAGTGCACAAAATATACAACAGGCGCATTCTTCAAATTCGGGGCAAGGAATGTCGCAGGACAATAGCGGCCAGAATTTTAACGGTCAGCGGCAATCTAATGGACAACAAAGCCAGGGTGGGCACAATGGGTCAGGTCAGGCATTTACCGAGTTTCCTTTCACCGGCACCCCTTTGCAGGATGATAAAACATGGGAGGAAGGCGTTTATCGTAATTCTGGTCATTTGGTGGTCTAGTTTAGCATTTTGTGCGCAAGCTTCTGCCGGCAATGCTTGTGAAGGCGAAATGATAGTAGCATCAAAACGTTACAATATACCACTGGGAATTCTTTATGCAGTCGGGCTGACAGAAACAGGAAATAAAGACTCGTTACAGCCATATGCTCTCAACATCGATGGAAAAGCAGTATTTCCAAATACAGAGTCGGCGGCATTAAGTATTTTTTATGAAGCGAAACGGCGTGGTGCCAAGCTTATAGACGTGGGGTGCATGCAAATAAATCATTATTATCATGGCGAGCGATTCCCGTCGGTCGCGGCAATGTTTGTTCCTCATATAAATGTCGATTATGCTGCACGATTCCTTAGGGAACTTCGGCAACGCGAGGGAAGCTGGACTATGGCCGTTGCCCGTTATCATGCAGGGCCAAATAATGATCCTGCACAGAAACGATATGTCTGTCAGGTTATGGTTAATATGATTGCTTCAGGCTTTGGAAAATGGACGCAAGCCTCGCGTCAGTTTTGTAATGGAGCGTATTGATTGACGTTTCGTTAAATGTGGTTAATTATTATAGTTAATTGAACATAAACCATATAACACACTGAAAAGAATAATTTTTTTACAACAAACAAAATAGTTACAAATGGTTAAATAATATTAAAAATGGTTATTTTTATCAAAAAAGGGCTGCAGCTCAAGGTAGCCGTTTAAAAACAACTTGTAATTTAGATCGTGCCAGATATTTTAAAGAAAATTCTCTTTGAAGAGGGTTCTTAAATCGACGAGTTCCGCAAGGAATTATGTGGGGATATTGACATGATAATAGTTGTAGACGAACGAAAACTAGTAACGGATGGTTATTCTACCCTGTTTGCGCGAGAAGGTATTTCAGCAACAGGCTTATCGTCTGCCGATTTTGCTGACTGGGTAAATACTGCCCCTAGATCTGAAATGTCAGCCGTTGAAGCAATCCTTCTGGGCGAATGCAAAAACCGCATTGAGCTACCGAAAAAAATTCGTATTCATTTTGATGCTCCAGTGTTGGCGGTGACGGAAAATAATTCGCTTGAGCAGACACTTGAACTGTTTCAAGCCGGTATTGATGATGTTTTACGTAAACCGATCCATGTTCGCGAGATTTTGGCAAGAGTTGCAGCCATTCGGCGCCGTATGGGCGGAGAAATTCGCAAGTCGGATGCAGCTGTTGTTTTGGGTCCTATTAGCGTATTCAATGACGGGCGTGATCCAAAACTCAATGGTGTCGATTTTGTTCTTCCACGTCGTGAACGTCGTATCCTTGAATATCTTGTTGCCAATCAAGGGCGCCGCGTGAATAAAACACAAATTTTTAATGCTATTTACGGTGTTTTTGATGCAGAAGTCGAAGAAAATGTTGTCGAAAGCCATATAAGCAAATTACGCAAAAAATTGAAAGCCAAGCTTGGCACAGACGTAATAGATTCTAAAAGATTTTTTGGTTATAGTTTGGTAGTTGATCGATAATTATTGGCCTTATAGGATAAAACGAGCCTGCAAATTTGCAGGCTTTTTTAATGGCTTGGCGTGATCGAGATAGAAATTAGTATCTAAAAAGTTAATAATTCTTATTAAGTATTTTAATCTACATCCATAGATAATGATTTGTGGTTTATATTAAATTTAGCCCCGTTTTTTTAAATAGCTATAAAGGTAAATTTGGCATTCTTTAAGCATCATTTTTTACTTGAATATTTATTGTTGTTGAACGTAGCAGCGAGTGAACATCAGTTTCACACAAGGAAAAACAACTATTTCACATGCTGTGGTTATCCATCAAAGGAGATAACATTGGGTATTTATGGTATGATGCGCACCGGCGTTTCCGGTATGAA
>NZ_CALYQK010000110.1 GCF_945285465.1 uncultured Bartonella sp. | reverse complement strand
GATCATAAAAGCCGCTCACATGTTCGCGCCGGATGAGCGGAATCATCTTCCCGAAGCGTTTTTCAAAAATATTGATCAGGCGATCGCGATGACTATGTTCTTCATCCGCCATTTTTTCAAAAATCTTGGCAGTAGCAGGATATTCATCACGTAAACCGTCCGCGTAGTTCAAATAGATGCGTTCGTCATCCTCTTCCGAAGAAATTGCCAGTGCCAGTATTTCCTTTTCAGATAACGATGTAAATGGTTTGCGGTAAGCCGAGGCAAAGAGTTTTGAAAACATATCTATCCTGTAGATTAGAACTATTCTAAAGTAATTGAATTTTCCCGAAATTCAATGAGAAAAATAACGACGCACCTTATTGTGATTAGGGCAGAATTTTGAATAGGGGCATAGCCGACAAAAAGCAACATGACCGCTTTCTCGGTTCATTCTGAAAATTGCTTTGCGCTAAAAGACAAGAGATAATCTTATCGGTTTTTTGCCGTTTTATGCAAAAAATAAAACCACGCAATGTCAGAAATATAGCCCGAGAAAATGTTTGGCAACCAGAAACGACAGCCACTAAAATCAAACCTGTTTTGCTAATATAAAAGGTTTGGTTATTGAGGATGATATCTATCTGGCGTCAAATTCAGCCAATCACTGCCAAAGTATCTCCGATTGGCTTCTAAAGTATCCTTTGCATCAGTACAAGATTGAGCCATTGCCCTTTTTTGATTCCGACTTCCGGCATATGGCCGGTTGTCGTAAAGCCGAAAGCTTTATGAATGGCTATTGATGCTTTATTTCCTGCTTCGATACCGGCAACCAGAACATGAATATGGTTGTTTTGCGCATGCTCGATCAAGGCCGCAAGAAGTTTTTTGCCAATGCCTTTGCCACGCTCGTTTTTGTTAACATAGATAGATATTTCGGCTGAAAACCTGTAGCCTTCAAACGGCCTGAACGGGCCATAGCTGGCGTAACCGACGGTTTTTCCATTATCAACAGCCACAAAAACAGGATACCCGGATTGATTGCGTGTTTTTAACCATTCGCGCCGATTGGCAATATCAACAGTATTGTCATTCCATATTGCCAGTGTATTTTCTACAGCGTCATTGTAAATATCGGTAATGGCAGCAAGGTCGCGTTCTTCTGCGGGTTTAATGGTAATCATCTTTTATCCACCTACTATCTCGACTTGTGCCTGACCGGTTGTCAAATGGCAAGAAATACTAGAGAATATCATTAAAGTAGTTAAAATTTCGGTAAAGACGCAACAACTTTATCGAAAGTGAGACCCTGCCGGCGCAGCGAACGCAAACTTGTATCATTATCGGTTTTTGACAATTTGTGCCCGTCCTCGCCCAAAATAAGCGGGTGATGATAGTAAAGCGGCGTATTGAAGCCAAAAATCTTTTGTAACAGGCAATGGACAGATGTCGCCTGATAAAGATCTTTGCCGCGTACAATATGGCTGATACCTTGCCAATGGTCATCAACCACAACGGCCAGATGATAGCTGGTTGGTATTTCTTTACGGGCAACGACAACATCGCCCCAAAGCTCGGGATGTGCCATGACTTTATAGGTGCTGTCGCCGTTAAATTCTTGCCAGTAAAGATTGTCACCATGCCGTTGCAAGGCAAGATCCATATTAAGACGCCATGAGTAGGGCTTGCCCTCGCCAATAAGCTGGCGCACTTTCTCCACTGGCAGCGACCGTTCATCTGTCGGGTAAAGCGGTGTGCCGTCAGGATCAAGCAGCCATTTTTTTCCTCCAAGATTTGCCATCTTGATCTTTTCCCTGACTTCGCCCCGGCTCATAAATGCTGGATAGACAAGCCCGAGCTTTTTCAATTCATCCAAGGCCTGTTGATAGTCGGCAAAATGCTCGATTTGTCGGCGGATTGGCTTATCAAATGTCAATCCGAGCCACGAAAGATCTTCTATGATCGCCCGTTCAAATTCTGTTTTACAACGGGTCACATCAATGTTTTCCATCCGCAAGATGAATTGGCCGCACAATTGCATTGCAATACGGGCGTTGACAAGAGCCGAATAAGCATGCCCCAAATGCAAATAACCGTTGGGGCTCGGGGCAAAACGCAAACGAATTGGCCTGCCATCAAGCATTTTTCGTGTGATGTAAAAAGCCACCCGCAAACCCCAGAATAGCAAAGCCGAGGCTTGCTACACAATTCCAGCCGGCAAAGGAAAGACCTAAAAAATAACCGGCAGCCGTATCACAAGCAGGCGGGCGTTTGCTGTTCAGGTTGGCCAGTAGATCACTTGCTTGGGTTGTAATAGCGGTGACTGCCGCCGAGCAATCTGTCGGTCCTGACCAGAATTTATATTCAGCACCGGCGTGATAGACCGAAAGCCCGAAATTATAGAGCATAAGCAAAGCTGTGACAATAAAAAGCGCGCGCACAATGACACTGCTGCTTTGTTTCATCGAAAGAATCGCGGCAATCAACATTAACGGAATGCCGATATAATAGGGTATGCGTTCTTCCAGACACAGCTTGCATGGCATATAGCCGCCAATATGTTCAAAACCAAGTGCGGTTAGTATTGCAACAGCCATCGCTAGAAACATCAACAATGCCAGAACGGTCTGAAGCCAACTGACCGGTTTTACCGGCAAACAACAAGAAATCATTTCAGTCCCTTAAATGAATATCTTATAACAGATATAAGCGACGATTAAAACTGTACAACCAATGCCGACAATCCATTTTAACCGTGGCAGAATATAATCGAGCATTGCACCACCATAGCGGCTGATAAGCCATGCCAAAAAGAAAAAACGTGCACCACGGGCAATGATGGCCGATAATATAAATATCCAGATATTCATGCCGACGACACCGGCAAGAATGGTAACAACCTTGATTGGCGGCAGATGCGACACTCCTGATGTTACGAGCAATAACAGGATAATTTCCATACTTGTATTGCTGCGTAGTGCTTCAAAAGTTTCAAGCTTTCCGTAAAATTCTAATACCGGCTTGGCGATAGCTTCATAGGCAAAATGACCAATAAGCCAGCCGGCAACACCGCCCAAAACCGAAAATAGCGAAGCGATAAATGCATAGCGATAGGCTTTTTCACGCTTGATAAGTGCCATGGGGATAAATAAAACATCTGCGGGAATAAGAAAAACAGAACTTTCCACAAAAGCAATAAAAGCTAACCAATATTCGGCAGAATGCCGTTCCGCTAGCGAAAGTGTCCAGTTTCCAAGCTTTTTGAGCATTTGATCGGTTCCTCATGTCATGAACATGTCTAATTATCGTTACTGCTTTAATCCAGTGTTTTTTGTCATAAAAATTTTTTTAACATTATTCCAACGAAGCAGTTGACGAAACATTGGTTCTTAATATAACTCATCAAGTCCATGGCACATTGTTTGTGTCTTCACTTCATCGATGCGGGTGTGGTGGAACTGGTAGACGCGCCAGACTCAAAATC
>NZ_CALYQK010000109.1 GCF_945285465.1 uncultured Bartonella sp. | reverse complement strand
CATTGATCCGTCGCGGGTTTTCGGTTTCTGGAACTGGGTTGGCGGGCGTTATTCTGTCTGGTCGGCAATCGGGCTGTCGGTCATGATGGCCATAGGCGGGGCGAATTTCCGCAAGTTTCTGGCCGGTGCCCATGCCATGGACGAGCATTTCTACAGTGCGCCGATGAATGCCAATTTACCGCTGAGGCTCGGGCTTATCGGCTTCTGGCATCGCGTCATCTGTGGTTATCCGACGCGCGCTGTTATTCCTTATGAAGAAAGACTGTCGCGTCTGCCGGCCTATTTGCAACAACTTGATATGGAATCAAACGGCAAACATGTGACCATTGATGGCAAGCCTGTTTCTACACCGACCGGCCCGATTGTCTGGGGCGAGCCCGGCACCAATGGCCAACATGCATTTTTCCAGCTTCTCCATCAGGGAACAGATATTGTGCCGGTCGAATTTATTGTTGCCGTCAACGGCCATGAAGATAATTTGCAACACCAGCACGATATGCTTGTCGCCAATTGTCTGGCCCAATCCGAAGCTTTGATGAAAGGGCGCTCGCAAGAAGAAGCCAAAGCCATTCTTATTCAAAACGGTTGGGATGAAGAGGCGGCGGAAAAATTGGCGCCCCACAAAAGTTTTGTTGGCAACCGCCCGACGATTACCCTTGTTCATGACAGGCTCAGCCCCTTCTCGTTAGGGCGACTGATTGCACTTTATGAACACCGTGTTTTTGTTGAAGGCGCGTTGATGGATATCAATTCGTTCGACCAATGGGGCGTCGAATTGGGTAAGGAGTTGGCCAACGAATTGCTGCCCATGGTTTCGGGAAAAGCAAAACCCGACCAGCGCGATAGTTCGACAATGGCCTTGTTGAAACATGTCAATCAACGCCGCGCCCGCTAAAACGGCGTGAAACACCGCACGTCAAACGCTGTTGCAGGCACGGGCACCCGGGCAGGCAACCGCGCCGCATATGGCATGCGTGACACGCATCAAACCGCGCATGACACGCATCAGATCGTGCATGACAGAAAGCATGAAATAGATACCCATTTATTAAATAATACCCGGGCATTAAAAATAATATTCGGGCAAATTCGGCTCTCTTCTGGTCTGATACTCTGGCAGCGTGATAGTTTGGCGTTCGCGGGCACTCGGGGGGTAACGGCTTTTGCGTCACACTTCATGATGATTGTGCAAATGGGACAAAAATTCGTGTCACCGGCAAAGCGGCACCCCGAAAAACCTTGTTGCGCACAAAAGGGTTAAATTTTTTGTTCTTTTGCCCGGCATTTGGTTGCGATTAAATTATCTTTGTTCTTGAAATATGGCGTTTTACCGCCTGACAAAGGTTTAAAGGGAGGCCAACCTCCCTCACGAAAGCCATGGCGTCTGCTTGCGCAGCGACTTTGTCTGATTGCGAATCAACCGTGTTCCCAATTGCTCGAGATTGAAGCTTTTATCCGAATTCAGCCATTCATGAAGAACGCCGCCGACAACACAAACAAGTAGCCGTGCAGCATCTTCCGGTGTCCAGTCGTCGGCAAGCATATTGCGGCTTTGAGCAACATAAAGCATGCGCGTGAAAAGATTGAGCATACTGTCATGGGCTTCGCGCAAGCGCATCATCATTTGTGAAAATTCATCAACATATTCGCAGCGCAAAGTAATAATTGTCATAACACGCTGTTGATGCTTGTCTTCGGCAAAACGCATAAGACACGAACAGGCCGACTTTTCAAGAATATCAATCGGATTGACCGAATCATTACAACTGACTTCGGCAATCAGTTCCTCTTGGGGAAACTTGATGCGGTCGATAATGGCATTGTAGATTGCCGGTTTATCGCGAAAATGAAAATAGATTGCCCCGCGCGTCACACCGGCACGCTCGGCAATGTCATTGAGCGATGTTTTCGAGACCCCTTTTTTCAGAAAAGCAAGCTCTGCCGCGTCAAGAATGGCATCGCGCGTTTCGCTTGCTTCGGTTTTGGTTCGCCGCATTATCTAACCCCTTTTTTCCGACTCTTGTCCTGTCCGCACCCGAAATCTTGATGAAAAAATAATAGACTAAGGTTGCAAGTCGGTTGTGACACCTTATTATTGCTGATATTAAGTGATTAATAGCGGATTGGCTATTTACAAACATTCATGCATGTATATTTTACCGGACATGAAAAAAATATCAAGGTCTGACATCCTATGACACATTTAAGGAAATTATCAGCCGCTCTTTTTATTGGCGTGCTATCTTTCGGGCTTGTTGCATGTGGTAAACAGGAACAACATATGCAGCCGCCCTCACAGGCAAATGGCAAAGTCATTCATAAGGCTGAAATACCGTTGAACTACGAATATGCCGCCCGTGTTGTTGCCTATCGCGAGACCGAGGTGCGTGCCCGCGTCGGCGGTATTCTCTTACATCGCAATTTTGTTGAAGGTTCGGAAGTCAAGCAAGGTGATATCCTGTTCGAGATCGACCCCGATAAATACGAGGCCGCCGTTGCTTCGGCGCGTGCGCAGGTTGCCCAGGCACAAGCCAACTATGACCAGTCGGTGCGTGATGCCGACCGGGCTGAAGAGCTTGTCAGGCAGAAGGTTCAATCAACATCCTTGCGCGATCAGGCTTTTGCCAAGCGCGATGCCGACGAAGCAACCCTGATGCAGACAAAAGCCGAGTTGCGCACCGCCGAGCTTAACCTTGAATATACCAAGGTGGCCGCACCGATTAGCGGGCTGACAAGCCGCGAAGCGGTTTCTGAAGGCTCACTGATTGGAACCGATCCGACGTCGAGTTTGCTCACCACCATTACCCAGCTTGACCCGATTTACGTCAACTTCTCGTTTGCTGATGGCGAATATGAACAGATTCGCCATATGATGGACGAAATGCAGAAACGTGGAGAAAAAATCGACAATTTGAAAGTAACGGTTCGCCTTGGCGAAGGGGTGGATTACCCCGAACAGGGCACTGTCGATTTTACCTCGCCGACTATTGACAAGCAAACCGGCACATTGGGGGCACGTGCTGTTATTGCCAATCCTGACCGCCGTTTGGTGCCGGGCATGTTTGTTCGTGTAACGGTCACCGGTATCAAAATGGCCGATGCCATGACCATTCCCGAATCGGCGCTGGTGCAAAATAGCAGCGGCCAATTTGTCTATCTGTTGAAAAAGCCGGAAGCGCCAAAACCGGATGAACAATCCCAAAAGCCTGCTGACCGGCCTATGCCGGCAGATGCAAAGGCCGACCCGTCAAAGCCGCAACAGCCTGCCGGACGTTTGATGGTTGTCGAGGCACGGCCGGTCAAAGCTGTTCGCAAATTGCAAAATGGCGACTGGTTGCTTGAAGGTGCGGTTTTTGACAGCAAAGACAAAAACAAGGTTGTTGCAGGGCTTCGTGACGGAGAGGAAGTGGTCACGGCAGGTCAGGTCTATATCGAACAAGGTTTGATGCGTATACCAGAAGGCAAAAGCTTGATGGTGATGGTGACCGACGATGCGCCTCAACCGAAAAACGAGGGTAATGCCAAAACTTCGGGGCCCGCACAATGAGCTATAGTTTTTTCATTAACCGGCCGGTTTTCGCGTCGGTTATATCCATAATCATCGTCTTGGCCGGTTTTATGTGTATGCGCATATTGCCGGTTGCCCAATACCCGGATTTGTTACCGCCACAAGTGGTGGTGTCAGCGCAATATCCCGGCGCCAGTGCCGAAACCGTTGCCCAGACAGTGGCGGTGCCGCTCGAGCAGCAGATCAACGGCGTTGAAGACATGATCTATATGCAATCGACCAGC
>NZ_CALYQK010000108.1 GCF_945285465.1 uncultured Bartonella sp. | reverse complement strand
GGTATTCGGAAAGATTCCCGAAGTGGCCAAGATGCCGAACCTTATTGAGGTTCAAAAAGCATCTTATGACCAGTTCCTTATGGTTGAAGAACCAAAAGGCGGGCGGAAAGACGAAGGCTTGCAAGCTGTATTTAAATCGGTGTTTCCAATAACGGATTTTTCGGGTGCATCCATGCTCGAATTTGTCCGCTATGAGTTCGACGCACCAAAGTTCGATGTCGAAGAATGTCGGCAGCGTGATCTGACTTATGCGGCACCTCTCAAGGTGACGTTGCGGTTGATCGTATTTGATATTGATGAAGATACCGGTTCCAAAGATATCAAAGATATCAAAGAACAGGATGTCTATATGGGGGACATGCCCCTGATGACGGATAATGGTACATTCATCGTTAATGGAACCGAGCGTGTTATAGTATCGCAAATGCACCGTTCACCGGGTGTATTTTTTGATCATGACAAGGGGAAATCCCATTCCTCTGGTAAACTTTTGTTTGCGGCACGCATTATTCCGTATCGTGGTTCTTGGCTTGATATTGAATTTGATGCCAAGGATATTGTTTATGCTCGTATTGATCGGCGTCGTAAAATACCGGTAACGAGTATTTTTATGGCATTGGGTATGGATGCGCAGGATATCCTGTCAACATTCTATAATACCGTTACCTTTAAATGTGCCAAAGATGGCTGGCGTATTCCGTATTCGGCTGACCGTTATAAGGGTATGAAACTGCTTGCCGATCTTGTTGATGCAGATACCGGCGAGGTTGTTGCCCAGGCAGGCAAAAAATTGACAGCCCGCGCGGCAAAGTTGTTGGCTGAAAAAGGTCTGAAAGAAATCAAGGCCACAGAAGACGATCTCTTTGGCTCTTACCTTGCAGAAGATATTGTCAATTATGAAACCGGTGAAATTTATCTTGAAGCTGGCGACGAAATTGACGAAAAAACTCTCAAGATTTTGCTCGATAGAAATGTTGACGAAATCAACATTCTTGACATTGACCATGTCAATATCGGTGCTTATATCCGTAACACTTTGGCGGCTGATAAAAATCAAAGTCGTCAGGATGCTTTGTTTGACATTTACCGTGTCATGCGTCCGGGTGAGCCACCGACATTAGACACCGCCGAAGCAATGTTCAATTCGCTGTTTTTTGATCCGGAACGCTATGATCTTTCAGCGGTCGGTCGCGTCAAGATGAATATGCGACTTGATATTGATTGCCCGGATACTGTTCGCATTTTGCGAAAAGAAGATATTTTGGCAGTCGTCAAGATGCTTGTCGAGTTGCGTGACGGACATGGTGAAATCGACGATATTGATAATCTCGGTAACCGTCGTGTTCGTGCTGTCGGTGAATTGATGGAAAATCAGTACCGCATCGGTTTGTTGAGGATGGAACGCGCCATAAAAGAGCGCATGTCTTCAATAGAAATCGATACAGTTATGCCGCAGGATCTCATCAATGCCAAACCGGCTGTGGCGGCCGTGCGTGAATTTTTTGGATCCTCGCAATTGTCGCAGTTTATGGATCAGACCAACCCGCTTTCGGAAATTACCCATAAGCGGCGTCTGTCGGCACTGGGACCGGGGGGATTGACACGTGAGCGTGCCGGTTTTGAAGTTCGTGACGTGCATCCGACCCATTATGGTCGTATCTGTCCGATTGAAACTCCGGAAGGGCCGAATATCGGTCTTATCAACTCGCTTGCAACATTTGCCCGCGTTAACAAATATGGCTTCATTGAAAGTCCATATCGTAAAATTATCGATGGCAAGGTTACAAGAGATGTTGTTTATCTCTCGGCAATGGAAGAATCAAAACACTATGTAGCTCAGGCTAACTCGACGCTGAGTGAAGATGGTAAATTTGTTGAAGAATTTGTTGTTTGTCGGCATGCTGGCGAAGTGTTAATGGCACCACGCGATCATATTGATCTTATGGACGTTTCACCCAAGCAGCTTGTGTCGGTGGCTGCGGCACTCATTCCATTTCTTGAAAATGACGATGCTAACCGTGCCTTGATGGGGTCTAACATGCAGCGTCAGGCTGTACCGTTAGTGCGCGCCGAAGCACCGTTTGTGGGGACGGGTATGGAGCCGATAGTTGCCCGAGATTCCGGTGCAGCAATTGCAGCCAAGCGTGGTGGTATTGTCGATCAGGTTGATGCAACGCGTATCGTTATTCGTGCGACCCAGGATCTTGATCCGTCAAAGTCCGGTGTTGATATTTACCGCTTGCACAAGTTCCAACGCTCCAACCAATCGACCTGTATCAATCAACGTCCGTTAGTTCGTGTCGGCGATCACATCCAGAGAGGTGATATTATCGCCGATGGTCCTTCGACTGATCTTGGTGATTTGGCACTTGGGCGCAACGTTCTTGTCGCTTTTATGCCATGGAATGGTTATAACTACGAAGATGCCATTCTTCTTTCGGAACGTATTGTCGCCGAAGATGTGTTTACTTCCATTCACATTGAAGAATATGAAGTGTCGGCACGTGATACCAAGCTCGGACCGGAAGAAATTACCCGCGATATTCCTAATGTTTCGGAAGAAGCATTGAAGAATCTCGATGAAGCGGGCATTGTCTATATTGGTGCCGAAGTTCAGCCGGGTGACATTCTCGTCGGTAAAATCACTCCCAAGGGAGAAAGCCCGATGACACCGGAAGAAAAGCTCTTACGGGCAATTTTCGGGGAAAAGGCTTCCGATGTTCGCGACACTTCAATGCGTATGCCTCCGGGGGCTTTTGGTACGGTCGTCGAGGTTCGCGTTTTCAACCGTCATGGAGTTGAAAAAGATGAACGTGCTATGGCCATTGAACGGGAAGAAATTGAACGTTTGGCGAAAGACCGTGATGACGAGCAATCCATTTTGGATCGTAACGTTTATGCGCGCCTTGTTGGTATGCTTAATGGGAAAACTGCGATCGAAGGGCCGAAAGGATTCAAGAAAGGCACAAGTCTCAATGAAGCAGTGATGGGTGAATTTCCGCGTTCTCAATGGTGGCAGTTTGCTGTCGAGGATGAAAAGCTTCAGGGTGAGATTGAAGCATTGCGCAAGCAATACGACGAGTCCAAGGATGCTTTGCAACGTCGCTTTATGGATAAGGTAGAAAAAGTCCAGCGTGGCGACGAAATGCCTCCGGGTGTCATGAAAATGGTCAAGGTTTTTGTTGCAGTTAAGCGCAAAATCCAGCCTGGTGATAAAATGGCTGGCCGTCACGGTAACAAGGGTGTCGTCTCGCGCATTCTTCCGATCGAGGATATGCCGTTCCTTGAAGATGGTACACATGCTGATATTGTGTTAAATCCTCTGGGCGTTCCAAGTCGTATGAATGTTGGGCAGATTCTTGAAACACACCTTGGTTGGGCATGCGCTGGCATTGGCAAGCAAATCGGCGAATTGCTGAATGCTTATCAAAAGTCTGGCGATATCAAGCCGTTGCGTCAACGTATCGAGGATATTATTCCCGATAATGACCGCAACGAACCGATCCGGAGTTATGATGACGACAGTATCGTTCGTCTTGCCAATCAAATGAAACGGGGCGTGTCGATTTCGACACCGGTCTTTGACGGTGCCCACGATGCCGATATCAACGATATGTTGAAGGAAGCGGGTCTGGCAACGTCGGGACAAGTCCAGCTGTTTGATGGGCGTACCGGCGAACCGTTTGATCGTCAGGTGACGGTGGGCTATATCTACATGCTCAAACTGCACCATTTGGTCGATGACAAGATACATGCCCGTTCGATTGGGCCATATTCGCTTGTAACCCAACAGCCATTGGGTGGTAAGGCGCAGTTTGGTGGCCAACGTTTCGGTGAGATGGAAGTATGGGCACTTGAAGCTTATGGTGCCGCTTACACCTTGCAGGAAATGTTGACTGTCAAATCGGACGATGTAGCCGGACGTACGAAAGTCTATGAAGCGATTGTTCGCGGTGATGATACATTTGAAGCCGGAATACCGGAAAGCTTCAATGTGCTGGTCAAAGAAATGCGTTCTCTCGGGCTCAATGTCGAGCTTGATGATACACGCGAATTGTTGGCACAGCAGCAAGCATTGCCGGATGCAGCCGAGTAGTTATCGAGGGTGCGCCAGATCTGGCGCACCTTTATTGGCTTTTGTAAGTCGAACCAATTAGATTTCTATTCAGATAGGTTTATTGTTTTTGAAAGTAAAAACAAACTATCGCAACGGGTTTTTGAATAACCCCTGAAGGAGAACGGCATGAACCAAGAGGTCATGAATCTTTTCAATCCTC
>NZ_CALYQK010000107.1 GCF_945285465.1 uncultured Bartonella sp. | reverse complement strand
GAAATGAGCAAAATTGGTAATAACGGGGGCGATTCAAAGAATACGCTTTATTGCTCATTCTGTGGCAAAAGTCAGCATGAGGTGCGTAAGCTTATTGCTGGGCCAACAGTGTTTATTTGTGACGAGTGCGTCGAACTTTGTATGGATATTATCCGCGAAGAAAACAAATCTTCCGGCGTTAAAACGCGTGATGGTGTCCCTACACCACAAGAAATCATGTCGGTTCTTGATGATTATGTCATCGGGCAGTCACATGCCAAGCGGGTTTTGGCTGTTGCAGTCCATAATCATTACAAGCGTTTGGCTAATCAGTCAAAAAGTGGCGACATCGAGTTGTCAAAATCGAACATTCTTCTCGTTGGACCTACCGGATGTGGTAAAACCTATCTAGCACAAACGTTGGCGCGTATTATTGATGTACCTTTTACCATGGCTGATGCCACAACTTTGACAGAGGCAGGCTATGTTGGTGAGGACGTCGAAAACATTATCTTGAAGTTGTTGCAGGCGGCCGATTATAATGTTGAACGGGCGCAGCGCGGCATCGTCTATATTGACGAGGTCGACAAGATTTCTCGTAAATCGGATAACCCGTCTATTACCCGCGATGTTTCGGGTGAAGGAGTGCAGCAGGCACTGCTGAAAATTATGGAAGGCACAGTCGCTTCTGTTCCTCCGCAGGGTGGGCGCAAGCACCCGCAACAGGAATTTTTGCAGGTTGATACAACCAATATTCTGTTTATCTGCGGTGGTGCTTTTTCAGGACTTGAAAAAATTATTTCGGCACGTGGTGAAAAAACGTCAATAGGATTTGGCGCAACGGTAAAAGCTCCTGATGAACGCCGTATCGGTGAAGTTTTTCATGATCTTGAACCGGAAGACTTGTTGAAATTTGGTCTGATACCGGAATTTGTTGGTCGCTTGCCGGTCATCGCAACACTGGAAGATCTTGATGTTGATGCATTGGTGCAGATTTTGTCACAGCCAAAAAATGCGTTGTTAAAACAGTATCAACGTTTGTTTGAAATGGAAGATGTTAAGTTGACATTCCATGATGATGCTTTGCGGGCAATTGCCAATAAGGCGATCGAACGCAAAACCGGCGCGCGCGGACTACGTTCGATTATGGAAAAGATCTTGCTTGATACAATGTTTGAACTTCCCACCCTTGAAGGCGTTCAGGAAGTTGTCATTTCCAGCGATGTTGTTGAAGGCAAGGCTCGCCCGCTTTACATTTATGCGGAGAGAGATCACACAAAAGAAAATGCATCCGCTTAATTTCGCAGTATGTTACTTTGTACTGCGAAACTTGTTCCAGTTTGTATTGAGCGCAGGCTTATATCCGGTGAAAAGTGTAGCTCTTGATTTATCTTGGGAGAGTCACCACTTTATCACTCTGTACGTGGGCATTTGCTTAAATGTGAGGAATGCCCGACGTTGCAAACGAGCCTATGGCTCCAGAAAGGAAATGTTATGCAACATGATTTAGAGAAGGCGGCTGATGCGAGCAAAAAGCTTTATGCTGTTTTGCCTCTTCGTGACATTGTTGTCTTCCCACATATGATTGTACCATTGTTTGTTGGCCGGGAAAAGTCCATTCGTGCTCTTGAAGAGGCGATGGGGCAGGATAAGCAAATTCTTTTGGCAACCCAGAAGAATGCTTCCGATGATGACCCGAAGGCTGATGATATTTATGATGTTGGTACATTGGCAAATGTGCTGCAATTATTAAAGTTGCCGGACGGAACCGTCAAGGTTTTGGTTGAAGGTGTAAAACGGGCTAAAATTAGCAGTTTTTCAGATAATAGCGACTATCATCAAGCGTATGCTACGCCGCTTGATGAGCCGGAAGAAGATAAAGTCGAAATAGAAGCACTTGTGCGTTCGGTTGTTTCCGACTTTGAAAACTATGTCAAATTGAACAAAAAGATTTCACCGGAAGTCATTGGTGCAGTTAGCCAGATTGATGATGCGACAAAACTGGCCGACACTATAGCATCGCATTTGGCGATCAAGCTTTCGGAAAAACAGGAAATGCTTGCGCTTTTATCGGTGCGTGCGAGACTTGAAAAAGCCCTTGCTTTCATGGAAGGCGAGATATCGGTTTTGCAGGTTGAAAAGCGCATCCGTTCGCGTGTGAAACGCCAAATGGAAAAAACGCAGCGCGAATATTATCTTAACGAGCAGATGAAAGCTATCCAGAAAGAACTTGGAGATGGCGAAGAAGGCCATGATGAAATTTCCGAGTTGGAAGAGCGCATTAAAAAAACGAAGCTGTCGAAAGAAGCGCGCGAAAAAGCAGAAGGTGAAGTAAAAAAACTTCGCAATATGTCGCCAATGTCGGCCGAGGCAACGGTTATTCGTAACTACCTTGATTGGTTGCTTGGTATCCCATGGGGTAAAAAATCCAAAATCAAGAACGACCTTAAATATTCCGAAAAGGTAATGGACGAAGAGCATTTCGGGCTTGAAAAAGTAAAAGAGCGCATTGTCGAATATCTTGCAGTTCAAAGTCGGGCTTCCAAGATTAAAGGTCCGATAATCTGCCTTGTCGGCCCTCCCGGTGTTGGTAAAACCTCGCTTGCCCGCTCGATTGCCAAGGCAACGGGGCGTGAATATGTTCGTATGTCGCTGGGTGGTGTGCGTGACGAAGCCGAGATTCGTGGCCATCGGCGTACCTATATTGGTTCGATGCCCGGAAAGATTATCCAGTCAATGAAAAAAGCCAAAAAGAATAATCCGCTTTTTCTCCTTGATGAGATAGACAAGATGGGGCAGGACTTCAGAGGTGATCCTTCTTCGGCGCTGCTCGAGGTTTTGGATCCGGAACAAAACAACACCTTTATGGATCATTATCTGGAGGTGGAATATGACCTTTCGGATGTGATGTTTGTGACGACTGCCAATACACTCAATATTCCCGAACCGTTAATGGATCGCATGGAAATCATCCGTATTGCCGGTTACACAGAAGAAGAGAAAATGGAAATTGCCAAACGTCATTTGCTGCCAAAGGTTATGAAAGAACATTCTCTTTCAAAAAGAGAGTTTGTTGTGACCGATGATGCGATACGTTCGATAATCCAATATTATACACGTGAAGCCGGCGTGCGCGGGCTGGAGCGCGAGTTGATGAAGCTTGCTCGTAAAGCGGTCACAGAAATCGTCAAAAAAGAAACAAAATCAATCAAGGTTGATGAAAAGAATATTAACGATTTTCTTGGTGTCAAACGGTACCGTTTTGGGCAGATCGAAGGAGAAGATCAGGTTGGTGTGGTTACGGGTCTTGCCTGGACAGAAGTTGGTGGTGAGCTTTTAACCATTGAGGGTGCAATTATGCCCGGCAAAGGCAAGATGACTGTGACCGGCAATCTGCGCGATGTTATGAAGGAATCAATCTCGGCAGCTGCATCTTATGTCCGTTCGCGTGCGGTTGATTTCGGCATTGAACCACCTTTATTTGAGCGACGCGACATTCATGTTCACGTTCCGGAAGGTGCCACTCCTAAGGATGGCCCGTCTGCCGGTGTTGCCATGGTGACGGCCATTGTTTCGGTTCTTACCGGTATTCCGGTTCATAAAGACATTGCGATGACTGGTGAGATTACTTTGCGCGGACGGATTTTGCCGATCGGGGGACTTAAGGAAAAACTGCTTGCGGCGTTGCGTGGTGGTATCAAAAAGGTTCTTATTCCCGAAGAGAATGCTAAAGACCTTGTTGATATTCCTGATAATGTTAAAAACAACATGGAAATTGTTCCGGTCAGTTTTGCCAGTGAAGTTCTTGAACATGCCCTTGTTCGGCACCCCGAAGCAATAGAATGGGTTGAACCCACGAATGCGCCGGTTTCCAGTGATATCTCTGTCGATGAAGAAGGTGTGACATCAATTGCTCATTGATTCATTCATAAGCCAGGAGATGCGATAAACAGAGAGAAAGGCGGCTTAAGTCTGCCTTTTTCTTTTTTTAGAAGTAAAACTTGAAAAAGTCGTTTTTTTTTCGTAATTAACTGTGATTTTTCAGTCAATTCGGGGCTTTTTCTCCATTTTTGGCTTCTGTTTGTCATAGTTTTTAATAAACTCCTACCAAAATAAAAAGAAAGGAATTATCCAATGAATAAGAACGAATTGGTCAGCTCTGTAGCTGAAAAAGCCGGCATCACCAAAACGCAAGCTGCCTCAGCAGTGGACGCATTTATCGCTTCCGTTACTGATGCGTTGAAAAATGGCGGAGATGTTCGTCTTCCCGGTTTTGGTTCGTTTGAAGTTTCACACCGTGCTGCCACCAAGGGACGTAATCCTTCAACGGGCGTAGAGATTAGCATTCCGGCGCGCAACGTACCTAAGTTTTCGGCTGGTAAAGGATTGAAAGACGCAGTCAATAACAAATAATTTATTTAGGAAATTTAAAAGCCCGATGTTCTTTAATGTCGGGCTTTATCATTTTGATGTTGACCTAATGGTTTGGCGTAATTGCCAAATTGGTCGCGTTCTGCTCTGACGATTAATCCCCAGCCCATGTCTGTTGCAATAATCCCGACAATTTGCATAAGATGTTTGTTGTGATTTGCTTGTTCTGGTAGCGGAAAATTGCGCTTATATTCCTTCAGCTCACGGGTGTTCGGCGAATTAATATCCACAGATTTGCGAAATCGCCGTCATGGTGAAAAACGCGCAAGGTAGATTCACACGCCAAGTGCAACACAGTTTATTTAAAGCATAATTTGATATCG
>NZ_CALYQK010000106.1 GCF_945285465.1 uncultured Bartonella sp. | reverse complement strand
TTTTATCCTCAACGAGTCGCAATGTATTTTGTGCCATCTTACACTAACCTTTTCTCAGATATGAAGCCAGCAAGTTTATTTATTCATAGACATTTTGTACACTATTTGTTCCAATATTACAAGAGATCTAACTAATTGTTTTAAAAGGATTTTGAAAATTTGTTCTAATATTGTTCTTATTGCAGGTTGCTGCCAAAAAAAACCGCCGTTTCCAGACGGCGGCTTTTTAGAACGTGACTTTTGACCGGCTCAATAACCATTTTGGCGCAAAGGCGCAATTTGGATTTCAACACGGCGGTTTTGCGAGCGGCCGTCAGCGGTACTATTCGATGCGATCGGATTGGATGGGCCATAGCCCTGAACAGAAAGCCGGCGTCCGTCAATTCCCTGACCGTTCAGATAATTGGCAACCGACAGTGCACGTCGTTGCGATAGATCCTGATTATGTTGAAGACTTCCTGTCGAGTCAGTAAAGCCGAACACATCAACCAGCGACTTGTCATATTTCTTCAAAACAATAGCAACCGAATTCAAAACCGGATAAAATTGCTGTTTCACAGAATCCTGATCGGTATTGAACGTGATATTGCCCGGCATATTAAGACGAATTTGGTCGCCATAGCGGGTAACCGAAACGCCTGTTCCCTGAAGTTGGGCACGAAGTTCGGCTTCCTGACGATCCATATAATTTCCGATAAGGCCGCCACCGAGCGCGCCAACGCCGGCACCAATCAGAACGGCATTACGTTGGGCGCGACTGGAGCCGCCGACCATCAGTCCGCCCAGTGCACCGGCAACAGCACCAATTGTTGTACCGGTAGCTGTTTTCGACATTTGACTTTCGCCGGTATATGGATTTGTCGTTTCACATGCCGAAAGAAAGCTCCCGCATAGAAAAAGAATGCCCAACTTTTTCAACATAATTTCTAATCTCCATTTTAGAGGCTTCATAAAATCTCCTATCGGAGATTATAGGGGGGGTTCAAGTTATTTCATTCCAAGAGTTAAAATTATTATTTTGAAATACCAAGTTTATTTTTCTTTTTTTCGCTCGTTACGCAGCTTTGTCCACCATTCCAGACGTTTTTTAATCTCACGTTCAAATCCGCGCTCGGGCGGGTCATAATAATGCTGACGGCCCATTTTTTCCGGAAAATATTCCTGACCGGAAAATGCATCCGGCTCGTCATGGTCATAACGGTAACCCGCATTGTAACCTTCCTGCTTCATCAGCTTTGTCGGTGCATTAAGAATATATTTTGGCGGCATTAAGGAACCATTTTCACGCGCAGAACGCATAGCCTTGCTGAAGGCTTTATATCCGGCGTTTGATTTTGGAGCCGTTGCCAAATAGATACATGCCTGTGCAAAGGCAAGTTCTCCTTCTGGCGAGCCGAGATAATCATACGCATCTTTTGCCGCATTGGCGATAACAAGAGCTTGCGGATCGGCAAGGCCGATATCTTCAATAGCCATCCGTACCAGACGCCGACCGATATAATGGGGGTTTTCACCGGCATCCAGCATACGCGAAAGATAGTAAAGTGCTGCATCCGGATCGGAGCCACGAACCGATTTATGGAGTGCCGAAATAAGATTGTAATGGCCATCCTGCCCTTTATCGTAAATGGCTGCCCTTTGCTGGACAATATTTTGCAGGGCATTGGCATCAAACACCTCATTGGTGCGCGCTGCGCGCCATAATTCTTCCGCCATTGTCAACACCGCACGCCCGTCGCCATCGGCCATGCCCAACAGCATAGTACGCGCTGTCTCGTCAATCGGAAGTTTCTTGCCTTCGCTTTTTTCAGCTCTTTCAAGAAGTGTGGCAAGACTTTCCTCGTCAAGCGGGTGAAATGTCAAAACACGTGCACGCGACAGAAGTGCGGCATTGAGTTCAAATGACGGATTTTCGGTTGTTGCGCCAACAAGAATAACCGTTCCATCTTCCATTACAGGTAAGAAACTATCTTGTTGTGCCCGGTTAAACCGATGAATTTCATCAACAAATAACAGGGTCTGTCGTCCCGACATGCGCCGGGCGCGAGCACCTTCAAACACTTTTTTAAGATCACCAACCCCTGAAAAAATCGCCGACACCTGTTCATAAGCGAGTTTGGTTTCATTGGCCAAAAGTCTTGCAACCGTCGTTTTTCCTGTTCCCGGCGGCCCCCAAAAAATCATTGATCCCATAGAACCGGAGCCGATCATGCGGCTGAGCACCCCCTCGGGTCCGGTCAAATGATCTTGTCCGATTACTTCCGATAAACGATTGGGGCGCAAACGTTCGGCAAGAGGTCGTGTCTTGTCTAATTCCTTGTCAATTGTCGGCGAAAAAAGATCCTTAGCCAAAAAACACCTCAACGTATCACTTGACGGATAAGCATTCCGTTGCGTACATATTCCAGCTGCCAGCTGCGGGGATGATTGCCGGAAAGCACTTTTTTCAAATCATTAACAGTCTTAATGTCCTTGCCGTTCACGGCGCGAATAACATCACCTTTTTGAAACAGCCCATAAGCGTTACTATTTTCATCAACATCGGTAATCACGACACCGACAGAATCTGGCGAAACATATAGCCGAAGCGCGTTTTGCGGCGTTATATTGGCCACTTCAGCACCGGTAAACGGCGTTTCACCGCCAAACTTTTCCGGTTTTGAAATTTGATCGGCCGGAACGCCGACCAGTGAAATGGTTGTTTTTTCGGTTTTGCCATTTCTTAAATATTCAACGTCAATTGTATGACCGATGCCCGTGGTCATCAGGCGATAACCCAGACTATCCGGATTATCCACGCGAACATTTTGCGCCTTCAAAATAACATCGCCTATTTTCAAGCCTGCTTTTTCGGCGGGACTTCCCGCCACGACATCCGTGATGATAGCTCCAAAAGGTTGTTCCATACCCAGCCCTTCGGCAACATCTGCTGTTACACTTTGAAATGAAGCGCCTATATAGGGAGGATCAAATGTTGTCTCTCCTCTCTTCACCGCATCAACGACAGTTTTTACCAGATTTGCCGGAATGGCAAAGCCGATCCCCACTGAGCCGCCCGAGCGGGAATAAATTGCCGTATTAATACCAATGAGTTTGCCTTTCATATCAATCAAGGCACCCCCGGAATTTCCCGGATTGATTGCTGCATCGGTTTGAATAAAAAAGTCGAAATCGGATATTCCCACCCGGGTGCGCGCTTGCGCGGATACAATGCCGCTTGTAACAGTCTGGCCGACACCAAAGGGATTACCAATTGCCAAAACCAGATCTCCCACTTCGACTGCATCCGAATCTCCAAGTGGTAAAACAGGAAACGGCTTACCTTTCGGGTCGATTTTTAATACGGCTATATCGGTCGCTTCGTCTTTCAGCATGACTTTGCTTTCAAACTCGCGACCATCAGACAAGGCAACTTTGATCTCATCGGCACCACGAATAACATGGTAGTTTGTAACGATAAGCCCGCTCGCATCAACTATCACACCCGAGCCTAGTGATGACTGTCGGCGCGACGGCGTATTCGGCACCGCCCGTCCAAAAAATTGCTCGAAAAACGGATCTCCTTCAAAAGGAGAACGGACACGTACCTGCCTTGCAGCATAAACATTGACCACAGAAGGAACTGTTTTTTTAACCAAAGGTGCAAAACTTAGTTTTATTTCATTCTCCGATTGCGGAACTTGTGTAACACCGGTCTGCGGCAGAAAGAGAGTTAAAACGCTCAGTAGCACTATTACCCAAGGCGTTGGTTTCATTATAAATTCCTTACCCGACGTTCTGTCTTTAGGCTTTCCCTTTGTAACCATCAAAATCAACCATTTATTGTTGATCATCGCGTTTTTGCGTGAGATGTTTATTTTACCCATGATTCTGGCAAAAGAACGATCCGACTATTGCAAAAATCGCCTAATCTTCAAACTCTATTGCTAAAATTCTTTCGTCGTTTGTCAATCGCCACACCATAGCTGTAAAACCACTATCAGATGATAGACGCTTAACAGCCATTCTCGTTCGCCCCGTTGATGTCGAAAAAGATGATTTTGTTTTAACAACTCTCTTCTGCGTGATCGATAACATTTGATTACCATGAACCGATATCATGGTTTAATGTTATAAAGTCAGAACAGAAACAAGCCCGATGAATTTTTCTGACAAAAGTTTGCTCCTTCTAAGCCGCCTTCAATGAGTGCCATTTATCGTGCATAGCCGCTTTAGTGTTTGCTCGAACGAAATTTTTTTTGATCCGGAACACGTCATATCCACAACACGTGGCTATTTGAATTTGCCTGTCTTTGACCTGAAAAAGAGTGCATCAATAATTTTTCTTTTCGCGTCTTTTTATCCATCGGTATCTATTTTCGTTATTCTCGACTTGCGCTTTTATTTGAAAATTTTAACAAATAAAAAAGCCTGCTTTGCAGCAGGCTTTTGGCAATGTGTTTGTTTAAACAGACGATCAGGCAGCTTCAGTTTCTTTAGCTTCTGCTTCACGACGTGCCTTATCGCCAGCACCCTTGGCATTAACATCACGATCGACAAATTCGATAACAGCAAGCGGCGCATTGTCGCCCTGACGGAAACCGGCCTTTATAATACGAAGGTAGCCGCCATTGCGCGTTGCATAGCGTGGCGCCAATATATCGAAAAGCTTTGCAACCTGCCTTGCATCGCGAATTGCCGAAATGGCCTGCCGACGGGCATGAAGACCGCCACGCTTACCCAATGTTACCAATTTTTCCACAATAGGACGAATTTCTTTTGCCTTAGGAAGCGTCGTCACGATCTGCTCATGCTCGATCAGAGAGGTTGCCATA
>NZ_CALYQK010000105.1 GCF_945285465.1 uncultured Bartonella sp. | reverse complement strand
CCTTCAACCACTCGGCCACCTCTCCAGCGAGGCTGCAATATAACGGGAAAGACTTCGAGTTCAAGCAAAAACTTTAATTCCTACCAGAAAAAACCAAATGCTATATTCGAGTTATAAACATTATTTTGCTGTCACATGCAAAACAAGTTACCGGAAAAGTGAAAATAGAATTAAAAATACCATCCTGATGGAAGAAACAAGTTACCAGCATTTCTATTTTATTTTTGCTACCTCCAGAATATAGCGAACCCCTTTCGTAAGTAGTGTCGCGGCGACATCATTTTAGTAATTGTTTTGCTGTTTTGAAATTAACCAAAAAGGGATGTTCTATCTCAAACATCCCTTTTTTTAAAAAGCTTAGGCTGTCCTTTCGTCTGCAATAGCCTTCTTTACACTGTCACGGTTGTTAATCTTATCCATATATGCCGCCAAAGCAGGCATATCCAAAAGATCAATTCCGACAAATTTGCACCAGGTCAAAACGGTAAAGAGGTATGCATCGGCAACAGTAAAATGATTACCCACAACAAATTCGGAATTTTCCAGATGCTTTTCGGCATAAACCAGACGGTCGATAAGCTTCGCTTTAGCTGCCTTCTTTTCGTCTTCCGAAGCGGGATGGAAAAGCGATCCGAAACTCTTATGGAGCTCAGTTGCAATATAATTCAACCACTCCTGAACTTTTGCTCGTTCAAATGTTCCTGCTTTTTCCGCCAGATTTTTTTCCGGCTTGAGGTCCGCGAGATATTGTACAATTGCCGGACCTTCAGTTAAAACACGTCCATCGTCAAGTTCTAGTGCGGGCACATACCCCTTGGCTGTCACTTTTAAAAAATCATCGCCATTGGCTGTTTTCTTTTTGGCCAAATCGACTTTATCAAGTGTAATAGGAATTCCGGCTTCAATAGCTACAATATGGGGAGAGAGTGAACAGGCACCGGGGGCAAAATACAATTTCATAATCGTGTTCCCTTCATAAACTGGTTATATCGCGATTTTTTTAAACTGACATTGACCGTCGTTTTTTTCAACAGCCAATGGCAAATTTATATCACAATATGAAGTTTCATAACCCACTCTATATTTTATGTCAGGACGCGTTAGAATTTTTAAATCAACCGTTCTGGCGCAAAACCATTGTAATTATCACAAAAATGGTAAATGATTAGGCGTTTTTTAAATTGCACAACAAAAAGGCATTAATGATTGTCTATTTTATCAACTCCTTTAAAAATTGGTAATTTGGAGTTTAGAAATCGTGTTTTTCTAGCGCCTATGTCTGGTGTTAGCGATTTACCTTTCCGGTTAAGAAGTTGGCAGGCTGGTGCGGGAATGGTGGTATCGGAAATGGTAGCAAGTGCCGAATTATGTTCTGGTGCCTTAGAAAGCCAAATGCGCATAAACGGTGCCGGTCTTACCCAACATGTTGTCCAACTTGCCGGTCGCGAAGCGCAATGGATGGCAAAAGCGGCAATCATTGTTCAAGACTGTCATGCCGATATGATCGACATTAATATGGGCTGCCCTGCGAAAAAAGTTATTGGCGGATATTCGGGTGCGGCACTCATGCGAGATCTTGAATTGGCCATGTCGTTGATCGAAGCTGTTTTAAAAGTCGCAAAAATACCGGTTTCACTAAAAATGCGTCTTGGTTGGGATGAAAAAAATATCAATGCGCCAAAATTGGCAAAATTGGCCGAAGAGGCCGGAATTTCGATGATCACGGTTCATGGTCGCACAAGAATGCAGTTTTATAATGGGAAAGCTGATTGGGATGCATTGGCGAGGGTACGGGAAGCCATTTCAATCCCGATGGTGGCCAATGGCGATATTGCAAACCGTACCGATGCGGAAGAATGTTTAATTCGCAGCGGCGCCGATGCGGTTATGGTTGGACGGGCAAGTTACGGCGCACCTTGGCTGGCCGGTGAAATTGCCGGTCACCTGTTTAACAAAAAAAATCTTGTTTCCTATATTTGCAGCCACTATCAAGCAATGCTGGATTATTACGGCGAGCATACAGGAATACGTCACGCCAGAAAACATCTCGACTGGTATCTGCAAAAACATGCCAACGGTGCCTATAGCGACGAGGAGCGCCGCGAAATAATGACGTCACGCCAACCGGAATATGTGTTTTCAATGATAAATTCGATTTTTTCACGGGACTTATGCAACCCAGAAAAGGCTGCTTGAGGATGCAATATAAAGCTCACAAATCCCAGCAAAAACTTGCGTCAATGGTTTTGGATGCCGTTCGTCATCCGGTCATTCTTGTCGATAAAGATGACAAGATTGCTTATGCCAATGCCGACGCCGAACAGTTTTTCAAAACCAGCACATCGGTTTTGGCACGCAATAAGATAGATGTTTTTTTACCGTTTGGCAGTCCTCTTCTTTCCCTGATCAAGCAGGTGCGCGAAAAACCGAAGCCTGTTAATGAATACCATGTTGACTTATCCTCGCCTAAACTCGGTTATGATAAGTTGGTGGACATCTTTGTTCAGCCACTTTCAGAAATCCCGGGCGCAGTCGTGGTATTGTTTCAAGAAAAGTCTATGGCCGAAAAACTTGACCGGCAGATGACCCATCGTGGCGCTGCCCGCTCGGTGACCGGACTAGCATCAATGTTGGCTCATGAAATCAAAAATCCGCTTTCCGGTATTCGCGGTGCGGCACAATTACTCGAAAGTGTGGTGGGGGATGATGATCGACAATTAACACGACTTATAACTGACGAAACAGATCGTATTGTTGCCTTGGTTGACCGTATGGAAGTTTTTTCCGATGAACGGCCGATTGAACGTTTTCCGATAAATATCCACACGGTGCTTGACCATGTTAAAATACTTGCACAAAACGGATTTGCCAAAAACGTAAGGTTTATTGAAAAATATGACCCTTCTCTTCCCCCCGTTTTCGCCAATCGTGATCAACTTATCCAGATCTTTCTTAACCTCGTTAAAAACGCTACCGAAGCTTTAAACGAACAAGACAATGCCACGATTACATTAACGTCATCCTACCGACCCGGCATAAAGCTTTCTGTACAAGGCCGGCATGACAAAGTCACACTGCCCATGGAATTTTGTGTTGAAGATAACGGGCCGGGTGTCCCCGAAGATTTGCGGGAAAATCTTTTCGATCCGTTTATTACCAGTAAACCGAATGGCTCCGGCTTGGGGTTGGCATTGGTCGCAAAACTTGTGAACGATCATGGCGGCGTAATCGAGTGCGACTCGCAACCGGGGCGGACAATATTTCGCGTATTGTTACCGATGTGGCACCCTGAAGAAACGGAAGTCAAGCAAAGCAGAGAGGAAAAATGACAAAAGGGATGATACTTGTCGCCGACGATGATGCGGCAATACGCACCGTTCTTAATCAGGCATTGTCGCGCGCCGGATACGAGGTGCGGGTAGCGCCTAATGCCGCATTGTTATGGCGTTGGATTGCCAATGGTGATGGCGATCTGGTGATAACCGATGTCGTTATGCCAGATGAAAATGCGTTCGATCTTTTGCCGCGAATTAAAAAGGCTCGCCCTGAAATTCCTGTCATTGTTATGAGTGCGCAAAATACATTCATGACAGCAATCAAAGCCTCCGAAGCCGGTGCTTATGATTATCTTCCAAAGCCATTTGATCTTTCGGAACTCATAAACATTGTCGGGCGGGCAATGGTCGAACCCCATCGTAAAAGCGAGACACCAAAACCTGATGACACATCCGATACAATGCCACTTGTTGGACGCTCGTCAGCCATGCAGGAAATTTACCGCATTCTTGCCCGCATGATGCAAACCGATCTGACGGTTATGATTACAGGGGAATCGGGCACCGGCAAAGAACTGGTTGCCCGCGCTCTGCATGAATACGGGCGCCGCCGCAAAGGGCCGTTTGTTGCCATCAACATGGCGGCGATCCCTAAGGATTTAATAGAATCCGAACTTTTCGGCCATGAAAAAGGCGCCTTTACCGGTGCCAATATGCGCTCGAGCGGGCGTTTTGAACAAGCCAACGACGGCACGCTTTTCCTTGACGAAATAGGCGATATGCCAATGGAAGCCCAAACGCGTTTATTACGCGTTTTGCAACAGGGCGAGTATATGACCGTAGGAGGGCGCACGCCAATCAAAACAGATGTCCGGATTGTCGCGGCAACGAACAAGGATTTGCACCAGTTGATTAATCAGGGGCAATTTCGCGAAGATCTTTTTTATCGGCTCAATGTTGTTCCGTTGCGTGTTCCAGCATTACGCGAACGGGCTGATGATATTCCCGACCTTGTGCGTCATTTTTTCAAAATGGCTTCCCATGATGGACTTCCCTTAAAACATGTCAGCAATGAAGGGCTGGAATTATTGCGTCGCTACGGTTGGCCCGGTAATGTCAGAGAACTTGAAAATTTGGTCCGCCGCCTTGCTGCCCTCTATCCGCAAGAACAAATTGAAAAAGATGTCATCGAAACAGAAATAAAAAATGAAATGGGCAGCCACGGAAATTATGATCCGCTTGCTGTCAGCAATAATATAACAATAGCAGAAGCTGTTGAAATCAATATGCAAAAATATTTTGCATCGTTTGGCAACGAGTTACCCCCGGCAGGACTTTACCACCGTGTATTGGAAGAAGTCGAATATCCGCTTATTCTTGCCTGTTTGACAGCAACCAAGGGCAACCAGATCAAGGCAGCCGAACTTTTAGGACTTAATCGCAACACATTGCGTAAAAAAGTACGCGATCTGGGTGTGAATATCTACAAAGGAACACGCATGAATTAGTTCTAATGTTTAAAAAAATTGAAATTGGTGATTGACCTTTAGCCAGAACCCTGTAAAGACTGGCGCATCCTTTTTGGAGGGGTGGCCGAGCGGTTTAAGGCACCG
>NZ_CALYQK010000104.1 GCF_945285465.1 uncultured Bartonella sp. | reverse complement strand
GAACCTGCAGCTTAAGCTGGCCTGCAATTTTTTTAGCCATAATAATCTGCCTTTTATACTATGCCGAAATTCGGCGTTTTAACCAACCGGCGAACCGGCTTGCAGTTTAGCGGTGCGGCCTTTTTACGACCGGCTAAAGTCATAATCGCCTTCCACATTTTTAACCAAGATTGCTTCTTTATCTATTCAGAAAAACAAACCCAGCCAATAAATCAAAGTTTTTCGACCTGCCCAAAATCCAAGTCAACCGGTGTTGCCCGTCCAAAAATCGAAACCTCTACCTTAAGGCGCGACCGTTCGTCTTCGACTTCCTGAACAATACCGTTAAAGGAGGCAAATGGTCCATCCGCAACACGAACCTGTTCACCCACTTCAAACGAGACCGAAGATTTCGGCCGTTCAATCCCCTGCTGAACCTGATTTAAAATCTGGTCAGCTTCACGATCTGAAATTGGAACCGGCTTGGAATCTGACCCCAAAAATCCAGTAACTTTCGGCGTGTTCTTAATGAGGTGATAAACGTCATCTGTCAAATCAGCACGAACCAAAACATATCCGGGAAAAAACTTTCGCTCTGAATCCACCTTACGTCCACGACGAACTTCAACAACCTTTTCTGTCGGAACAAGGATCTTTTCAAATAGATGATCCAACCCTTTTTGCTTAGCCTCTTTATCAATGGCCTCGGCAACTTTCTTTTCAAAGTTTGAATAAGCCTGAACAATATACCAACGAGCAGCCACGGTTATTTTCCTTAAAACTATTAGTTAAAAAGCCGTTTTAGAAGATCAATGCTCTCCCAAACTCCAAAATTCATAATCTGGTCTGCTATGAAAAAGAAAGCTGCAGCAAATGCCGCCATCATCAGCACCATAATAGTAGAAATTGTTGTCTCGCGCCGCGTTGGCCATGTGACCTTGGCAGTTTCTGCACGAACCTGCTTTAAAAAGGTTATGGGATTTATTTTTGCAGCCATCATTTATCCTAGACCATTTTTGAATAAAATGCGAATCATCAACTCAACTATAAACACACAAATATTCGCGAAAAGCGGCATTTTTCCACCTTACGCGACGACTTAGCCTAGATTAGATAAAACCTTATCGGAAAAAACACAAGCCTAAAGAGACAATAAAGATGTTTTATGTGCACTTTTGGCAATTCAGATTTTTTTAAAAATTCACCACCCCCCCCGAAAAAGCTGACACTTCTTTTGCCTATCAACTCAATCCGACGAGCCGCATTTTTTGAAACATTCCAAAACAAAATCTACCTAAACAATTTGAAAAAATTGAACCCCTAACATGTCAAAACACCAAAGTTTTCCATTAGAACAATATCAGATATCTTGAGCAAGAAACTGCATTATCGGCTCATATCTTTTTTATATTCCAGCGATTGCCATAACGCATGGTGTCTTTCGCAAGCAGTCCTAATCTACACTGGTTTTACCGAATTTTTTATTAAATAACCCAAAAATTATCCTCAAACACTTCAATGAAAAACCTGTTTATTTCGTATGAAACTCACTTTCGACAATTCCCAAAGGCAAATATCAAACGCAAAAAAGCCCGGTCTTAGCCAAACCGGGCCAAAGTTTAAAATACAACGTAATTAATATTTTTAGGGTAAATGGCAGGGGCAGTAGGGTTCGAACCCACGACCTGCGGTTTTGGAGACCGCCGCTCTACCAACTGAGCTATACCCCTAAAATCGAATCAGACATATTCCATAATATGTCTGATTTCAATTTAAATTATTCAACGATTTTAGAAACGATACCGGCACCAACGGTGTGGCCGCCTTCACGAATAGCAAAACGAAGCTTTTCTTCCATCGCAACCGGAACAATCAGTGTAACATCCATTGTCACATTATCACCCGGCATAACCATCTCTGTCCCTTCCGGCAATGTTACAATACCGGTAACATCGGTGGTACGGAAATAGAACTGCGGACGGTAATTGGTGAAAAATGGTGTATGGCGACCGCCTTCATCCTTCGTCAAAATATATGCTTCTGCCTTGAACTTCGTATGTGGTGTAACACTGCCGGGCTTGGCCAAAACCTGACCACGTTCAACACCCTCACGGTCAATACCGCGAAGAAGCGCACCAATATTGTCGCCTGCTTCACCTTCATCAAGAAGCTTGCGGAACATTTCAACCCCGGTCACTGTTGTCTTCGATGTCGGACGAATTCCAACAATCTCGACTTCATCGCCAACCTTGACAATACCGCGCTCAACACGACCCGTGACAACCGTACCACGACCCGAAATTGAAAACACATCTTCAATCGGCATCAAAAATGGCTGGTCAATCGGACGCTCCGGTGTCGGAATATAATCATCAACCTCATGCATCAACAAACGAATGGCATCTTCACCAATCTCTTTATTGGTCCCTTCAAGAGCAGCCAATGCCGAACCCTTGACAATCGGAATCTCGTCGCCGGGAAAATCGTATTTCGACAACAATTCACGAACTTCAAGCTCGACAAGCTCGAGAAGCTCTTCATCATCAACCTGATCAACCTTGTTCAAGAAAACCACAATCGCCGGAACACCAACCTGACGGGCAAGAAGAATGTGCTCACGTGTCTGCGGCATCGGGCCGTCAGCGGCTGAAACAACCAAAATCGCCCCGTCCATCTGCGCCGCCCCGGTAATCATGTTCTTGACATAGTCAGCATGCCCCGGGCAATCAACGTGCGCATAGTGACGCTTCTCCGTCTCATACTCTACGTGCGCTGTCGAAATCGTAATACCACGAGCACGTTCTTCCGGCGCTGCATCAATCTGGTCATATGCCTTGAACTCGCCAAAATATTTCGTAATCGCTGCTGTCAGCGTCGTCTTGCCATGGTCAACGTGACCAATCGTGCCGATGTTTACATGCGGCTTCGTACGTTCAAATTTGCTCTTTGCCATCTGAGCTCTCCATTTCCTGCCCCTTCGGGCTGAGTTGAAAGTTAATACGTAACCGCTTGATTACGCGAATTTTTTCTGAATTTCCTGAGCCACTGCCGTCGGCACTGGTTCATAGTGATCAAACTGCATCGTATATTGAGCACGCCCTTGACTCATCGACCGCAAACTATTGACATAGCCAAACATGTTTGCGAGCGGAACCATGGCATCAACAACGGTTGCAATACCTCTAGGCTCTGTACCGGAAATCTGTCCACGACGCGAATTCAAATCACCAATAACATCACCAACATAATCTTCAGGCGTTACAACCTCGACCTTCATAATCGGCTCGAGAAGCTGAGCCCCGGCTTTCTGCGCTCCTTCACGGAAGGCTGCACGCGCCGCAATTTCAAACGCAAGTACAGAAGAGTCCACGTCGTGATAAGCACCATCAAGCAAAGTTGCTTTCACACCCTGCATCGGAAAGCCCGCAAGCGGGCCCGAACCCATGACGCTTTCAATACCCTTCTGGACACCCGGAATATACTCCTTCGGCACAGCACCGCCGACGATCTTCGATTCAAAAACAAAACCTTCACCTTCGTGCGGTTCAAACAGAATCTTGACGCGAGCAAACTGCCCCGAACCACCAGACTGCTTCTTGTGGGTGTAATCAATTTCAGCCGGTTTGGTAATTGTTTCGCGATAGGCAACTTGTGGTTGCCCCACATTGGCTTCCACCTTGAACTCGCGACGCATACGATCAACGATAATATCAAGATGAAGTTCGCCCATACCGGCAATAATCGTCTGTCCGGATTCTTCGTCTGACTTCACCCTGAATGACGGATCTTCAGCAGCCAACCGATTAAGAGCAATACCCATTTTTTCCTGATCAGCTTTTGTCTTCGGTTCAATAGCAATTTCAATAACCGGTTCAGGAAATTCCATACGCTCCAAAATAACCGGATACAAAGGATCACAAAGAGTATCACCCGTTGTAGTTTCCTTCAATCCGGCAAGTGCGACGATATCGCCAGCATACGCTTCTTCAATATCGCTACGCGAATTGGAATGCATTAGAAGCATACGGCCAATACGCTCTCTTTTACCTTTGACAGTATTTTCGAGCGAAACACCTTTATGTAATTCACCAGAATAGATACGACAAAAAGTCAATGAACCAACAAACGGGTCATTCATGATTTTGAATGCCAACATCGACAATGGTGCCGCATCCGACGACTCGCGTGTCGTTTCTTCACCGGTTTTTACATCAACGCCCTGAATAGCGGGAACATCAACTGGCGATGGAAGATAGGCAACAACTGCATCAAGTAGCGGCTGCACACCTTTATTCTTGAAAGCGGAACCACAAAGAATCGGATGAAATTCAACCGCGCAAGTCCCTTTACGAATCAACGCCATCAACTGTTCGTTTGTCGGCATTTTTCCTTCAAGATAAGCTTCCGTTGCCGCCTCATCGACTTCAACAGCCATTTCAACCAGTTTTTCGCGATATTCTTCAGCTTTTTCTTTTAAATTCGCCGGGATTTCTCCAACAACTGTCGGCGAGCCAATCGAGCCATCCCATGTCAGCGCCTTCATCTCGATGAGGTCGATAACACCTTCAAAATCATTTTCTGCACCGATTGGCAATTGAATAACCAATGCCTTTGCACCAAGCCGGCTACCAACCATTTCAACGCTGCGATAAAAATCTGCACCGATTTTGTCCATCTTGTTGACAAACACCATCCTCGGTACATGATATTTTTCTGCCTGACGCCAGACAGTTTCCGTTTGGGGTTCCACGCCGGCATTTGCATCAAGAAGTGCAATTGCTCCATCAAGAACACGCAATGAACGCTCGACTTCAATAGTAAAGTCAACGTGACCAGGTGTGTCAATAATATTAAAACGCCGCTTCTTGCCGTCACGACCTTTCCAGAAGGTCGTCGTTGCTGCCGACGTAATAGTAATACCACGTTCCTGTTCTTGTTCCATCCAGTCCATGGTTGAAGCACCATCCTGCGTTTCACCGATTTTATGATTCTTACCTGTATAGTAAAGA
>NZ_CALYQK010000103.1 GCF_945285465.1 uncultured Bartonella sp. | reverse complement strand
TGAATTTTGCGCCCGACCGGTTTCCGGAACAAAACGGGCCTGAATTTTATTCGCAGAACCCGCAACAAAATTTGCAACAGTCTGCCGAACAAACCTCTTCTCAGAGGCCAGACGATTATCAAGCCGCAGAACAGGCTTCAAATGCGCCTTTCTATCAGGCACCGTCCCATCCGGCCGAAATGCCAGCTGATACAAACTATGCCGATATAAATTATGGTGAAGAAAACTTTTCTGCCTCACAACATGATTTTTCAGAAAATTATAACAGGCAACAGGATCAGCACCCCAATCAAGATTTGAATTTTGCGCCCGACCGGTTTCCGGAACAAAACGGGCCTGAATTTTATTCGCAGAACCCGCAACAAAATTTGCAACAGTCTGTTCAACTTTCGACGACTGAAACAAATGATGAATCAGTATCAAGTGAACCTTTCTCTCTGGAAACGTCGCAACCGGTTGAAAGAAATCAAACACAGCAAGAACCGTTTTTCGATGAAACCGGTTTTGATAAAGAGCTCGAAAATCTGCTGGTTAATGATCCGTTGTTAAACGACGAATATACTGTTTCGCCGACGAATAACGCAAATGGATATTCAAGCGCCATACCACAAGACGTCGGTGTGTCCGAACAACTAAGCGCATCTCAATCAACGGTTGATCATTCCGATCTTGCCGATCAAACGCGCAATCTTGATTTGGTTACAGAGTATTCTAGCAAGACACCGCAAGCTAACTCGGAGGCGTTTTTCTCGGAAACATTGCATCAAGCAAAAATTTCAAATGAAAACGACGTGATAAATAACCCGACATCCACACCTTACCCACCCCGGACAGGCCCAAAAACCGAGTTAAGTAGCGATTTATTGAATGATGATGACCCCTATGGGTTTGATGACGTATTTGCAAATGTTCAGATGACAAAACCTAATCCCCCGCATAACCCTGCTGGAACGCCTGTCAGACAACAGTTGAATGTTGGAACAAGCTATGCGTTCGGCGTTAATAACCTAGCCGGTGATGAAACCGTGACCAGAAATTTATCCCGATCCAGTGGCGTTTCGGACCAACACTACTTTGATAATCAGCAAATTCCGACAGACGATTTTAATTATCGGGAAAGAAACTCGGCGTTCCCCCCTCTTTCCGACGACAATGACCACCAAAGCATTGGTGATTTTATGTCACAAGGTCACTCGGCATCCGTTTTCGGGAATCAGCAGGAAAACACACAACCCGAACAGCAATCAGCTAGTTACGTTTTTGATAACCAACATCTGCCGGAAAATAGTACTGGTGATGCTCCTGTCGGCGGTAACCAAACCAATCTTCCCCCTGATGTGGATACCTATAAATTCGCCGATGAAATTGTCGAAACAACCCACCCGGTAGATGTGCCGGAAATTCCCTATCCCACGGAGGAAACAACTCCTCAAGGTGATACTTTGGAAAATGAATTTGCCGACGTATTTAGCGTTGGCAACAAACAACAACAAAATCCGGAATGGTCGGAACAAGAAGAATTTTATACAGATTCTTATACGCAAACGGGATATAATCCCAAACAACCCCCTTCAAATAGCGATCAGGTGTCCGTGCAACAAGAATATGGCATGAGCGGATTTTATGACTCTTATAGCCAAAACGGACCAAATGGCTATGAAAACGCTGATGAAATAACAGCTATACCAATACGTAATCAGCAAAAATCATGGACAAAAAAACTCGGCATCTGGGGAATAATTTTGTTTGTCGTGCTGGGCGGAGGATATGCAGCTACCAAATATTTTGCACCCTCCCATGAAAACGGTGCGTCAACAGTTATTCACGCTGACAACGCTCCATATAAGGTTCAAGCTGATGCAAACAATCCCAATGTTGATACACAAAACAATCAGGATGTATATAAACAGGCAAATGGAACTGATGCCGAGGCCAAAAACACGCAGGAAAAGCTTGTGGACCACTCCGAAACGCCGGAGGATTTAAATGCACTGAATGATCAAAGTCGTGACGGAGCCGATTCGTATACCGATCCGTCAAATGTTGACGATGCTATTGCCGCCGCTTCCAACCACACCGTCCCGACAAGAGAGGTGCAATCGGTTGTGGTTAACCCTGACGGATCTATCATACCTAGCGGCAAGTCCAACCCAGCCACTAAATCGGCTGAGAATGAAACTTCCTCCGCAAGTGATTCTTTCAATAGTGTGGACGCATCCGGAGGACAAAAACAAACCTCGTCAACAAATGGCAAAACTAGTGAAGATATCAAAACATCCGATGACGATTCCGAACTTGCAAAGATTATCAATGATGATGCCAAGTCACACCAAAGCACTTCCGAAAGTGGGGGTGTTAACAATATCAAACCCAATATTGCCGGTCTTGATACAGTCATAACTCCGCAAACCAAACGGCCGCCAGCCGGCTCGGTGAAAACAGCAGGATCATCTTCTCAAAGCAGCACAGCAATTGCTTCGGCTCCTTCTGCAACCACTTCATCTGCTGTTGGTGAACGAAATGCCGCGCCAGTCGTGGCCAATAATGCCGGTTCTGGTGGTTATTATGTGCAGATCGCCTCACAACCAACCAGAGAAGCTGCTGTTATTTCGATGAATAAGGCTAAAAGCCAATTAGGTTCTGTCATCGGAAATTTGCCTTTGTCTATTCAACCTGCTGCCATTCCTGGAAAAGGCACTTATTACCGTGTCAGAATACAGGTTGGCCCGCGTGACAATGCAATTGGCCTTTGCGAACGTATAAAGAGCAATAATGGAAGTTGCTTTATTGGAAAATAACCAAAAGCGTCCTTTGGTGTTGGCAAAAAGCAATTGCAACAAGAGTCGTACCAGAACCAAAAGTTTAACTTTTGTGCAATTGCTTGTATCGCGTTTTCCATTTGATGAGCGAATTTATTATTAAGTAACAGCTTTTGTCTTCTCAAACGACTGGAACAACGATCAGCAATAATCCCCATGTGAACAATGCTGACAAACAAAAAGAGACGATGACTTGCGCTACAGAACTATACTTCGAACATTTATAATTATTATGCATCATTTTTAAAAAATGACGTCTGTTCATCAATTGATCCTCTCTACTTTTTTAACTTGAATTAGGTCGTCGAAATACGCCCTTTCAAAAATGTTTATTGTTCAAAATCTTCATGAAAGCTTCACCCTCCCCAATATCGAATAAACGCATTGGTTTTTTTTGTGTTCCAATCGCAACAGAAGCTTTTGTCTGCGTTAAAGAAAAATTATGGAATTTAAAACAAGCCGAAAAACAACTATGTTATCCTTGGTTTCGCGACTGGCCTTAATGGTAACAGCGCAACGAACTTCCTTGCCACATTTATTTTTGATTTTTTTCAACGCTTACAAAAAACGATTTCGCTTTTAACTTTCTGAACTAAACATAAAAGAATAAACGAGTTTCAAAATGTTGTTCTCTGCTAGTAAAGTTTTTGTAAAATCGTTGACACTGATAGCGAACAAACTTTAATGTTGATATCTTATTGCTATGTCTGCATTATTAAGCATCCAAAGATAAGCAATAAGAAAGAATGCATATTAAAAGGTAATTGTCATGACCGGTTCCAGTTCTGTTCTTCCATTCAAAATAGAAAAAAATCCCAAATCCGTTAGCCCGGAAAAACGCGCTGAACTATTGAAAAATCCGGGATTTGGACGCATTTTTACCGACCATATGGCTGTGATACAGTGGTCGTCGGGAAAAGGATGGCATGATGCTAAAATTACTGCCCGTAGACCGTTTGAAATTGATCCGGCCAGTGCCGTTTTACATTATGGTCAAGAGATATTTGAAGGCTTAAAAGCCTATCGTGCCCATAATGGCCGCGTTCTCCTTTTCCGTCCCGAAGAAAACGCCAAACGTTTTAGCAAATCGGCTGACAGATTGGCCATGCCTGCATTAGAAAATGAGGTCTTTGTTGCCGCAATCAATGAACTTGTGCGAACTGACCAGAACTGGATACCGGATACGCCGAATTCAAGCTTGTATCTACGCCCCTTTATGTTTGCCAATGAACTCTTTTTAGGAGTTCATCCGGCGAATGAATATATATTTTGTGTTATTGCCTCGCCGGTAGGGTCATACTTTAAAGGTGGTGCGACCAAACCTGTCAGTGTTTGGCTCGATACCGAATATAGTCGTGCAGGCCCGGGTGGCACAGGCGAAGCAAAATGCGGTGGCAATTATGCGTCCAGTTTGCTGGCGCAAGTCAATGCTGAAAAAAATGGTTGCGATCAGGTGCTTTTTCTTGATGTTGTCGAACATAAATGGATTGAAGAACTGGGCGGTATGAATGTTTGTTTTATCATGGACGGTAACCGGCTGATTACGCCAAAGCTCGATGGTACGATTTTGCATGGCATTACCCGCAAATCAATTTTACAATTAGCCAAAGATAACGGGATGAATGTTGAAGAGTGTTCCTATTCGTTTGACGAACTGAAAAGAGACGCAGCTAGTGGCCGTCTAAAAGAAGTATTTGCTTGTGGCACAGCTGCCGTTATAGCGCCTATCGGAGCATTCAAATATAGTGATGGCGAGACAATCATCGGCAATGGTGATGGTGGTGAAATAACGGCACAACTTCGCAAACAGCTCGTTGATATCCAGATAGGCAACGCTAAAGATCCTTATGGGTGGGTAAAGACTGTCCAACTTTCTTAGTATTTCGCCGGGCATTTTCTGACAGGAGCGCACCCAAAAGCAGGTGCGCTTTTTCGTATAGTCACCGGTTGATTTTAAAAATTGATTGTGCTTTGGTCAGAACAGCTGATTTCTGTTCACGTTTGGTAGATTCACACGTGAAGTGCAACAGTGTTTATTTAAAGCATAATTTGATATCGGTTCCAAGGTTTTCCATAAAGGACTGAAATGGCGTTTTGAAGTTGAGGCATTTTCGCGGGCGTTGTGTTTATGGTGATCATGATATCCTCGATGTCCTGATCGGATAGAGCCT
>NZ_CALYQK010000102.1 GCF_945285465.1 uncultured Bartonella sp. | reverse complement strand
CTATATGACTGAACCGCGATCGTTTGGGGTTGGCTTGAAAACAAAATTCTAGTTAAGACTGAAACAATTGTTTCATCGCCTATATCGTTTACCAACGGCCACAGAAATTGAATTTCTTTGGCCTTTTTCTGTATTCACTATAAAGCTCACTATCGGCCAATAAAATATTTAAATTAGCAGCTTGGCCACTCATTCTTTTTCTTTCAATATGCAAGACAACCAGAAACGTCCTTCAAACGAAAATTGAATAAAGCTCTTGAAAGCGCGTTGTAAAATTTATTGGCTGTTCTGTCGACCTGCAGTCGTTTAAAGTGTGTAATATCTAAAATTGAAAACAACAATTGCAAAACTTGCTTTAATTGTGCTGATGACGGTTTTGTGATATTGGTTCTTCAAAAAGTTTACGCTTAGTCGTTAGAACGCGCATAGGGCAGCGATGATCAAAACACCAAAAAAGAACTTACGGGGTAGGCCGCCCACTATTACACGCGAAAAAATATTGGAAACGAGTATTAAAATTGGATTGCCCAGCATTACTTTTGTCGGCGTTGCGGAAAAACTGGGTGTCAGTCATATGGCACTTTATAACCACGTCAACGGACTTGATGCGTTAAAAACGCTCGTAGCAGAAACCATCTTTCTGCGCTGGGAATTGCCAGAAATGGATGCTGGCTGTACGCTAAGAGACTATCTTATAAAACTAGCTGCATCGATGTGGAATCTCGTTGAAACACACGCCGGGATCACACCATATTTGTTGCGCCGCGATATGATTACGCCAGCAATTGAACAACGCATTGCTGACCACCAGAAAAAACTAGCAAAGCACTATAAGTTGCCTTTGATTCAAGCCCATTGGCTGGGGTTCACCATTTCCTATCATACGCTTTCGGTAGCCGATAGCGTTTTACCCGATAATACGGATGAAAAGGATCAAACGCGTTATCAATCAAACTTTGGCATTTATGGCATAGCTGATGAATATGCTATGGGTATTCATGCTCTTATTGTTGGTTGCCTTTCAATAATGAACGAAATTACTGAAAAAAAACGATCGGCATCAGAGGAATGATAACTCGTTTTCGCAGCGCATAAGGAGCAAAAAATAATTGCATAAGATATATTATGGAACTTTTTTCGGTTATCATGTGACCATAGATCGCTAAATCATATTGTTCAAACCTTTGCCTTAATATGAAACACGCTGGTTGCAGGACGTTTGTATTTAGTTATCCGTCTACCCGCCAACCAAACCATATGATATACCGAGTTTAACAAATGATACTGCATGAGGTCTCGCGCCATGTTTTTGCAACGATGTTCTGCCGGTGATTTTCTTTTTAAAAATGTCTCTGGTTTTGTAAATCTCAATCTACCGTTATGAGAGGTAATCAAAAGCTGTATTAAATAATTTAAAGCCGACCAAATACCCCAACATCCGTTTGTTTTGTTTTCAGAAACAAAGCAACAAATCAAATTGATTAATTCCATGAAAGCTTCCCGCAAGCTGCCATCAAAAAAAGCGAGATTTAAAAGTTCAAGCCGGACGTTATTAAACCACTGAAAAACACTTGTAGAACATTAACAGAACATATAGTGTTTGTTCTGGTTTTGTTTTGTCGATTCGGTTTATGGAGAGTTGTATGTTGACCCGCAAGCAGTATGAGTTGCTTTTGTTTATTCATGATCGGCTTACAAAAACTGGCATCCCCCCCTCTTTTGACGAAATGAAGGAAGCTTTGAATCTCGCATCCAAATCGGGGATTCACCGGTTAATTACCGCATTGGAAGAACGTGGGTTCATTCGGCGGCTACCAAATAGGGCCCGTGCGCTCGAGGTTTTGAAACTACCTGAATCCATGTCGATTTCGCCTATTGCCACAGAAGCAGATAAAGCGGCGGAACCAGATTTTTATTCAAATGTCGTTGATCGCAGGCAAAGCAGGTCATTTAGAAATTTTAGTGCCGGCGAAGTATCCAGTAGCGAAATTGAGCAAGCGGCAAATGTAAATATTCCGGTTATGGGGCGTATTGCGGCCGGTGTGCCGATTTCGGCCATTCAAAACCAGACCAACATGCTTTTCTTGCCGCCAGATATGGTTGGAAGTGGTGAACATTACGCTCTCGAAGTCAAAGGTGACTCAATGATAGGTGTAGGCATCTTTGATGGTGACACAGTCATCATTAAGCGTGGAGACACGGCCAATCCGGGTGAAATTATAGTTGCACTGGTAGATAATGAAGAGGCAACATTAAAGCGCTATCGCCGTAAAGGCGGTTCGATCGCTTTAGAGGCTGCCAATCCTGAATTTGAAACCCGAATATTCGGGCCCGACCGTATCAAGATACAAGGAAAACTGGTCGGATTGATAAGACGATATTGATCTATTATGGCACAAAATAGCATATTGAAACTTATTTTTCCGTCAGAATTTGTTGGTTAATCTGTGGTGTGCAGATTTTTTAAAAGCACACTAGCGGGTCTATTCAATGTTATTCGACTGTGTTTTTTATCGAGTTTTTACCGGATGAATGGTGCTGCTAACGTCATTTCGAGCTGTCATATAACTTATGTGCTGTTATAGCAGTAACGGACTTGTATTTTTGTTAAAATGATTTAGGTCAACGGGCATGAAATTTAATTATTTGCGCTTTTTTGGAAAAAAACATGCAAGCCCCACGTATTAGTTTTGTTTCTTTAGGCTGCCCTAAAGCACTGGTTGATTCTGAACGTATTATCACACAATTACGTGCGGAAGGTTATGAAATAGCCCGTAAACATGATGGTGCCGATTTGGTAATCGTCAATACATGTGGCTTTATTGATTCCGCACGTGATGAATCGCTTGTCAATATTGGCGATGCGTTAAAAAAAAATGGTAAAGTCATTGTAACAGGTTGTTTGGGTGCCAAACCGGATGTCGTAACCAAAGCTTATCCAAATGTTTTGGCCGTTACCGGACCTCAAGCTTATGAAAGTGTTATAGAAGCAGTCCATAAAGCTGCCCCGCCGGTTCACGACCCATTTATAGATTTGGTACCGCCGCAGGGAATCCGCCTGACACCGCGCCATTATGCCTATTTAAAAATATCGGAGGGATGTTCCAACCATTGCAGCTTTTGCATTATCCCGGAATTGCGGGGTAATCTTGTTTCGCGTCCTGCCTGCGATGTGCTAAGAGAGGCGGAGAAATTGGTAAATGCAGGGGTAAAGGAACTACTCGTCATTTCTCAGGACACAAGTGCTTATGGTCTTGACTTGAAATATAGTGAAACTATGTGGAAAGATCGCTCTGTCCGGGCGCGTTTTTATGACATAGCAAAAGAACTTGGGAATATGGGAGTTTGGGTGCGTCTGCATTATGTCTATCCCTACCCGCATGTTGACGATGTTATCGAGTTGATGGCTGAAGGAAAAATTCTTCCCTATTTGGATATTCCGTTTCAACATGCCTCGCCCAGTGTTCTTCGTAACATGAAGCGCCCTGCCCATTTGGAAAAAATCAATCGACGCATTGAAAAATGGCGCACTATCTGTCCTGATCTTGCATTGAGATCGACTTTTATCGTTGGTTTTCCCGGAGAAACCGAAGAAGACTTTGATATTCTGCTGGATTGGTTGAATGAAATGAAGATTGATCGGGCGGGCTGTTTCAAGTATGAAGCAGTAAAGGGGGCTGCGGCAAATAGCTTGGGATTGGATATTGTACCGGACGAAGTGAAAGAAAACCGCTGGCACCGTTTTATGGCTCATCAAAAAAATATTTCCGGACAATTGTTAAAGAAAAAAATCGGAAAACGTTTGCCGGTGCTTGTCGACGAGAGCCATGGCCATAGCGGTTTGGGGCGCTCGAAATATGATGCTCCGGAAGTTGATGGCACCGTACATATCAATTCGCGGCGACCGGTCAGAGCCGGTGAAATCGTTACTGTAAAAATTGAACGGTCGGACGATTATGATCTATTTGGTGTAGCTGTTTAAGTTGGAAAATCACACGAATTTACGTGAATATATATGAAGTTAGCTTATTTTGTTTTCGTTATGGAGTTTGGCTGATCATCTTTAGTATTTTGTTATGCAAATTATATGACCGATAGTAAGAGAGTTGAACCACAGTTTTTTTTAACTGCGCCAGCGCCCTGCCCTTATCTGACAGAGCGTTACGAACGGAAAGTGTTTACTTACCTCACAGGTCAATTTGCCAACGAACGAAATACCGTTCTTACAGAAAATGGGTTTCGGCGTTCTCAAAATATAGCATATCGTCCGATTTGTGACGGATGTGCAGCTTGTGTTTCGGTGCGTCTTGTTGTGAACGATTTTGTACCGGATCGTACAATGAAACGTGTATTGCGGAAAAATTCCAACCTTGTCAGCCAAGTTTGTTCGCCAAAAGCGACAATCGAGCAATATTTATTGTTTAAACATTATCTTAAAAAACGCCATACGGATGGCGGTATGGGTGGTATGGTGTTTCACGATTACCAGATGATGGTCGAAGATACGGCCGTTGAAACCAATATTGTCGAATACAGGTTACCTTGTTCGGCAGATCCGCATAAACATCCCGCTCCGCCACTTGTCGCAGCCGTTTTAACAGATGTGGTGGATGACGGCTTGTCTATGGTCTATTCGTTCTTTGCGCCTAAAGAAGAACATTCTTCTCTCGGTGTTTTTGTTATTCTTGATCATATCCGTCGAGCAAAGAAAATGAATTTACCTTATGTCTATCTCGGTTATTGGATCAAAGATTCACAAAAAATGAGCTATAAAGCGCGTTTTCGCCCGCAAGAACATTTAACATCGCGAGGTTGGAAGCTAACATCAAAATTATAGCTCGCTATTTCTAAAACACTCTACTGCAATTAACCTGTCGATCGGTATAATTAGAAACCGGTAAAAGATGACCGGCTGTTTCATCGAAAACGGTTCTGGCAGACTATATACTCCCTATTTGGGCAAAGACATGATCTATTATTTTAGTGCCGTTCAGAATATCGTTG
>NZ_CALYQK010000101.1 GCF_945285465.1 uncultured Bartonella sp. | reverse complement strand
GCCGGCAATCCACAAGCCGATATAACGGCTTGCGACACCGGTTAACTGGATAATCCCGTTGTTCTGGGCAAAAACCGAACTGGGAAAAGTGTTAAAAAAACCGGCAAGCAACGAATTGGCACCATTGACAAGCACTCCGCCTTTAATCCGTTTCATCCACGACGAGCCGGAAACCGGCTCGCCTGAAATTTTGCTTGTTGCGGTAATATCGCCGACCGCTTCCAGAGATGTCACGAGATAAATGATAATCAACGGAACAAACAGCGACCATGAAAATGACAGGCCAAAATGGAGCGGCCGCGGCAAAGCAAAAAGCGCCGAATGTTCAAAACCGGAAAAATCAAGCCTGCCCATAAAAGCAGCCATGATATAGCCGACAGCAAGCGCCAGAATAATAGCACTCGAGCGCACCCAAGTAATGTTGACACGGTTTAAGACAATAATAAGCGCAAAGACGCTACAGGATAAGATTAGATTCTGCGGGCTGGCAAAACTTGCATTGTCGCCCATCGACGCATAACCGCCACCCATACTGACCAGCCCTTCCTTGATAAGTGTAAGGCCGATCAACAAAACCACGATGCCGGTGACAAGCGGCGTAATCATGCGACTAATAAAGGGAAGAATGCGCGAAACCGACATTTCGATAAACGAACCGGCAATCACCACGCCAAAAACAGCCGCCATCACCTGTTGGGCCGGAACGCCACTTGCCACCATCGCTGCCGAACCGGCCGAAAGCGGCCCGACGAAATTGAAACTTGTTCCCTGCACAATGAGCAAACCGGCACCGAAGGGGCCAATTTTTCGACATTGCACAAAGGTAGCAATACCGGATATCACCAGCGACATCGACAAGACCATTGCCGTATCTTGTGGCGACACACCGGCAGCACTGCAAATGATAAAACCCGGTGTAATTATGGGCACAATAATGGCCAGCAAATGTTGTAATGCTGCAAGAAATGCAACAGGAGCATGCGGGCGATCATCGATCTCGAAAACGAGATCACCCGATTTTTTTGACGGTTGTTGATTTTCCATTGTTTTTTCCGGCACTATCAAGCCATATCAAAGGCTGTGAGAAAACATCTTTGCCTAGATGTTAGTTGTAGATTGACGGGGAAAGGTCAAGCCTGTTTGCCGGACTCGGGCGTTTATCCACCAACAAAGCGGCATTTTATTGCCCCTTGTGGCAACGATAGCGCATGATGAGGAAAAGCTTGCCGGTTTTACTACATGAATTATAGTATCGAAAACGTAGAGCAAAAGTTGCACAGAACAAATTTTCAGCAAGATATGACGGTTTTACAACGAGATAGCACGGTTGGAAAAAATGAATATTGGTGAAGCAGCAAAAAAATCCGGTTTAACGGCAAAAATGATCCGCCATTATGAAGAAATCGGGCTGATTGCGCCCGCTCATCGTAGCCAAAGCGGCTATCGTGTCTATAGCGGCGATGATCTTGCAACCTTGCGCTTTGTGCGCCGGTCTCGTGCTCTTGGTTTTTCGACCGATGATATCCGCATTTTGTTGGGACTTTGGCAGGACCATAGCCGGACGTCAAAAGAAGTAAAAAAACTTGCTCTTTCCCACATTCAAGCGTTAAAAGAAAAAATGGCCTCTTTGCAAGCCATGGTCGATACGCTCAATCAACTTGTTACCCATTGTCATGGCGATGATCGGCCTGATTGCCCGATTCTCGAAGATCTGGCTGGTTCGCACAATTGTCGTTAACCGCTATTTTTGCAAAAACTGCTTTTCGCAAACCGCAAATGCTTCCCGTAGCGCGTTCAAAACATTGTAGATTTTTACTTGCCGGAATAAAGCAAGCGGCGCTTTTGTGCAAAGCGTGCCAGTAACAATTTGGAGAAATAGAAGAAAATCCTTTTTATTGGCCGGTAAGGGTACTAAACATAGCAAAAAAAACAATGAGATTTGATATGCGTAAAATACTCGAGATCAACGATCTTAAAAAAATTGCCAAACGGCGTGTGCCGAAGATGTTTTTTGACTATGCCGATTCCGGTTCGTGGACAGAAAGCACCTACCATGCCAATGAAGAAGACTTCAAGAAAATCAAATTGCGTCAGCGCGTTCTGGTTGACATGACCAACCGGTCGCTGGAAAGCCAAATGATTGGCCAGAAAGTTGCTATGCCGGTTGCCTTGTCGCCAACCGGTTTGACCGGTATGCAGCACGCCAATGGTGAAATGCTTGCCGCACAGGCTGCCGAAGAATTCGGTGTGCCGTTTACACTTTCAACAATGAGTATTTGTTCGATTGAGGATGTTGCCTCGGTTACAAAAAAACCGTTCTGGTTCCAGCTTTATGTGATGAAAGACCGTGACTTCATTGCCGACCTTATCAACCGCGCCAAAGCTGCCAAATGCGGGGCATTGGTGTTGACACTCGATCTGCAGATTTTGGGACAACGCCACAAGGATATTCGCAACAACCTGTCTGCCCCGCCGAAGTTTACCTTGAAAAATCTGTGGCAGATGATGACCTGCCCGCAATGGTGCCTGGAAATGTTGCAGACCGACAAACGTACCTTTCGCAACATCGCCGGACACGCCAAAAACGTTACCGACCTTTCATCATTGAGTTTATGGACCGCTTCGCAATTTGATCCGAAACTCAATTGGAACGATGTCGAATGGATCAAGAAAATCTGGGGCGGCAAACTTATTCTGAAGGGCATTCTCGATGTTGAAGATGCCAAAATGGCAGCAAAAAGCGGAGCCGATGCCATTCTGGTTTCCAATCATGGTGGCCGCCAGCTTGATGGCGCACCATCAACAATTTCGGTTTTACCCGAGATTGTCGATGCGGTGGGCGACAAAATAGAAATCCATATTGACGGCGGTATCCGTTCCGGCCAGGATGTGTTGAAAGCTTTAGCGTTTGGTGCCAAAGGAACCTTTATCGGCCGGCCTTTCCTTTATGGTCTTGGTGCCATGGGCAAAGAAGGGGTCACCAAAGCATTGGAAATCATTCGCAACGAGCTTGATATTTCCATGGCACTTTGTGGCAAGAAGAAAATTGCCGATTTGACCCACGAGGTGCTTTACGATTACCGGCCTTTGAGTGCGAAACATTAAATAATAATGCCGGACCATACATATGGTCCGGTAATTTTTTCAAAAAACCACTTGCTTGCCGGTTTTTAAACGGTTCAAAGTGAAGAAGATTCTTGCAACCGGTTTTGTTGCAAACCACCCCTAGCGCTGTGTCAGCACAGAGCGGATAGAAAAGCTCGAATGGATGCGCGCCACACCGGGAAGACGCGACAATATTTCTTTGTGAATGGTTTCATAAGCAGCTGCATTTTCTGCCTCTGCTCTTAACCAATAATCGGCATCCCCCGTCATCAGATAACATTCCTTGATTTCGGGGTGGCGGCGCACTGCCGCCTCAAACCGGTTCAAATATTCTTCCGTCTGTTTTTCGAGCGTAATCCGGATAATGGCAATCAGGCGGTCTTCGCCTTCGATATTTCCTAGAATTGCGGTATAGCCCCGAATAATGCCACTTTGTTCCAACAGGCTTACACGCCGCAAACAGGCCGAAGGCGAAAGTCCCACTTCCGCGGCAAGATGCGCATTGGTGATGCGCCCGTCACGACGCAGCAGGCGAATAATATTGCGGTCAATGGCATCAAGATTTTGCATAATATTTCATTTTATTGGCTTAAAACTCAATATTCAACGAAAAATATCTATATTATTTCAAAAATAGATACAACATTCGAATGGTCTTCACATATGATAATCACAATAAAATCGTCGTAGTACCGAAGGGGAAATGGGTATAAAGCCTGAAGAAAAATCGTAGAACCGGCAAAACAACGGGATGGTTAAATGGGTGATATCCAAACAGATAACAAGCGGTCAACTCTGGCTTATGGTGCAACTCTGACTATCGACCTTGATGCCATTGTCGAAAATTATCGAACTCTGGTGGCTATGGTTACACCGGCACAATGTTCGGCCATTGTCAAAGCCGATGCCTATGGATTGGGGGCAAAGCATGTCGCCCCTGCCCTTTATGACGCCGGTTGCCGCTTTTTCTTTGTTGCCGAGCTTGTCGAGGCCTTTGAACTGCAAAAAGTATTGGCAAAGGATGCTGAAATTGCCGTGCTCAACGGCATTCTTCCCGGTGCCGAAGAAATGGCGGCGCAAGCAAAGATTATTCCGGTTCTCAATTCTTGGGATGCGATTTTGCGCTGGCAACAGCTTTGCCGCCGCCAAACAGAACGTCTTGGCGCAATTGTGCAAATTGATACCGGTATGAGCCGGTTGGGGCTTGACGAAAACGAGTTGCAAAACCTTATTGACGACCCGTCTGTTTTTCATGATGCCGATATAAAACTGGCCATCAGCCACCTTGCCATGAGCGATGAAGAAAAAAGTGCGAAAAATCCGGCCCAGCTTGTTGCGATGAAAAAGGCTCTTTTAAAACTGCCGCCCTGCAAAGTTGCGTTTTCGGCCTCGGGCGGTATCTTTTTAGGTGGTGATTATCATTTTGACATGGTGCGTCCGGGCATTGCCCTTTATGGCGTTGACCCGCTTGGGAAAAGTCAAACGACAATCAAACCGGTTTTGCAGCTTCAGGCGCGCGTTATCCAGAGCCGTCACGTAAAACAGGGGGTATCAATCGGTTATGGCGGAACATTTAGAACCAGACGCGACAGCACAATCACGACAATATCGGTTGGTTATGCTGACGGGTGGCTAAGAGCACTCGGCAACAAAGGCTCTGTCTTTTTCAACGGCAAACGCCTTGCCATTATCGGGCGCGTGTCGATGGATTCCATTACCCTTGATACAACCGATCTTGGCGAAAACGCGCCAAAGCCGGGCGATTTTGTCGAACTTATCGGCAAACACCAATCACTTGAAAATGTTGCCCGCGATGCCGGTACCATTGCTTATGAAATTCTGACATCGCTAAGCCACCGTTATGAACGCATTTATCTAAAACATAATAAAGGGGATGCAAAATGAAAATACTTGTTTTGGGAAGCGGTGTTGTTGGTGTCACGTCGGCATGGTACCTCAACAAAGCAGGCCATGAAGTGACAGTCATTGACCGCGAAAATGGCCCGGCACTGGAAACAAGCTATGCCAATGCCGGGCAGGTTTCGTTTGGCTACACAACGCCATGGGCGGCCCCGGGGCTGACACTCAAAGCCATAAAAATGATGGCACGAAAAAACCCGCCA
>NZ_CALYQK010000100.1 GCF_945285465.1 uncultured Bartonella sp. | reverse complement strand
TCTCACCATTCGAGGACCGGCGGACACCCACAGGCACGTGCGACTTTGGGCAAAGATGCATATAGGCGCAACTGATTTGGCTTTCAATATTTTTTTTACATTTAAGACAAATTATTTGTTTTACTTTTAAGACAAATAATTCGCCGAAGCCGCCATATAAATACTGGTTGTTCTTTGAAATAGGCTTTTCAGGGCAGCCGCAAACAACAGCAATAAAGCTGTCGACCTATTGCAGCCGATGCCCGCCATTAAAAAAACTACCGCAAAAATGTTATGATTGCCTGTTCGATATGTTGATTGAAACTTTCCGGAAGACCCAATTTTTGCCTCAGATTATCGAGATATTGGCGGTTTTGAGGATTTTGCGGATCAAGCGTCATGCGGGAGGCAACGTAAAGTTCTGCCTTCTGTTCGTCGCTATTGACGTTGCTGACAAGATTATTGATATCAACGGGCTTATTCAATTCATCCGTTAAAAAGGCTGTTGTTTTTTTATCAAGTCGACAATCGGCTATTTTATTTTGTATGAGGGTACGTTCCTTGTCATCAATGCGTCCATCCGCTTTGGCCGCCGCGATCATGGAGCGAACCAGCGTCAAAGCAAAGTCGCCATTGTGTTCACTTCCTGTTTGGCCGATTTCGGTCAAATCAAGCTTTGAATCAGCCGAGGCTTCGTGGTTTTGAAAGCTCTTCAAAGCGTTGAAAGCAACGCTTGCAACGGCCGCCAAACCGCCGCCTTTAATAAAGCCTTCAAGCATATTGCCTTTTTCATTGCCACCAAAAAGTCCGCCTAAAATGTCATTGATTGAAAAATTGGCCCCCGAAAGTGTCGATGTTGTTTTATTTTCGTTTTCCGATGAAGCGGAATTGTTGGGTTGCAGCAAATCTGCAAGAATTTTTTTGGCGTCAATCATGACTTTCTCCTTAATAGCTTTCCCGCTTCTTCAAAAAGGCCAATTAGCGCGCCATGCCGATTTTGCAAGCACGTGCGATAGTAGCGGCGAAGGTCTTTTGTTATTGCTCGCCAGTCAATTGCCTGTTTGCTTTTTTTGCCAATTTACGATTTTGTTAACGGCGCCATTTGGTGCTATTGATTGGGCCGTTGCCCAAACCGCCACGCCAACCCTTTTCTAACGGCTTTCCAATGTTTATAACATAAAAATTGCTTTGCGGAGAAAACTGATGAGCCAGAAAACCGAACGCCTTTTGCCTATTCTACTTCAACAAAGTGTTATTCCCGTTCTGATTATCGACAAATGGGGCGATGCGGTGCCTGTTGCCCGCGCTCTTGTTGCAGGTGGCCTCAAAGCCATTGAAATTACTTTGCGCACATCCGCGGCCCTTGATGCAATTCAGGCCATTTGCGAAGATGTGCCCGACGCGATAGTGGGTGCGGGAACCATTTTAAATGGCAATCATTTTGAAGCGGCCGAAAATGCGGGGGCAAAATTTATCGTCAGCCCGGGCTTGACCGGCGAACTGATTGACGTTGCCGATGAAAGCGATATACCGCTTCTTCCCGGTGCGATCACCCCGAGTGAATTGATGGGAGCTTTGGAAGAAGGCTATCAATGTTTGAAGTTTTTTCCCGCTATGGCTGCTGGTGGTATTAATTTTGTCAAATCACTCGCCTCGCCCTTTGCCGATATCAAATTTTGTCCAACCGGCGGTATCTCGCAAAAAAATGCTGCCGAGTGGCTGAAATTGCCCAATGTCATTGCCATTGGCGGCTCGTGGGTTGCGCCTAAAGAACTTGTTGATGCCGGTGATTTTGCCGCTATAACCGAACTTGCAAACGATGCGACAAAACTTTCTGCCTAATGATTTTGCCGCTAAAACTGCGGTAACTGCGGCAAAAAATTATCCGGGCGGCGTTGTCAGTCGACAAAAGCGCGTTCAACCACATAGGTAGCAGGAGCATTGTTGGCTCCTTCGACAAGGCCGAATTTGCGGCACATTTTTGCACAATCTTTCAGCATTGCCATTGAGCCGCAAATCATGGCGCGGTCGGTTTCGGGATTGATTTTTGCAAGTCCTGTCCATTCAAAAAACGCACCGCTATATATCGCATCTGTTATCCGCCCCATATGGTCGGAATGTTCGCGCGTGGTCATTGGATAGAATTTCAATTGGTTGGCAAATTCGCCAATAAGCGGGTCATTTTTCAAATCGGCCACAAGCTCGCGCCCATAATCGAGCTCGGCAGCAAGCCGCGTCGTCTGGATAAGAATGACTTCTTCAAACTTTTCGTAAGTTTCGGGATCGCGCACCAGACTGGCAAAAGGGGCAATGCCCGTGCCCGTTGAAAACAGAAAAAGCCGCTTTCCCGGCAATAGCGCATCAAGCACCAAGGTGCCTGTCGCTTTTTTGCGCATAAGTACCGTATCGCCGATCTTTATTTTCTGCAAATGTTCTGTTAGCGGGCCATTGGGAACCTTGATCGAAAAAAATTCCAATTGCTCGCTCCAGAACGGACTGGCAACAGAATAGGCACGAAAGACTGGTTTTTCGGCATTGGGCAAGCCAATCATGACAAATTCGCCGGAACGGAAACGGAAGCTGTCCGGCCGGTTAAGACGGAAGCGGAAAAGCCTATCGGTATAATGTTTGACATCCTGAACGGTAAGTGCATAGACATTTGCCGGTATCGGGAACAAAGACGGCGTCGCAGTCGCATTCGAGGCTGCATTGTCGATAGGCATATTCATCTAATTTTTCCCTCAATAAATTGATGCAGATAAAACTTGACAATCCAAGACATGATATAATGCTATTTTGATGATCTGCCAACATCGCTGAAGCAGGTTTCTTTATAATAACAAAATCGTTTTCGTCAAATGCCAGTTGCAGTCAGGTGGTGGGACGTGCAAAATAGTGATGAATACCGGTCAGACAAAACCTATATATGACCTATATATGACCAATAACCGCAAAATGTGACAAAGTGTTTTGGATAAAACCAAATTATGACAGAAAAGCTGAAATTTGGAACGAGTGGCTTGCGTGGCCTTGTGAGCGACCTTAATGACGAAGTTTGCGCCCGTTATAGCTGTGGTTTTCTCAACCACCTTTTGGAACTGAAAAAGATCAACAAAAAAACGCCGTTGCTCGTTGGCCGTGATTTGCGCTCAAGTAGTCCGCATATTGCCGAAATTGTTATGCTAAGTTGTGCAAGTGAAGGCTTTCCTGTGATTAATGCCGGCGAAGTACCAACACCGGCTCTGGCTTTTTATTCGATGAACAAAAACATCCCGGCCATCATGGTAACGGGAAGCCATATTCCCGATGACCGCAACGGACTTAAATTTTATAAGCCGGATGGCGAAATCAGCAAGAATGACGAAAATGGAATTATCAGCCATTTGCCGGCGCCATCAAAGGTCAGAGCGTTTTTATCAGATAGCGGCTATTGTCCGCCGCCGATTGAAGGGGAAGTTCTGGCTCTTTACCGCGAACGCTGTCTTTCTGTTTTGGCCAGCAATGCGCTGCAAAATATGCGTATCGGCGTTTATCAGCATAGCTCGGTCGCCCGTGATCTGCTGGTCGATATATTATCGACACTGGGTGCCAAAGTTGTTGCCATTGACCGGGCCGACCATTTTGTTGCGGTTGATACGGAAGCCCTGCGCGACTATGACTGCAAGCTTGCTTTAAAAGCGGTTAAAACCCGTAGACTTGATGCACTGGTTTCAACCGATGGTGATGGCGATCGGCCACTGATTGCGGGTTCGGACGGTGTTTTTATCAAAGGTGATATGATTGGCATATTGACGGCGAAATATCTTTCTGCCGATGCGGTTGTTACGCCGGTCACATCGACATCTGCCGTTGAATTGAGCCACTTTTTTGAACATTGTTATCGCACATCGGTCGGCTCTCCTTATGTGATTGCCGGCATGAAGCAGGCTTTGAATGACGGGTATAGCGCCATTGTCGGTTTTGAAGCCAATGGCGGGGTGCTTTTGGGGAGCGACCTGTCAACAGACGCTCATGACTTGAAAAAACTCGTTACCCGTGATGCCATGCTACCTATTCTGGCACTTTTGGGATTTGCTCAATTGCGTGGTTCAACCTTACAGGCACTGCTCACCGATTTGCCCCAGCGTTTCACCGCCAGTAACAGGCTGAGCAATATTCGTACCGATAAAGCGCGACAAGTGCTTGTCGGTCTTGAAGATGGCGCAACACGCGTCCATTTTTTTCATCCCCTCGGGACAATCAAACATTGGGATGTCATCGACGGTTTACGTGTTATTTTTGACAATGGTGATATAGTGCATTTCCGCCTTTCCGGTAACGCACCGGAATTGCGGTGTTATAGCGAGGCCGACTCGCAGTTCAAAGCCGACAAGATTCTCGAATGGGGCCTTGAAACGATTGCTGCTAAAATGGAGAAACTATCATGTTAAAAGTTGTTGCGCATTTTTATATCAAACCAGAATTTATCGAAAAAACCGACATCTTGTTTGCTGAAATGGTGGAAAAATCACGGAAAGACCGTGGTTGCCTTTCCTATGAGCTCTTTCAGGTTGAAGGCGATACCGGCCATTTCGTTTTTATCGAGACATGGAAAGACCAGGCTTCGCTTGATGCCCATAACAAAACAGAACATTTCACCCGCATTGCCAAACAACTGACCGACATGAGCTATAAGGAAGCAATCGTTGTGGTGATGACGCAGAAACTCTGATTGATTCGGGGCTTTTGCGCCGCCATTAAAAATATGTTTGCACCAGAAGCAGCATTATTGTGGTACAATAATGCTGCTTTTTCAAAAGCGAAGAACATGCAAGCGCAAGCCCACGTTTTATTTAAAACTGCAATGCGCCTTTCATCTGTTTGATAAACATAGTCAACCTTGAAGGGTGCAACCCGTTTAACGCATGCCATTCTTGATCTTTCGGACATCATTGTTCTTGATGGTTGTTAGACTTTAATATTATTGAATTTCTTTCGGCTCGGGTAAAAGAAGATTAAGGATGATCGCCGTAATGCCTCCGGCGGCAAGCCCGGATTTCATCATATCGGCAATAACGGTCGGAAGGTGGCTGACAAAAGCAGGCACCTGCGGAACACCGACGCCGACACTTAGAGCAATAGCAATGATGAGAAGGGCACGCCGGTCAAGTTTGATAGACGAGAGAATATTTATTCCCGATGCGGCAACCGAACCGAACATTATCATGGCAGCGCCCCCTAAAACCGGTTCGGGCATGGCTTGTATAAGGGCGGCAATTTTCGGGAAA
>NZ_CALYQK010000099.1 GCF_945285465.1 uncultured Bartonella sp. | reverse complement strand
TCATAATGGGCGTCGCGAACGACCATTCAATCGCCTGGGGAATAGCATGTCAGCTGGCAAAGGCAGGGGCTGAACTGGCTTTCACCTATCAGGGTGATGCGTTCGGAAAACGTGTTCAACCCTTGGCAGAAAAACTCGGATCCAAGCTGTTGCTTGAATGCGATGTTGAAAATATCGAATCGGTTGACGCCGTTTTTAACCGGTTGGAAAAAGAATGGGGCACCCTCGATTTTGTCGTCCATGCTATCGGTTTTTCCGATAAATCGCAGCTCAAAGGACGTTATGTTGATGTCACAACACGCGAAAATTTTAGCCGGACAATGGTTATCTCGGCATTTTCCTTTACCGAAATTGCCCAACGCGCCGGGCGTTTAATGCCGAATGGCGGTGCATTGTTGACGCTTACCTATGGTGCTTCCCAACGCGTCGTTCCCAATTACAATGTGATGGGCATTGCCAAAGCAGCACTTGAAGCCATGGTGCGTTATCTGGCCGCCGATTTCGGGCCGCAAAATATCCGTGTCAACGCGATTTCCGCCGGCCCTGTAAGAACACTTGCCGGCAATGGCATCGGCGCAGCGCGAGCCATTTTTTCTTATCAACGGCGCAACGCGCCGCTAAGGCGCACCGTTGATATTAACGAAATTGGCAAATCCGCTCTTTATCTTTTGTCTGATCTTGCATCAGGTGTTACCGGCGACATCCATTATGTCGATTCCGGCTATAACATTATGTCGATGCCGACACTGGAAGAACTGAAAGAAAGCGAAGAAACACACGGCGAATAGATTTCGCCGCGTTTTTTTGGCCGGAAGATGAGGTTAAGGTGCCTGGTGTTTTTGTTGTCTCATTGATGCTCATCCTTTCTCTTGTCCACTTTTATTGGGCAGTTGTTCCAAATAGCCTTCCATCCACAAAAGTCATTTTTTATTTTGAAGGTAAGCCTGCTCTGCACCCGACGCGTTTGACAACATGCGTCGTGGCTTTTTTCTGGTGCTCATTGCCATTTTTGCGCTTGAACTGGCTTTCCCTTTTTATCAATTTTCCTTCAGGGGTTTTAAAGCTCGGCAAGACAACTTTAACTTTCGTGTTTGCTATGCGTGCGCTAGGTGACTTTCGTCTTGTCAGTTTTGTTAAGTCAATCAAAGATAGCGAATTTGCCTTGTATGATACACGCTTTCATTCACCGCTTTGCCTGACGTCGGGAATACTTTTTTGATTTTGGCATGGACCGTTAAAACAAAAAAGTTCGGTCAGTTTTTTGACAAGCCTTTCGCGCAAAATTTATCGGGTTTTCATAGCAAAATGTTTTGCTATTTTCTCGCTTCAAAAACTTTAAAACCGTTCTGCTCTTCAAGCACAAAGACCTTGCGAAAAACTTTATTTAACGTTGCTTCATAGGGCAATTGCCGGTTTGCCACCATAAGAAGGCAGCCTCCCGGCTTCAAGCGCTGTGCGGCAATTTCAATAAATTTCTGGCCAAGCGCAACATCTGCCGCGCGCCCTTCATGAAAAGGCGGATTTGCCAGAATTGTGTCGTAGATATCTTCGATCGGCTCACCGGTTATATCGCGCCAGTAATAATTGATAGCCAAAGAGCTACCACAACTTGTGACATGGCGTCTGGCAGCTTCAAGCGCATTATAATCGGCTTCATAAAGATCAAGTGCTGTCAATTTTTTTGTCATCTTCAAAGCTTGGCAGGAAAGATAACCCCATCCGGCACCAAAATCGGCAGTTTTGCCGAAAATAATTCTATCCATATATTTTATCAGCATTTTGGAACCGCCATCAACACGGCCATGCGAGAACATGCCGGCTTCTGTGGTAAAGTCGCCGTCAAACAATTGCGGCTTGATAACAAGATGGCTGACGACATTTTCGGACAAATCGTGCCTTTTATCCAACCAAAAGATCACGCCATGATTTTTTGCCAATTTCCCCGTAACAACATTGGCCGTAACGCCGTCACTGGTAACGTTCGTGCCACTGTTAATCTTGTTCTGGTAAACATCGATTGTATTTACCCATTTTAAAAATGACAAAACCCCAGCCGACTTGTCACCCGAAACAACAATCATACCGCCGACCTTGACCCGACGCATGAGGTCAACAAACCGGTTCTGGTTTTGGCCTTTGTGTTTGCCAAGCTGAAGCAGGCCGCCGTCAAATTCAGCTGTTTTTGCTGATAATTCGGGAAAACAGCAAAATCCGGCTTGTCGCAACGCAAGATAATTGGCGCGCCATGGCTGAACAATGGTCAGGGATTGTTTCCAGCTACTTTCCGGTATCTGTGTCAGCCCGAGAGCCAGCCATGAACTTTCCGCCACGGGAGCAGTTAAAATCTGCCTATCAAAGGGTAGAAAAACCGACATAGCAACCCAGCCATAAAAATGAAACCATAGATTGAACCCCTTGTCTTTATTGTTTGCCAAAGCACAACTGCATTACGTCTTCAAAATTCACAGGCAGTGCTAGCCCAACCCTGTATAATCTCTGTTAAAGCCCAACTGCCCGCGCAAATACCGCCAATCCAGAAAATCCGGCCTGTTATTTTATAAAAATTTTAGTACGGCGCCACCAATAACAGTCGCTCGACTTTAAAGACAACCAACAACAAAATGCAAAAAGCCGCCCCTAATGGGCGGCTTTTTTTTAATAGATAAAGAATTATTCCTTATCTTTACCGGTATTTTTCTTACGGCGATGCTTCTTTTCCGGCTTTTCGGTCTTTTCGGTCTTTTCGCCCTTTTCTTGTTGGGAATCTACCTGATCGGCTTCATCGGTCTTCGGTGCTTCCTCGCGTGGTATTTCCTGTCCTGTTTCCTGATCGACAACTTTCATCGACAGGCGCACTTTGCCACGTTCATCAAACCCCATAAGCTTGACCCAGACCTTTTGGCCTTCTTTGACCACATCGGTTGTCTTGGCCACACGTTCTGGTGCCAATTGCGAGATATGAACCAAACCGTCACGCGGACCAAAGAAATTGACAAAAGCACCAAAATCGGCCGTCTTAACAACAGTGCCCTGATAAATCTGGCCAACTTCCGGCTCGTCAACAATCGAATGAATCCAGCGCTTGGCTGCCTCAATTGTTTTTGCATCGGCTGATGCAATCTTGATTGTACCATCATCTTCAATATTGATTTTGGCACCGGTCTGCTCGGTAATTTCCCGAATAACCTTGCCGCCAGAACCAATAACATCGCGGATTTTGTCAACCGGAATATTCATCATTTCGATACGCGGGGCAAATTCGCCTAGCTCGGCACGCGCACCGGTCAGAGCTTTTGCCATTTCCCCGAGAATGTGGATACGACCCTCTTTGGCCTGTCCCAAAGCCACTTTCATAATGTCTTCGGTAATGCCGTTGATCTTGATATCCATCTGCAAAGCAGTAACGCCATTTTCAGTTCCGGCAACTTTGAAATCCATGTCGCCCAGATGATCTTCATCGCCGAGAATATCCGAAAGAATGGCGTAACGATCGCCTTCCTTGATAAGCCCCATAGCAATACCGGCAACCGGATGTTGCAACGGAACACCGGCATCCATCAAGGCCAATGACGTGCCGCACACTGTCGCCATCGAAGAAGAACCATTCGATTCGGTAATCTCCGAAACAGCACGAATCGTGTAAGGGAAGCTTTCGGGCGATGGCAGCATCGGGTGAATTGCCCGCCAGGCAAGCTTGCCATGGCCGATTTCACGACGTCCCGGCGAGCCGATACGACCGGTTTCGCCAACCGAAAAGGGCGGGAAATTATAATGGAGCAGGAAAGTTTCCTTGTACATTCCGGTCAACGAATCAATATATTGCTCGTCTTCACCGGTGCCCAATGTTGCAACAACGACCGCCTGTGTTTCACCACGGGTAAAAAGAGCGGAACCATGGGTGCGCGGCAAAACGCCGACTTCGGTCGCAATCGGACGAACAGTTTTCAAATCGCGCCCATCAATACGGCTACCTGTATCAAGAATGTTCCAACGCACAATCTTGGCCTGCAAATGTTTGAAGACTGTTGCTATTTCTTCAGCATTATATTCCGGCTCGTCTTCGCCTTCGGGCATAAATTTGGCTTCAACCTTGGCTTTAACGGCGTCAACTGCCGCATAACGCTCTTGCTTGTCGGTAATCTGATAGGCTTTGCGCAAATCTTTTTCGGCAAATTTAAGCATTTTTTTCTCTAATGCGCTTAAATCTTCCGGAGCAAATTCGCGTGGTTCTTTTGCTGCTGCTTCGGCAAGTTTGATAATCGCGTCGATAACAGGCTTGAAACCGTCATGACCAAAAACAACGGCACCAAGCATGACCTCTTCACTAAGTTCCTGAGCTTCCGATTCAACCATCAAAACCGCATCCGATGTACCGGAAACAACCAGATCAAGCTTTGATTCCGGCATTTCGTCAATATTGGGATTGAGCACATATTTACCGTTGATATAACCGACACGTGCTCCGCCAATCGGCCCCATGAATGGCACGCCTGAAAGAGTCAACGCCGCTGATGCGGCAATCATCGAAAGAATATCAGGGTTATTTTCCAGATCATGCTGCAATACTGTTACAATAACCTGTGTTTCGTTTTTGTAACCTTCAGCAAAAAGCGGGCGAATTGGCCGGTCGATCAAACGTGAAATCAGTGTTTCACCTTCGCTCGGGCGTCCTTCGCGTTTGAAATAACCACCGGGTATTTTACCGGCTGCATAGGTCTTTTCCTGATAATTGACCGTGAGCGGAAAAAAATCCTGTCCGGGTTTTGTTTCTTTTTCAGAAACAACCGTGGCAAGAACAACGGTTTCTCCGTAGGTCGCGATAACCGCGCCGTCAGCTTGGCGGGCAATTTTTCCTGTTTCAAGAGTCAATGGGCGCCCTGCCCAATCAATTTCGACTTTGTGTGTGTTAAAAAACATTTCTTGTCCTTGAATAGCCGATGAAGCTTTATTGTGCATTTATCGGCAGAGTCCTTTTTGTCGTGTCATGGGCAAGACAGCAAGACGCATCCGATTTTTTTATCGATGCAACTGGCAATCCTGCCCCATGACGGTTCCTCGATTTCTGCAACGAATAAAGCTACAGAAACTGAAAGGCGGAAAATTTCCAGATTTCCCGCCCTAATTCGTTTTAGCGACGCAAACCAAGTTTGCTAATCAGTGATTGATAACGCTTCTCGTCAATTCCATTCAGATAGTCGAGAAGACGACGACGTTGGGAAACAAGCTTCAAAAGACCACGGCGGGAA
>NZ_CALYQK010000098.1 GCF_945285465.1 uncultured Bartonella sp. | reverse complement strand
AGGATAATGTTATGGCAACACAACTATTGATGCCCAAAGCTACAGCCGTTTGGCTCGTCGATAATACGGCACTTTCTTTTGATCAGATTGCGACTTTTTGCAAGTTGCATCCATTGGAAGTCAAAGCAATAGCTGATGGAGAATCGTCGCAAGGTATCAAAGGGCTCGATCCGATTATAACGGGTCAGTTGACACGCGATGAAATCGAACGCGGCGAAAAGAATATCGACTACAAGCTTAAACTTTCGGAACCCAAGGTTCATCTTCCCGAAAGTAAACGCAAAGGACCTCGTTATACACCTTTGTCAAAGCGACAGGATCGTCCGAATGCCATTCTCTGGCTCGTGCGCAATCATCCGGAATTGAAAGACGCGCAAATTTCGCGTTTGATCGGCACGACAAAATCGACTATCGAGCAGATCCGTAATCGCACCCATTGGAATTCTGCCAATCTGACACCGATGGATCCGGTCACTTTGGGGCTTTGCTCACAAATCGAGCTTGATATCGAAGTTGGACGTTCGGCAAAAAACCGTCCGGCTCCTACGGCTGAAGATGGAACATTATTGCCGGCATCTGCCACCGAAAATCTCGAAATTACCGAAAAACAGGATGACGAACTGGATGCTGACAAAATTTTTGCCAAACTATCTGCGCTGAAAAGTGATAAGGAAGAAGAAAACTGAATTTTTCGGACAATCAGGAATCAGCCATGCTGTTTCGGTTACACGGTTGTATGACCCGCATTTTCAATAAATGGCGGGTTATAAATGTTGGAATGATGGCTATTAATCGCATTCATTTGATTGCGAAAAATTGGTCGCAGCCAACCTTCGGATTTTTTTGATAAATTCGGTCATAAAAGAATGACAGGTTTTAACCCGCCAGACTTTTTGTACTGTGTTGGTGCTAACCGCACTGTCTGAAAGAAATTATCGACGTTTTAAGATGGCTGTTTTCCTCGATACTGATCGCGTTGCCGGCATTTTGAGTCGATTACCAAAAATTAACCATCTTTGTTTATTGCTAAAGAAGAAGCAAAAAGTGCCGGAATGTTGTATTGCGGCCTTTGTTTCACCAACTTTAAACGTCATAGAAATGTTGTGGTGAATTGCGATAAGGCCAATCACATAACGCTTCGGGCATTTAAATATGGATTTAAGAGTATTGCTTGAGGCCGCCCGGTTAACATGCCGGGCGTTTGGATTCAGGGATGAATAAATTATGCCGGGAATAGAATTAGCAAGTCCAGAATCAGTCGGAATTTGGAGCCTGTTTATGCAGGCCAATTGGGTCGTAAAAGCTGTTATGGTCGGCTTGCTGTTGGCATCCATCTGGAGTTGGGCAATTATTATCGATAAAATAATTTCCTATGGCCGTATCCGCCACGCTATGAACCGTTTCGAGCAGGTTTTCTGGTCGGGGCAATCGCTTGAGGAGCTTTACCGAAGTCTGAATGATCGACGGGTATATGGCATGGGGGCTATTTTTATGGCAGCAATGCGCGAATGGAAGAAGTCGCTTGAAAAAGGGGCGCGTTCGCCGTTAGGATTGCAGAGCCGTATTGACAAGGCAATGGATGTGGCACTGGCGCGCGAAAGCGACAGGATGGAATCACGTTTGGGATTTTTGGCAACCGTTGGATCGGCCGGACCTTTTATCGGTCTATTTGGTACTGTCGTTGGTATTATGAGCTCTTTCCAGTCGATTGCCGCATCAAAAAATACCTCGCTTGCGGTTGTGGCTCCCGGTATTGCCGAGGCATTATTGGCAACGGCTATTGGGCTGCTTGCCGCTATTCCGGCAGTTATCGCCTTTAACAAGCTGTCAGGCGACGCGGGAAAAATAACGGCACGGATGGAAGGCTTTGCCGACGAATTTTCGGCAATTCTTTCCCGCCAGATTGATGAAAAATTGACTCCTCGCCAGTCTTATTAACAGGAATTCGGATATGGGTATGGCAGTAGGTAGTTCCGGGGGCGTTTCTCGACGGCGTGGCCGGCGAGGTGGAAAAGCACGTCGCGGTTTGATGAGTGAAATCAACGTAACACCATTTGTCGATGTGATGCTGGTGTTATTGATTATATTTATGGTTTCGGCACCACTCTTGGTCAATGGTGTGCCACTCGATTTACCTAAAACACAGGCCGGACCCGTTAATACTGAAACCAAACCGTTGACCGTTTCAATCAACGATCAGGGGCGGCTTGCTGTCAATGAAGAATATTATGATACGCCCGAAGAAGTGGTTGCCAAGCTGAAGGCCGTGACCGAAACGGGGGGCGATGCTTCCAAGCAGCGTATTTTTGTCCGTGGTGCAAAAACAGTAGAATATCAGAAGGTTCTTGATCTTCTTGCGATCATTCAAAAAGCGGGTTTTACCAATGTTGCATTGGCAAGCCTGCCGCAACAATAAACTGGCGATAGACTGGTATTATGAAAGTAGGTCTGGCAACATCGGTAGCGGCTCATGCTCTGGTTCTTACCTGGGGGCTTATCAGCCTATCTTCGCCAGCCGAATATAATACGGAAATAACCGAAGCTTTGCCGGTTTCACTGGTGCCGATTGCCGATCAAACATCCATACAAAAGGGCGAAATTACCGCACCAAAGGCGGAAAAAGGTGCACCCAAACCGACGACAAAACCGGAAGAAAAACCGGATGCACAGCATGTCGGTGATGGCAAGGTGGATAATGAAGCACCGTTAAAGCCGAAAGAAAAAGACCGTGATGTCGATGTTGCACCAACCCCGTCGGGTTCGCCCGATGCCGAACCCGACATTGTGCCACCGGCAAAAACGCCTGAAACGAAGCCGGACAATGCTCCAAAGCCCGAGGAAAAGCCAAAAGTAGAGGAGCAGAAACCGGAGAAAAATTCAAAGCCTGATAGTGCCGAGCCGAAACCGGAAGAATCCGTCGATGCTCTTGAACCGGCCAAAGAGCCGAAAAAAGATCCATTTCCGCCATTGCCGGAAAAGGCGCCTTTGCCGACGGCAAAGCCGAAACCTGCCGAAGCAAAGTCACCGGTTAGAGCCAAAGGCGAAGAAAGTGTTGACGATATTTTGGCTATGAACGAAAAAGCGTTGATTGACAAGACCCGGACTTCCGGCGGTGGGGCTGCCCGTTCGCAAGGGCCGGCGGCTTTTGGCGCCAAGAAAAATATTGGTGATGGTCAGGACATCGGGCAAACCCTTGTCAATGTTGCAACAAGCTGCATCAAAAAAAATCTGAAATTGGCAGCTCTTGGTGGCGGTATCGCCAGTGAAAATCCGATTGCAGAAGCAAAATTCTATTTAAGTCAGGAGGGTATGGTTGTCGGTGAACCGGTCATTACCGGAACGAGCGGCAATCCGAATAAAGTTGATTTGCTCGTCAACCAGACACGGGCCGCCATTTTTGCCTGCCAGCCTTTTGCAGATTTGCCGCGCGACCAATATGACAAATGGGGACAGGGATTTGATTTGACAATTGACCCGTTTGATTCGCTTAACAGCAGATAAAATGTATTATTTACTGTTTCGATATAACAAAACGTACATAACAGAGCTTTAAGGATGAAGCTCCAAGCCAATGAGAAGAAAATGGTTTTTTCTATGATGAAGAAAAAGAGACGCCTTTATATATTTGTTTTTTTATCAATGGTTTTGCCATTTTTCAATTGGCAAGCTGCTTATGCCCAACTCAAGGGAACAGTATCATCTGCCGATTTTAATCCCATTCCGATTGCCGTTACCGACTTTATTTCCGGCGACCAGATGGGCCAGCAGATTTCTTCGGTTGTGACCGCCGACCTTGAACGTTCCGGGCTATTCAAGCCAATTGACAAATCGTCGTTTCTTGAACGTATTTCCAATCCCGATGTGCAACCGCGGTTTCCCGATTGGCAGCAAATTAATGCCCAGGGTTTGGCTACCGGCCGGGTGACAAAAGAAGCCGATGGGCGTTTGCGTGTCGAATTCCGTTTATGGGATGTCTATGGTGGCAAGCAGCTTGAGGGACGTCAATTTTACGCAACACCACAAACATGGCGGCGCGTTGCCCATATCATTGCCGATGCAATTTATACAAAAATGACCGGTGAAAAAGGCTATTTCGATACACGGGTGGTTTTTGTTGATGAAACAGGGCCGGCAAATGGCCGTGTCAAACGTCTTGCCATTATGGATCAGGATGGTGCCAATCTCACTTATATATCCAATGGGCGTGAACTGGTGTTGACACCGCGTTTTTCGCCGAGCCGCCAGGAAATCACTTATATGGCTTATGCCGGCAATAATGTTCCGAAGGTTTATTTGCAGCAGATTGAAACAGGTCAGCGCGAACTTGTCGGCACCTTTCCCAATATGACAATTGCACCGCGTTTTTCACCTGACGGACAAAAGGTGATCATGAGCCTGCTGCAGGATAATGGCAGTGCCAATCTTTACACGATGGATTTGCGCTCACGTGCGACAACAAGGCTGACGACAACGCCGGCCATTGATACATCCGCGTCCTATTCGCCGGATGGCACGCAGATCGTGTTTGAGTCTGACCGTGGAGGAAAGCCGCAAATTTATGTCATGAATACCGATGGAAGTGACCAGCACCGCATTTCTTTCGGCGATGGCAGTTATTCAACGCCCGTCTGGTCACCGCGTGGCGACTATATTGCTTTTACCAAACAATCACAGGGGCAGTTTTCAATCGGCGTCATGAAACCGGACGGGCAAGGCGAACGGCTGTTGACATCCGGTTTCCATAATGAAGGGCCAACATGGGCACCCAATGGCCGTGTCATCATGTTCTTCCGCCAAAATCAGGGGCAGCCACCCAAACTTTATACCATAGACATTACCGGACGTAACGAACGCCAGTTGCCCACGCCAAATGGTGCGTCCGATCCTGCCTGGTCACCTCTCCTCGATTAAAGTTGCGCAGCGCAAGCATGCGCCAAATCAGCCATTTCGGATTTCATTTGGTTGAAGCCGGGTACAAAAACACTGGGCGGATTTGCGCCATTACACGATGATAAACAACATTCGGGATGCCGGGTGAGTGTTGTTTTCATCATAGTGTTTGATTTTGATGTCTTATCTGCAACTTGATATTGGACTTTTTTCTCATTTCGCGCTAATGAAAAAAGTCCACCGTCTTTCCGCCCGATCAGCGAGCAACCGGTGGATTTGTAATTTTTTACGAAAAGTGATGCGTAACTGTTTATTAACCATGCGTGTTGAGAGCTTTTTAAGTAAAATAGTCTAAAAGCGTTTGAACTCAACCGCTAACTTTAAGGAGTCTCGGCACATGGGCCGTTTCCAAAAACTTGCT
>NZ_CALYQK010000097.1 GCF_945285465.1 uncultured Bartonella sp. | reverse complement strand
ATAAAGAACCGCGTTGAAATAAAGCGGTTCCCAAAAAGTGTGGAGCGGTTTTTGGGTTGTATTTTCTAGAAAATCGCTCCAAGCTTCACGGCCAAATTTGCAATCACCACAACAAAAAACAAGCAAGTTACAAACAGTTCTGCTTTACGCAGTTTGTATAATTCTAGATCATATCGGACAAAGAACTTCTCGACAAGTTTTGCCGGATTCTGAAAGTATTTTTTGTGGTCCAGACTGCATTAGACGGAAAATTATTGGCTTTCGGTCGGCACATTCATAATTAAGGTTCAATAAAGTTTAAAACTTCTAATTACGGAATATGCGCTATCTACGATTGGTGGCCAGCAGGTTGTGTAAAGCTCTTCCCGGACGGGTAATGATCTTTATACAACCTTTGCCGTTTCAATTTAATGACTTAGTATTTTTGATAGAAAATCTTGCGCACGCGGGGTTCTCGCTTCCGGTGTGGCAAAGAATTCTTCGGAAGAACAATCTTCCAATATTGCTCCGCCATCCATAAAAATTACCCGATCCGAAACCTTGCGGGCAAATCCCATTTCGTGGGTAACGCAAATCATGGTCATACCGTCTTGCGCAAGCCCGATCATAACGTCTAAAACTTCACCGACCATTTCCGGATCAAGAGCCGATGTCGGTTCATCGAAAAGCATAACAATCGGGTCCATTGTCAAGGCTCGGGCAATGGCGACACGTTGTTGCTGGCCACCGGAAAGCTGGCCGGGATATTTATCCTTATGATCTAATAATCCGACACGCTTGAGATATTTCAGGCCGCTTTCGATTGCATCTTTTTTGGAACGGTGAAGAACTCGGGTCTGAGCAATTGTCAGATTATCCATTACCGACAAATGAGGAAACAGCTCGAAGTGCTGAAACACCATACCGACTCGGCTGCGCAATTTTGGCAGATTGGTTTTTGATGAATGTACAGGAACACCATCAACCCATATTTGACCTTCCTGAAAAGGTTCCAACGCATTGATGGTTTTGATAAAGGTCGATTTACCCGAACCAGAAGGCCCGCAAACAACGACAACCTCGCCTTTGCTAATGTTGGTCGAGCAGTTTTTTAAAACATTAAACTTTCCATACCATTTGGAAACGTTTTTAACTTCAATCATGTGTTCGGACATGAAACTTTCCTATCAGCGTATAATAGCAACTTTTTTCTGCAGGTACATAACAGCCTGCGAAAGTGTAAAACAGATAACAAAATAGAAGACGGCGGCCAGTATATAGGCTTCCTGCTTGACACCGAAATTGTTTGCAACAATGTCAAACCCTTTGAGCAGGTCATTGCCACTAATGGCGTAAACAAGTGACGTATCCTGAAACAGAATGATAACCTGGGTTAAAAGTACCGGCAGCATATTTCGTAAAGCCTGCGGCAAGATAACAATAAGCATCGACTGCCAATAGGTCATTCCCAAAGCGGCACTGGCATATTTTTGCCCTTGGGGAACAGAGCGTATGCCGGCGCGCATAATCTCGGCAAAATAGGCAGCCTCAAATGCGGAAAACGTTATGAGGGCAGAATTGTTTGCCCCAATAGAGTGGCCGGTTACAAAAGGCAAGAGCACAAAAAACCAAAGAATAACCATAACCAATGGAATTGCACGCATAGCGGTGATGTAAATAGTTGCCATCCACGACAACAACGTTATCGACGACAGCCGCATCATTGCCAGAAGTGTTCCGAAGAAAAGTCCTAAGATCGTCGCAACAATGGTTAGGACAATGCTGAATATCAGACCTGACAGAATATAGGTTTTGAACACATCAAAGGTAAAAAACGAAAAATCCATCCAGGAAAAATCGAAAGTCAGGTAATAGGACAGTTTAGCACTCAGGGACTGTGTCATAACTACCTTCCCTCCGTCTGAAAACCGGGTATTTTTACCACTTTTTCAATGATCGACATGACGATAAATATTGCCAGCGAAATAACAACATAAAGAACCGTGACCAGCAGGTAATTTTCATAAACGTGGCTGACTTCTTCGATTGTCTGAAACTGAAACTGCATCAATTCATGGATTGAGACAGCAAAAGCAACAGCCGAATTTTTAACAATGCCCATCGATTCGGAAATAAGTGGAGGTAAAATCGTGCGCATCGCGCGTGGCAAAATTACATAACGGTAGGTTTGATAAGTTGTAAATCCTATCCCCATAGCGGCATAACGTTGTCCTGTCGGGATGGCTTCAATGCCGGAGCGCACTTGCTCGGCAATACGCGCCGAGGTAAAAAAACCCAAGGCACAGATCACAAGAATAATTGGCGGAAACCCCATTGCCGGCGGGTAGATTTTCGGTACTACGAAATACCAAAGAAATATTTGCACAAGGAGCGGAATATTACGGGTCAATTCAACCCATATACGGGCAATAGCGCGCAAAATATAGTTTAAAACAGACGTGCGCGGCAGTGTTCTCATTGTTCCGATTATTACGCCTATGATAATTGCTAAAATCAAACTTGATACAGACAAAAGAGCCGTATGCATAAAGGCATTTACTAATGTATCAAGATAGGTATGGCTGACACCCTTGATGCCAAAGCAGCCAGGCACTTTGACATGGTCGATATCATCCATACAGAGGAATGAAAAATCCATCTTGAGTATTCCCGATATTTTTTAGGGGTATGGCTATACCCGAAAATAAAACTAAACAATTAGCCTGCTTAACGCATAAAATTGGCTGCACGCAATTTCAAATACATACAGCCTTTACGCACACATTTATTATTTATTTTCTTGATAGTCTTCCATTGGCTTATTGTTCGGGTTTTCCCAAGCATTTTTGGTTGTTTCGGAAAGCGGCAGTCCGACAACAGTATTTAACGGCGGGATCGGTTCCATAAACCATCTGTTATATAGTTTTTCCAATGAACCGTCTTTTACCTGACGAACAATGCTGTCATCTATGGCCTGTTCCAAATTCTTGTCATCCAGACGCAACATACAGGCAATTGGTTCAACCGAAAGAACATCGTCTAGAATAACATAATCAGAAGGATTTTTGGATTTTGAAATATTTCCGGCAAGAATGGATCTGTCCATAACAAAGGCATCTGCTCTGCCTGATTCCAGAAGCAAGAAGCTATCAGCATGATCTTTTCCATTTACTTCTTTGAAATCAATATTTTGCGCGCGCTTATTTTTGCGAATAAGCTGGACAGAGGTTGTCCCGGTTGTTGTCGCAACTGTTTTGCCATTAAGATCGGCAATCGAGTTTATGCCAGAGTCTTTTTTGGTGGCAATGCGAACTTCTTCAACATAGGTTGTATAGGCAAAAGCTGCTTCCTTGTCTCTTGCCATATTGTTTGTTGTCGAGCCACATTCAAAGTCATAAGTACCGTTTTGCAAAAGCGGAATGCGGTTTTGCGATGTAATTGGCAGATAATTTATTTTTACCGGCTTTCCAATTTTTTTGGAAATATCGTCAACGATATGTTCAGCCATTTCGGTGTGAAAGCCGACATACTTGCCATTACCAAGTGCATAAGCAAGTCCCGACGATTCGCGCACGCCCAAAGTGATAGTGCCCGTATCTTTAATTTTCTCAAGTGTATCTTTGGATTCCGCTATTGCCGCACTTGTCATTCCCAGCATCGTTAAAGCGGCAAAAGCCAATAGGGCTTTTTTCATGAATGTTCTCCTTGTCCAGTTATATTGGCAATTAAAGTGCTGATTTGCTTGAATTTACCATATTTCTCGTGTTCGGTGTCAATTTTCTATTCTTTTACCTGCATTCTTCAGTTCTTACTCTATCAGTCGGAAAACACAACGAGTGAATTTAACGTAATTCAATGCAGACCGGGACATGGTCGGAAGGTTTTTCCCACCCGCGCACTTCACTTTGCACCACGCTATTTTCAAGCTTATCTGCAGCTTCCGGTGACAATAAAAAATGATCAATTCTTATGCCGTTATTTTTTTGCCATGCTCCTGATTGAAAATCCCAAAAACTATAACTTGGCTTATCTGTTGTCGAACGGATGGCATCAAAAAAGCCCAAATTCATAATTTTCCACAAGCACTCACGACTTTCAGGTAAATAAAGCGCATCGCCAAGCCATTGCTCCGGATTTTTGGCATCCAACGCAGAAGCGATAACATTATAATCACCCGCCAGCACAAGCGGCTCTTCCAATTCCAGCAATGAGGCAGCATGTTTATAGAACCGTTCATACCAGCGAAGTTTGTAGGGATATTTATCGCTATTAACCGGGTTACCATTTGGCACATAAAGTGAGGCAACACGCACAACGCCCCAATTTGTTGAATAAACAGCCTCGATATAGCGTGCCTGTACGTCGCTATCATCACCGGGTAAACCACGTATGACTTCGTCAGGAGTCATTTTTGAAAGAATAGCCACGCCATTGAAACTCTTTTGCCCATGTGTTTCGATATGGTAACCAAGCGCATCGATTTCGCTGCCGGGAAACTCTGAATCAACAGTTTTTATTTCTTGAAGACAGACAATATCAGGGCCGCACCACTTCAACCACTTCATCAGTGTGTTGTGTCGTGCCTTGATACCTGCGACATTCCATGAGGCTATTTTCATAAAATTTACTTTAAGCGGCCTTTTTTAAAGCTTCAAGTGTTTGTTTGAAAATTCATTTAATAACACAGGGATAACGCAATATTTGATCCACTTAATTCAACTGGTTTTGCTATTTTCAAGTGGCTACACTTTAATTAGCAGCTAATGCGGTTAAGATTGATGTCAAATAAGAGCCCTAATTTTTGTATCGGCAAAAGCTATGCGCCGGCAAGAATTTCTAAATCAAACGGCTGGTCGTTATGGTAAAGGAACAAATTTACAAATTCCTGTTGCTGTCATCCGAAATAAACCGCTTATGACTTTAGATAATCGGGCTAAAAACGTGAAATGTCATTATAAATAATAGAAAACTATTTTTATCAGACAAAAAACATTTGCCGGATTTCATATTTTGGCAAAAGCGGTTCAAACATACGGTCTTTAAAGTGGTAATGCGCACAAATTTGCGAAAAATTCACACAGCGATTCTGTTTGCATTGATTGGAACACTTAATTCTAATAGCCAAAAATAAAAAAACAACCTTTGGCACAAAGTTTACGAACACGGATGATCTGGTTGTGGTTCATATGCGGCGATTTATGCAAGGCATCAGTCAACCGGAAACAGGTGTTCACCGCAATGTATCACAGATGCATATATCGGAACGCCGGGCCGAACGATTTATTATACATTTTTTATAATTTCACCGTTTTTCTCGCCCGCAGGTCTTGACGGAACATTGGTTTACCGTTAATAAACCGCCATCGGAGCCGATGTGAGGTTAGCTGATTTTCCAAAACGACACGTTTTGGAGTTCACCTCAAACAGGGTTCGTTTTACGGTTTTGAAACGCAAATGCCGGATGCATGAGG
>NZ_CALYQK010000096.1 GCF_945285465.1 uncultured Bartonella sp. | reverse complement strand
CAACTATGCGGAAGCTCGTCTCGCTGCTTAATTGCGGCGCGAACGCTTCAAATTGAGTCTTAAGCCTTCGCCGGCTTAAGCGGGGTTCGGAGGCACCTGGCAACAGAAGCCTTCACCTTTAGTGAATTTTCCGCCTAAAACGGGAGTAATGATTGTAGCGTTTTATTTTTGTCGCTGTTTATGATCGGGATTTACAATTATAGCAATTTAACCAAATCATTGTGCAGATTTTGATTGCCTCCATGGTTGAATATTGGCTAGATAGCGTAAAAGATGACTGTGGAATTACAAAAACACTTTGAAAAAGGAACAGGTTTTCAATGGTTCATGATCAGATCCGTTACGACATTCTCGTTCAGGATGCTTTGCGTAGCGTCATTCGCAAAGTTTTATCTGAAGTAGCCAAAGCTGGCCTTCCGGGTGACCACCATTTTTTCATTACCTTTCTTACCAACGCACCGGGGGTAAAAATTTCTTCCCGCTTGAAAGAACGTTATCCCGAACAGATGACCATTGTCTTGCAGCACCAGTTTTGGGATTTGAATGTTTCGGAAACCGGCTTTGAAGTGAACCTGTCTTTTGGTGATGTTCCCGAACGTCTGGTCATACCATTTTCTGCGGTACAAGTGTTTTACGATCCTATTGCTGCTTTCGAGGCGGCTTTCGACCTGACCTCCGATTTGCTGCAAAGCGACAATGATAGCGACGAGGACAAAGCAATCCCGGCACCTGATAAGAAGGCTGAGTTGTCCGTTTTTACTGACAAGAAAAGCAAGAAAAAATCAGCTATCAAATTGAAGGCATCAGAAAAGCTGGAACAGATCAAAGAAGCCCACCAAGCGACATCAAAACAGAAAAAACCTTCGGCCGATGTTGTTTCGCTTGATGCTTTCCGCAAAAAATAGGAAGGCATGATATGGCCGATCCGGTTAATCTCAGGCAATTTCGTAAAAAGAAAAAGCGTGCAGATGATGAAGCCAAAGCGCAGGAAAATCGCATTCTTTTTGGCCGGACAAAGACAGAAAGAGATTTTGACGAACGGCAAAAACACAAAACCGTTCGATTTCTCGATTTAAGGAAGATTCCTCACGACGAATAACAGCACCCCATATCAAATGTTGCTTGACCAGATTGACTGGGAAAAAGCCCGATTGAGAAAAATTTCGGTGCGGATAGATGGACACGCTACCAGTATTTCACTTGAACAAATCTATATCGACATTTTGAAGCGGCAAGCTGACAGGTTGGCCGTTTCTTTTGCTGCTATTGTCACTATGGCTGATGAAAAACGTCCACCGGAAATAAACCTTTCGGCGGCATTGCGTATTGTTGCTTTGACAAGCCTGAAAACCAGACAATAAAAAAGTACAACTTTAATGGCGCGATATTTAGCAATGTCACCGTTAACGTGCTTTTTATTTAATTTTTCATCAACTTTTCAACAAACCGACTTGATAGAAGGCGACCAACCGTCTAACTGAACGCTATGGAACATTTTGACGATCATGAAAACGATTTGCCAACATTAAAAGATCCGCAATCCTTGGGGGAATTTGTGGCAATGATGGTATTGAAACGCGATGTGTTTTCTGAAACGCGGCTTGGTTATTTTACCGATAATCCGGAAAAACGCATAATCCGCCGCATTGTTAACGCCGCGCCAAAATGGTCGCGCCCGCTTGCATGGATATTGGCACGAAGAGAAATTCGCACGTTGAAAAAAGTGCGCGGGCTTTATGGCGTGCCACAGCTCATTGCCGTTGATAAAGACGGTTTGTTCCGCTCGTGGAGTGAAGGCACACCATTACATCTTGCCCGTCCAGATAGCAAAGAATTCTATCTGAGTGCGCTAAAAATTCTACGCAATTTGCGCCGTATGGGCATTACCCATAACGATTTGGCCAAACCGCAAAACTGGTTGATGACGAGCGATGGCAGAGCTTCAATTATTGATTTTCAGTTGGCGAGTGTCCACAAAAAACGTGGTGCTTTGTATCGCTATTTTGCCTATGAGGATTTCCGCCACCTTATAAAGCAAAAGAAAAGTTTTGCCCCCAATTTGTTGACACCAACCGAAAAGAAGATTTTGAAAAAGCGTTCGTGGCCATCACGGCTTTGGTTGGCAACCGGCAAGCGCGTCTATAATTTTATCACAAAGGATATGTTCAAATGGTCTGATGGCGATGGTACCGGTGATCGTATCCAGAACCAGGGACCGCTCATACGAAAGCTGCTCAAAGACAATCCCGATATTGGCGACATTGCTTTTGCCACCTATTCTTTACCGGCAAAAGGGGTGGGGCTTTATCTCTTCGTTGAATCTGACAAGCTTGATGAAAAGGCGGTTCGTGACTTGCTAAAAGGGCAAAAAATCGAACTTTTGCAGGTCGTACACAAATTACCTAGGCATAATGATGGCTCGTTACGTGATGATATTATAAAACTTGTCGCCATGAACGAGCTGACCGATCTTGCCCAATTAATGAAAAAAGAGCCGGATTTACTGGCAATTGTCGCACCAATGATTGACAATCGGAAAAATTTTACTGACCGGCGTGTTTATCAATATGAAGTCCAGCGTAAAAAAAAGTGAGTTCTCGACTTTTTTCTGTAAAAACAACATTGTTGGTCTAGCAGAAAATATCTCTAACCATTAGATTGGTGATGATGACCGATTTTCCTGACGACATACCGTTTTTTGATGACGAGCCAAAAAAGTCGCAGTCACAAAACGCACAACCACAACAGCCTTTGCCAGACGATTTTGCAACACGTGGCAGCGGCTTGGCGGCACGCGCGATGGCGGCGCGAAACAGCGCCGAAAAAGATCCCGATTATCTGCAAAAACTCAATCCCGAGCAACGTCTTGCCGTCACCACAACACAGGGGCCCGTTTTGGTGCTTGCCGGTGCCGGAACCGGCAAAACAAGGGTTTTGACTACCCGCATTGCCCATATATTGCGCCTCGGGCTTGCTTATCCGAGCCAGATATTGGCTGTCACGTTCACCAACAAAGCAGCACGCGAGATGAAAAACCGCATTGGCGAGCTTGTAGGTGGTGCGGTCGAAGGCATGCCATGGCTTGGAACTTTCCACTCGATCGGGGTGAAAATTCTTCGTCGCCATGCCGAACTTGTCGGGCTTAATAGCAACTTTACGATTCTTGATACCGATGATGTTATCAGGCTCATCAAACAGCTTATTCAGGCAGAAGGGCTTGATGATAAACGATGGCCGGCCCGCACCTTTGCCAATATGATTGACGGGTGGAAAAACCACGGCCTTGCACCCGATCAAATACCGGAAGGAGATGCGCGCTCTTTCGGCAATGGAAAAGGACGTGAACTTTACCGAGCCTATCAGGAAAGATTAAGAACCCTCAACGCCTGTGATTTTGGCGACCTACTTATGCACCCCATCCACATATTCCAGAAAAATGTCGATGTTTTGCGCGAGTACCATCAAAAGTTCCGTTATATTCTGGTTGACGAATATCAAGACACCAATACCGCTCAGTATTTGTGGTTACGATTATTGGCACAACGCCCTGCCGGCCAGACGGTCAATATTTGTTGCGTCGGTGATGATGACCAGTCGATCTATGGTTGGCGCGGGGCGGAAGTTGATAATATCTTACGGTTTGAAAAAGACTTTCCCGGGGCAACGGTCATCCGGCTCGAGCGTAATTACCGTTCGACATTGCATATTCTTGGTGCGGCGTCCTACCTTATTGCCCATAATGAAGGCCGGCTCGGCAAAACCCTTTTTACCGATAGTCACGGCAGCAATGACCAAAAGGTCAAAGTTCATGCCGCGTGGGATTCGGAAGAAGAAGCACGCGCTATCGGTGAAGAAATCGAGCAGGCCCAACATCACGGCCATGCATTGAACGATATTGCCATTTTGGTGCGGGCATCGTTTCAGATGCGCGAATTTGAAGATCGTTTTGTTACCTTGGGGCTTAATTATCGTGTTATCGGCGGTCCACGGTTTTATGAACGCCAGGAAATTCGTGATGCCCTGGCCTATTTTCGTGTTGTTGCCCAGCCATCGGACGATCTTGCTTTCGAGCGCATTGTCAACACCCCGAAACGGGGACTGGGCGAAGCGACAATCCGCCAGATCCACGATGTCGCGCGCCTACGCAATATAGCGATGTTCAAAGCAGCCAGCGAAATGATTGAAACTGATGAACTGAAGCCCAAACCCAGAAGTGCTTTGCGCAAAGTTGTCGAAGATTTTCGCCATTGGCGGGGTATGCTTGATAATACCCCGCATACCGAACTTGCCGAAATCATTCTTGATGAATCCGGCTATACCGCCATGTGGCAGGCGGATCGGTCGGCCGAAGCACCGGGGCGGCTTGAAAATTTGAAAGAACTTATCCATTCCATGGAAGATTTTGAAAGTTTGCGTAGCTTTCTCGAGCATGTCTCGCTGGTCATGGATACGGAAAAAAATGAAGATACAGATGCTGTCAATATTATGACACTACATTCGGCCAAAGGTCTCGAATTCAATACTGTTTTCCTGCCCGGCTGGGAAGAAGGTCTTTTTCCCCATCAGCGTTCGCTTGATGAAGGGGGGCGTTCAGGACTGGAAGAAGAACGGCGTTTGGCCTATGTCGGGCTGACGCGTGCTAAAGAAAATCTCCATATCTGGTTTGTTTCAAACCGGCGTATTCATGGGCTGTGGCAGTCAACTGTTCCTTCGCGTTTTTTGGATGAATTGCCCAATGAACATGTAGAAATCGCCGAGGTGGAAACATCTTATGGCGGCTATGGCCAATCACGTTTTGACCGGCAGGAACCTTTCCAGAATAATTATTCCACTCCCGGTTGGCAAAGAGCCAAAAAAAATGCCAATGAGGCAACGCGCACCCATTGGGGAAACCGTTCAGGTGCCAATGTTGAACGTATCGGTTATGGTGAAGTAGATTCCGGCTATGGTGCGGGTCGATCATCACAGTCAAAAACGATTGAAGGCGAGCTTATTGCAAAGTCGGTTTCCGATAAACCTTCGGAATTTTCAGTCGGTGACCGCGTTTTTCACATAAAATTCGGCAATGGCAATGTCGCGGCCATAGATGGCAACAAATTGACAATTGCTTTTGACAAGGCTGGCGAAAAGCGCGTGTTGGACAGTTTTGTCAAAAAAGTTTAAATGGCATTTGCCATTGAAATGGCAGCCCGGGCAAGGCTGCCATTTTTTCGACGCGCTATCTAATAAAATTCTCTATCAGCAAGTCTTTTACATCTTTGACACGACCTTGCAGAATGGCTTTTGTGCCATAAAGAGCCATGCCCGAAACTTCACCGGCGGTGACCTTTGGCGGCATTACCAGTTCAAAGCCGCTGGTTTTCACATCAAGAAGGGCTGGCCCGTCGGACCGAAGAAAGGCTTTAACGGCATTTTCAAGGTCTTCCGGCTGATTGACTTTCCACCCTTTAATGCCGACAGAC
>NZ_CALYQK010000095.1 GCF_945285465.1 uncultured Bartonella sp. | reverse complement strand
TGCCGATTATATGAAACTTGTCGATGAAGCCGAGGCTTTCCTTTCCGGTAAAAGCCAGGCCATTCAAGATAATATGGCAAAAGCCATGCACGAGGCTGCTGACCAGCTTGATTTTGAACGGGCGGCTGTTTATCGTGACCGGCTGTCGGCTTTGTCACACATTCAGGGACATCAGGAAATCAATCCCCAAACTATTGACGAGGCAGATGTTTTTGCCATTGCACAACAAGGCGGCATGACCTGCATTCAGGTTTTCTTTTTCCGGACAGGCCAAAATTGGGGCAACCGTTCCTATTTTCCCAAGGCTGACACCTCAATTTCTTCCGGCGAAGTCCTCGGCGCATTTCTTGCCCAGTTTTATGATGATAAACCGGTGCCAAAGCTCATTCTGCTTTCCGGTCACGTTGAAGAAGAAGAGCTGTTGACCAGCGCTCTTTCGGAAAAAGCCGAACGAAAAGTAACAATTTCTGTGCCGCAAAGAGGTGAACGTAAAGGTTTGGTCGAACATGCACTCACCAATGCACGCGAAGCTTTAGGACGGCGTTTGGCCGAAACATCGACGCAGGATAAATTGTTACAAGCAGTAGCAGAAACTTTCGGCCTTGATAGAGTACCTCGTCGTATCGAGGTTTATGACAACTCACATATCATGGGTACCAATGCTATCGGTGCAATGATTGTTGCGGGGCGTGACGGGTTTATCAAGAATCAATATCGCAAATTCAACATCCGTTCGACAGATATTACACCCGGTGATGATTTCGGCATGATGAAAGAAGTGATTGACCGACGTTTCAAACGGCTCATCAAGGAGCATGGTCTGCCTGAACCACAAAACGATGCAACAAATGGCGATAATGACAACTTTCCGGCTTGGCCAGATATCATTCTGATCGACGGAGGAGAAGGACAGATGACGGCAGTCCATCAAATGCTCAAAGAACTCGGCATTGATAATATTGTTGCCGCGATCGGTGTTGCCAAAGGTGTCGATCGCGAAGCCGGGCGCGAACGTTTTTTTGTTTCTGGCCGGCCGCCTTTTATGCTGCCGCCGCGCGATCCGGTGCTTTATTTTCTGGAACGGCTGCGCGACGAAGCTCACCGCTTTGCCGTTGGTACCCACCGCATAAAACGCAAAAAAGAAATGATGAAAAATCCACTTGATGAAGTGGATGGTATCGGTCCGGCTCGAAAGCGTGCTTTGCTTAGCCATTTTGGCACGGCAAAAGCGGTCGCCGGAGCGGCGGTTGCCGATTTGATGAAAGTTGAAGGAATATCAGCAGCCACAGCCCAACAAATTCACGATCATTTTAACGAAAGATAATTCTTGTCTATGAAAATTGTGTTGCTAAATTATATATAATATCTGGTTTGATTGTTAGATGCTCTTTTTTTGAAGGGCAAAAGTGGTTAGCTTTTAAAAATTCGATTGTTTTGACCGCTTTATATCTGGTTCAAAGCGATCACAAGACGTTAAAAGGATTGATTACGGCATAATGAAAAACCATACTTTCTCTCTGCCAAACGTCCTTACGTATGCGCGAATTGCAGCAGTACCGGTTGTTGTGCTGTGTTTTTTCGTTGAAGGAAGGCTGCAATCGACCGACGCAGCACGTTGGACTGCTGTGGCAATATTTATCGTCGCTTCAATAACCGATTTTTTAGATGGCTATCTCGCCCGGATATGGAAACAGACGTCCAATATAGGGCGTATGCTCGATCCCATTGCCGACAAGCTTTTGGTATCGGCATGTCTTTTGTTGCTTGCAGCCGATGGCACAATTGCCGGTTGGGCACTTTGGGCGGCAATCATCATTCTTTGCCGCGAAATACTGGTTTCGGGATTACGTGAATATCTTGCTTCGCTCAAAGTCAGCGTGCCGGTATCCCGTCTGGCAAAATGGAAAACAACCGTACAAATGTTTTCGATTGTTTTTTTGCTCGCCGGCCCTGCTGGTGACAAAATTATTCCTTATGCAACAGAATTCGGTCTTGTTATGTTGTGGCTTGCCGCTATTCTCACTCTGTGGACCGGGTGGGATTATTTCCGTGCCGGCCTCAAACATGTCATCGATTAAAGGATACACATGAAATTACGTTATTTTGCTTGGGTTCGCGAACGGATAGGCCGCGAACAGGAAGAAATTGATTTACCACAAAACATCAAGACTGTTGATGATCTCATTTCATACCTCAAAACCTTGGGCGAAAATTACGATTATGCTCTGGAGCAGCCCGAACTAATTCGTGTAGCCATCGACGAGGAACATGTAGATCATGACAGTCCACTAGGAAATCCTCATGAAATTGCACTTTTCCCGCCAATGACAGGTGGTTGAAACAATGAATTATAAAATCCTTGTCCAGCCAGACGATTTTAATATGGGCTCAGAAGTTGACCAAATCCGGAGGCTTGATCCGGCAATTGGCGGTATTGTTGCCTTTTGCGGCTTGTGCCGCAGCGAAGGGGGACGACTATCAGCACTCGAAATAGAGCATTATCCCGGTATGGCGGAAAAGCGCATAAAAAAAATCGTTGATGACGCTGCAACGCATTGGTTGTTAAACGGTGTCACGGTTATTCACCGCTATGGAAAAATCGAAGTTGGTGAACAGATCGTTTTGGTGATTACTGCATCTGCCCACCGCCGCCAAGCCTTTGATGCTGCCAATTTTATTATGGACTTTTTAAAAACCGAAGCACCATTCTGGAAAAAGGAACATCTTTTAGATGGTACGCCGCAAAATTGGGTCGAAGCAAACGAAGCCGATATACACAAAAAAAATAAATGGCAGACAAAATGAGCATCATTCCAATGTTTTTGACAACGATGGAATGAGAATTTTACATAATCTGGGCGACGGACAGAAAGAGAATCTTTATAGGACAGCTTTTTGTGGGCAAATTAAATCATGCCATATTTTTTCCCGGAAATGGGTCATAGATAGCCCACAAGGCGTTGAAACCCGTTGGTGAAATTTATGCTTTATCATGATATTTTAAATGGTGTTTCAATAAATTCAGGTACTTCAATAATTTAAACTTAATTGTCATCAACAAGGGTGATAACACTTTATGAAACGTAATATTTTTGCAGTTTTCACATTTGGTGCAACCGCTTTGAAAGGAATTGGTGGGCTTATAGCTGCCGCTTTGGTCATGACCACGATAACGCCGGCTTTTAGTGTTGATGATACGCGCACAATTCATGGTGATGTCACTTATCTACAACGTGTTGCGCTTCCCCAACATGCCTATCTCATCGTGCAGCTTGTCGATGTCAGCAATAGTGATGGTCCATTTCCTGTCGTAGCGGAAATATCTTCACAGCCTAATGGTTCGGTACCGATAGAGTTTGCCCTGCCGACCGATAAGGCAAATATTGAGCCCGTTCACAAATATGCACTTCAGGCGCGCATCGCTGTCGGCGATATTTTGTGGTTTGTCAGCGATGAACGCACTCCGGTCAGCTTTGATAATCTTGATAACCACTATGAACTTGTCTTAGGAATGGTCAACCAATCGACGACAACACCGCAGCCGATTTCAACGACAATTGCCGGACATGAGTGGAAAGTGGAAGACATTTTCGGCAACGGGATTATTGATAGTTCCGAACTGACAATTTCCGTCCCAGCCAATGCTGAAGACAAAAATGCCGACAATTTTCCGCGTTATCGTATAGCTGGCAGTGGTGGTTGCAATCGTTATACCTCATCATTAATGATCGATGAAGACAGAAATCTGATATATTTCGACCCGCCAGCCATGACGTTTATGGCATGTGCCGAGGCTATTTCACAACAGGAAAGTCGTTTTATCGAAATGCTTGACAAAGCTAAATCATTTACGTTCGATGATCTTGGCCGTCTGATATTGAAAGATGATAACGGCAATTATGTCGCCCGACTGGTGCCCGATTTATAAAAGTCTTGCAACTTTGCAACCACTGATCTTCAACCTTTGTCAATAATCGCATTGGCCGTGAGCATGGGTATTTTTCTTGGCAAACAAAAAAACCCGGTAAAATGCCGGGTTTTTCATTTTCATAACGGTGCTTTCATTTAAACAATTTATCGGCCAATCAGCCGACAATTTCAGTGCCGGAAAACCAATATGCTATTTCTTCCTTGGCGGTGGTTGGTGAATCCGAACCGTGAACCGAATTTTCGCCAATCGACAAGGCAAAAGTTTTACGAATTGTGCCTTCGGCTGCATCGGCGGGGTTTGTAGCTCCCATAATTTCGCGATTCTTGGCAATGGCATTTTCGCCTTCCAGTACCTGCACAATTGTCGGGCCAGACGACATAAACTCGGTCAGTTCAGCAAAAAACGGGCGTTCTTTATGAACGGCATAAAAACCTTCCGCTTCACGCAAACTCATCCATACACGCTTGGAAGCAACGACACGCAATCCGCTTTCTTCCAGCATTTTTGTTATAGCGCCTGTAAGATTACGGCGTGTTGCATCCGGCTTAATCATTGAAAAAGTGCGTTCTATAGCCATTTTTACTACCTTTATATCAAAATTTCTGTTGTGCCTCTATAAACTTATATCCGGCCTTTGCCAAGCCGGACCTGTTGCCGAATATGCAAGATAGACACCGGATTTCTTCGGTTTTTATTTATTGGCCTCAAGCACCATGAAACGAATAGCGATGTTCATCCATAACAGCTGCGATTTTTCTTGACTTCGGGAAAAAGTCGTGTAACAGCCGAAGATTATGTTGATTTTGAATGATATTACGGTGCGAATGGCTGGACGCCTCTTGATCGACCATGCAAGTGTCACACTTCCATCGGGGTCAAAAACTGGTTTTGTCGGTCATAATGGTGCTGGCAAATCAACACTCTTTCGCGTCATTATGGGCGATCTTGCACCCGAAACCGGCGATATTACGATGCCAAAAGACACTCGCATCGGCCAAGTAGCACAAGAAGCACCGGGCACAGAAGAATCACTCATTTCCATCGTTTTGGCAGCCGACAAAGAACGTGACAAATTATTACGCGAAGCCGAGACAGCCACCGATCCTATGCGAATTGCTGCAATCCATACCCGTCTTGCAGATATTGGTGCCCATTCGGCAGAAGCGCGCGCCAGTAGCATTCTATCAGGGTTAGGCTTCGATTCAACGGCACAGACAAGGCCAGCATCTTCGTTTTCGGGCGGGTGGCGCATGCGTGTTGCGCTTGCCGCCGTTCTTTTTTCCGGACCCGATCTTCTTTTGCTTGACGAGCCGACCAATTATCTCGACCTTGAAGGGGCTCTTTGGCTGACAAATTATGTGCGCAGTTATCCCCACACCGTCATCGTTATAAGTCATGACCGCGAATTGCTCAATAATGCAACAAATTCGATTTTGCATCTGGAAAACAAAAATTTGACGCTGTGGCGTGGCAACTATGACCAATTCGAACGCCAGCATGCCGAAACCCGAGAACTACAGCAAAAACAGGCTGAAAAGCAGGAAGCACACAGAAAACACATGGAA
>NZ_CALYQK010000094.1 GCF_945285465.1 uncultured Bartonella sp. | reverse complement strand
GTTCCGACATTTCCGACCATTCGGCCAATGTCATCTGGAAGATCAGGTTCTGATTGAAATTGCCAAAATGGCCAATTGGTCAGGCAATATGATCATGTTGTGAGTGAGAAAACGTTGGTTGTCGAAAAATGCGATGACCAACGTTTTTTATTGCGTTTTTTCTGTTCGGTTTCTTTTGTGTTTTGAACAATTGGGGCGCAAAAATTGCATTGTCGGCCACTGTCAACCTTTATCACAAAACGTTGAAAAGCGTTTAACCGTTTTTATTGCGTTCGTTAAGTCTATGAAATCGAAAGGTAATTGGATGTCACAATTGCGTGAAAAGACGACGGATATGTGATTGGCATTACCCGGCTAAACTTCATAAATAACTTTTATCAAAAGTGCACCATCCAGCAATGATTAGAAGGTGATAAACCGTGACGGTTGTTTCAGATGGCAATTATCCGGTAGGATAGAAGGAGAGTTAAAAATGAAAAGATTAATGCTTGTAGCTACGGCGGTGTTATTAAGTGCCGGTAGTGCGTTTGCTGCAAATGGCTTTGGCGATGGTAGTCGTGTCAACCACTATGTTGCCAGCCACACAACGAATGTTCCAGATCAACAATTCAAGGGTAGCGATAAAACATACTTTTATCGTGGCGATGGTTCGGTTGAAGACTCCTATTTTCCGGGGCGTCATCTGAACTCTCCTGTTTCCCGGCATGGTGTCAGCGATCAGGAAATGCAAAACTTCGGGGATGGTTCTCCGGTAAATCATAATATGTGATTTTACTGTTGCGTTTCTCATTACCACGATTTTAGAAAACCCGGAAGCCGAGCTTCCGGGTTTTTATTTGCTTGCCAGTGAAATGATTTACTTGCCAGTGAAATGAAAGTGAAATATCGTCACAACAAATAACGGAGAGAAACGTGGTAAAAGTTCTTGTATTGGGTGCTGGTGGTGTTGGTGGCTATTTTGGCGGCAGGCTTCAGGAAGCAGGTGGCGATGTTACTTTTCTTGTTCGGCCAAAAAGACAGCAAATACTGGCCGAGCATGGTTTACGCATTGAAAGTCCGGTCGGAAATGTAACGCTTCCGGCAAAAACGTTGACTGATGCACAACTTTTAGATCAAATTTCGCAGGGTGTTTCGTACGATTTTGTATTTTTAACAGCCAAGGCTTATGATCTTGATAATGCAATTAGCTCTATCCGGCCGGCTATTGGTATCGATACGGTGCTTATACCGGCATTAAACGGCATGGCACATATCGACCGCCTGAACAGCGAGTTCGACAAAAACAATGTCATGGCCGGATGCGTTATCATTCAATCGACACTTACACCCGATGGTGTGGTGCGCCATTTGAATGACGAGGCGATCGGTTTTCTCGGTGCCCAACAAGGTGGTAGCGATGCGCGTGCCAGCTATTTTGCCAGTCTCTATGACCATGCCAAGGGCATTAAGGTATCGGCAGTCGAAAATGCTATGCAACGAATGTGGAACAAGTGGGTCAGATTGGCAGCACTTGCTGGCATGACATGTCTGATGCGCGCCAATGTCGGCGAAATTAGCCGCGCTGTCGGTGGCGAAGAAGCGATGTTGGAGTTTCTCGAACGTAATAATGATGTGGCCACGGCCGCAGGTTTTCCGTTAAAAGATAACCAGATTGATGATACCGGAAATTTTTTGACCGGAAGTCATTCCATGGTAACGGCCTCGATGTTGAGAGATATTGAACATGGCTACAAGACAGAAGGCGACCATATTTTAGGTGATTTATTGCGCCGGGCAAAAATTTTCGGCATTGACCATAAAATTCTGTCATTGGCTTATACCAATGTTAAAGCCTATGATGAGCGCCGCCTTTCCGGACGCGACCGGAAGTGACGCTGTGCCGATTTTACCAAAAAAATTGCCATAGAAAAGCAGGTATAAAGCCTGCTTTTTCTATGGCGTTTCAAATATGTTAGGCAATTATGTTAGACAATGCATCTCACGGCAATGTCTCGCGGTGCCAATCAATCGCCAGCTCTTCCTTGAAAGCAAAGCGCAAAAGGTGCTGGTCGAAGATGCCTTCGATTTTTAACGCTTCAAACTCGTTCGGGGTCAAAATCTGCACGACCAACGAATCCTCTTCGGCAAACATGTCGATCGTGACCTCTGCGCTAAAGGGTATGTGCGCTTCCTTTTCGTTAAATGTCAAATCAGGAAATTTATGGTTCCAATGCTTGGCAAGTTGCTGAAGATATTTACTGCCATTGGCGGTTTTGATGATTGCTCGCGAGCGGATTGTCATTTGATTTTCCTTTTTATGCAACGTTACTTTTGTTTTTTGTTAACAATAAGTCTATTTCGTAACATTAACGATAGATTTTGCAACAGCCGGATTTTGATAAACAAGGCAGATGCTGTCAAAACGAAAATCGATGCCCGCAATCTTCAAGACAATGAAATTTGGGCGTTTTTTTTATCGGAATAAGCTGACGTGCAAGATAAAACCGGTGCCAAGCAGAGCTAAAACTTACCGGCCTTATCATAACCAAAACTTTTTATTGCGCCGGATTGAATTCCGCTTCGATGGTGAGGGCGACATCGTCGCTTAATGGCCCCTCAAGGGCGCTTACGCCAAATTCGCTGCGTTTGATTGTGCCTTTCGCCGAAAAGCCGATAGCCGGTTTTTTTGTCATTGGATGAACGGGCAGTGCGTCATTCAAAGTTACGTCAAGTTCTACCGGTTTGGTAACGCCATGAAATGTAAGGTTGCCGGTCACCGTTCCGCTTTTCGGGCCAGTTAACTTGATTACGGTGGAATCGAACGTAATGCTAGGATATTTTGCCGCATCGAAAAATTTCTCTCCGGCAATTTCTGCGTTGAAGCTATTTGGCTTGGCCGGATAATTGGTATCGACAGAGTTCGGATCAATTGCGACATGCAACACCGATTTTTCGACATCTTTGGCATCAAGCTCTAATATTGCTTCTATTTTGTCAAAACGGCCATAATAATTGGAAAGACCGAAATGTTTGATACTCCACAATAAATTGGTGTGTGCTGCGTCAGAATTATAGGTACCGGTCGGTACATTCAATTTTTGAGCCTGTGCAACAGCAAAACCAGAAAAGACATTCGGCAAGATAAGTGACGCGAGAACAAGTGTTTTTTTAATAGACAATTGGCAATCTCCTTAAAGAAAAACAAGGTAATAATGTGGTTTTAGTGTAGACAGATTTATTCTCAATGGTGCTCCCGCAATGGTGACAGAATATTTTAAAAATGTCGATAATAGAGTTCGATAAAAAAAAGATTTCATGTTAAATAAAACTCAATAATTTTTTATGTAACGACTGACAGGGCGGAATTAGCAGTTTCGTGAAGATAAGCTATTGTCAGGAAAGTTTGGAATTAGACCGAAAAAGCTTTTTTGTCTTTTATCGGATTGGAAATCTTGATATTTTTAAAGATTAGATCATGGCTGAGTTTTATATTTTGTTTTTTAATTTAACTAAACAATAACAAAATTATAATGAAATATTATTTCAAATACAAAATATCTTTAAATACCGATAATGATATAAAAGATCGAATAGATAATAAAAATCTGTTTAAAAACTCATTCGTTCTGAATTTTGTCTCTTTTTAAGTGTGTGTTAACCTTCACGACCAACGATGTTGCAAGACCCTTGCACTTTATAATTCCAATTTCCATATAAGCGTATGTTTGAGGATGCTTAATCCTGAAGCGGTAAACGCTATGAGCCTTGTTGAAGGCTGAAATTAGAGGGAATACGATGAGCGTTTTACGCTATTTTACTGGTGCCTTTGTTTTCACGGTTATCGGGCTTGGCTTAGGAGCGTGGCTGGGTTTTGTCGAAACAGGTACGACGAGCGGAATATTTGAATATCTGTTTATTTGTTGTGTGCTTGGCATTCTGGAAATCTCGCTTTCATTTGACAATTCGATCATTAATGCGCGTATTTTGCGCGATATGAATCCTGTCTGGGAACGCCGTTTTCTGACATGGGGCATCGTTATTGCGGTTTTTGGTATGAGGGTGGTTTTCCCACTCATTGTCGTTGCCTTTGCGGCGTGGATAAATCCGTGGGCCGCTTTAAAAATGGCCATTTGGGAACCACAGCATTATGCGCAAATCATGACTGATGCCCATATCGGAATTGCCGCTTTTGGTGGCACCTTTCTTTTTATGGTTGGCCTGAAATATTTCTTTGATCCGGGAAAAGACACGCATTGGATATTATTCATTGAAGGGCGTGCCAAAAAATATGCTTCTGTCCATGGGATTCAAATTGCCATCACACTTGTGCTCGTGCTTATTTTTTCCAATCTCGTCAAGCAGGAAAATGAACACACATTTCTGGTTTCAGCTATCTATGGCCTGCTTGCGTTCATTGCTGTCGAAGGCCTCGGAGTGCTGATGGATGCCCGCAAACATACTATGGAAAATGTTTATAAAGGCGGAGTAGGGGCTTTTGTCTATCTTGAGGTTCTTGATGCCAGTTTTTCTTTTGACGGCGTCATAGGTGCCTTTGCTTTGTCTACCAACCTTTTTGTCATTGCAATCGGTTTGGGGATTGGTGCTTTTTATGTTCGTTCAATGACGATACTTCTGGTTGACAAGGGGACACTCGCCCAATACCGCTATCTTGAACATGGTGCATTTTATGCCATTCTTGTTTTAGCTTTTATTATGTATTTGCAAACGGTTATCCATATTCCCGAAGTTGTTACGGGTGTTATCGGTATGGTGTTCATTTTAACGGCACTTTATTCTTCCATCCGTTTCAATCGCAATCACCCCGATTGGCATTTGCATATACCCAAAGACTGAAGACGATTATAAAGTTTTGCGCAACAGTTTTGGCTTGAGGGCGCGCTTTTAAGCCAAAATGTTTTATTTGCATCCTGCCACAAATCATCGGTCCTGTTTCAAGGAAATAAAACACGCCCGCACAATAGAGCTATATCGGCCATAGTGGTGATCGTTTATTGTATTGCCCGGTGTTACCATTTTCGTGCCTTATTGGAGTCGGCTTATCGACATTGTCGGCTCCTTCGCATCCCTGTCGGCTCGTTGACGGACGCTTTCTAATAATGACAGAAAATAAAAACCGCGATGACGAGCCTTTCTTTCGGGTGTCCTTTGCCAGAGGTGCCGCATAAACCGATAAGCCGCCCGTTAAACAACGTCAATTTAGACCTGCGCTAACCTTCGGCTTTTTTCGGTCTGATGCCGATGAGATAGCAGATTGCATAGACAAGATCGGCGCGATTAAGGGTATAGAAGTGAAAATCTTCAACACCATGTTCAACAAGATCAAGGACTTGTTCGGCGGCAACGGCAGCCGCGACAAGGTCATGTGTTTTCGGATCGTCTTCAAGCCCCTCGAAACGTTGGGCCAGCCAGTCGGGAATATGGGTACCGTTGCGTGAACAGAAATTTTTTACTTGCCAAAAATTGTGAATGGGCAAAATGCCCGGCAGAATGGGAATATAAATGCCGGCTTTGCGCACCCGTTCGATATAATCTTCATAAAAATGG
>NZ_CALYQK010000093.1 GCF_945285465.1 uncultured Bartonella sp. | reverse complement strand
TGCCTATGACCGTACCTATGTTGGTAACTACGCCCTTCTTAACGTTGTTGACGACTTGAAACGTATTCCCGGTGTCGGCGATGCGCAGGTTCTCGGCAATATCAACTATTCGATGCGTATCTGGCTGCGGCCCGACAAGCTTGCCCAATATAATCTGACGCCAACCGATGTTATCAATGCGGTTCAGGAGCAAAACAACCAGTACCCGGTTGGCCGTATCGGCGAACAGCCCGATATTCACGGTGCGTTCACCTATTCGGCAACAACGCAGGGGCGCCTTGTCACCACCGAAGAATTCGGTAATATTATTTTGCGCTCCGATGATACCGGTGCCTCGCTTCGTCTTAAAGATGTTGCCCGTCTCGAACTCGGTACCCAGCAATATTTTGTCGAGTCCAACCTGAATGGCAATCCGATGGTGCCGATTTTGCTGTTTTTGCAGCCCGGTGCCAACGCTTTGGCAACGATGGATGCAATCAAAAAACGCATGGCCGAATTGAAAGTCGCATTCCCTCCGGGGCTTGAATATTCGGTGCCCTATGACACGACGAAATTCATTCAGGTTTCGGTTGAAGAGGTTGTCCATACCTTTATCGAAGCGATTTTGCTGGTAATTGTTGTTGTCTTTATCTTTCTACAAAGCTGGCGAGCGACGCTTATTCCGATCATTGCTGTGCCGATATCCATTATCGGGACATTTGCCGGCATTTATGTCCTCGGCTTTTCGATCAATATGTTGACCTTGTTCGGACTGGTGCTGGCTATCGGTATTGTCGTTGACGATGCGATTGTGGTGCTGGAAAATGTCGAGCGTGTGATGGCCGACGAAAAACTTTCGCCCCATGATGCAGCGGTCAAATCCATGAGCGAGGTGACTGCGCCGGTTATCGCCATTGTTCTTGTTCTTTGTGCGGTGTTTATTCCGGTTTCGTTCATGGGCGGCATGGCCGGTGTCATGTATCAGCAATTTGCTGTAACGATTGCGATTTCGGTGGTGATTTCTGGTACAGTTGCCCTGACCCTGACGCCGGCACTGTGCGCACTTTTGCTCAAGCCGACCCACAGCGAGCCGATAGCACCGTTCCGCTGGTTCAACAATTCGTTCCAGAAAATCACCGACATCTATGTTTCGGGTGTCGAATTTTTCCTTCATAGAGTTTGGTGGGGTATTGCCGGTTTTGTTCTGGTTTGTATTTTTACCGTCTTTATGTTTGAAAAGGTGCCGAGTTCTTTGGTTCCCGATGAAGATCAGGGTTATATTCTGGCGGTATCCTTCCTGCCATCGGCCTCCTCCCTTGACCGGACGCAAGAGGTTGTCAGTCAGGCCTACGAGATTTTGAAAAAAAATCCGGCGGTCGAGGATATTGCCGAAATTGCCGGTTATGACCTTCTGTCCGGCGGTTTAAAAACCAGTTCCGGTGCCATGTTTGTTATGTTCAAAGACTGGAAAGACAGAACGGATCCGGCTGATGATACCCGTGTCATTGCGCCGAAAGTTGTCGGCATGACATCAAGCATCAAGGATGGTGTAACGGTTGCTTTCAATCCGCCGCCGATTACCGGTCTTTCGACAACCGGCGGTTTTGAAATGTATCTGCAAGACCGCAGTGGCGGCTCGATTGACGAGCTTTACGCCATGACCATGAAACTGGTGCAAGCGGCTAACCAGCGTCCGGATCTGAAAAACGTCCGCACGACGTTTGATCCGAATGTGCCGAAATACGATTTCCATGTTGACCGTGTCAAAGCAAGAGCGATGGATGTTCCCATCAACTCGATCTATGATGCGCTTTCGGCGACATTCGGTAATATCTATATCAACGACTTTACCCTTTATGGTCGTAACTATCAGGTAAAAATCCAGTCGGAAGGCGAGTTCCGTAAAAGTGCCGAGGATATCAAGCAGGTGTTTGTCCGCTCCAATTCCGGCAGCATGATACCGCTTAATACGCTGGTCAAAACCACGCGTGTTACCGGTTCCGACCAGCTTGAACGTTTCAACGCTTTCTATGCGACAAAAATCATGGGTGATCCCGGTGACGGTTATACTTCCGGTGACGCTATTGCCGCGATGACCGAAATTGCCGCCAAGATCTTGCCGAACACCTACCAGATTGCCTGGACAGGCTCGGCCTATCAGGAAGTTGTTGCCGGTGGAGCCGGTTCAACCGCGATGATCTTCGGTATCATCATGGTGTTCCTCATTCTGGCGGCACAATATGAACAATGGGGTTTGCCTTTTGCTGTTGTCACGGCTGTGCCTTTTGCCGTTGCCGGAGCTTTGACCTTTACCTATCTCCGGGGCTTGAGCAATGACGTCTATTTCCAGATCGGTCTGGTCACGCTTATTGGTTTGGCGGCGAAAAATGCCATTCTGATTGTCGAATTTGCCGTGCTCGAGCGCGAGAACGGTAAAACGGCACTTGAAGCGGCAATTTCAGCTGCACGCCTGCGCTTCCGGCCAATTGTCATGACATCTCTGGCATTTATTCTTGGTGTTGTTCCTTTGGCAAGGTCGACCGGGGCCGGTTCCGCGAGCCGCCACGCCATCGGTACCGGAGTTATTGGCGGTATGTTGGCGGCAACCTGCGTTGCCACCTTCTTTATTCCGATGTTCTATCGCATCTTCACAAGAAAACGCGCAACGCGCACCGAAGATTCGTCGGGCACGGGCGAAAATACCCAACCGGCGGCACCTGCACCACAACAAAGCTCGTGAAACAATGTCGAGTAAGCCTGATGGGCTGGTGTCAACAAAATAAAGAAACCCCGGGAGACCGGGGTTTTTTGTTGGGTATTTTTAAAACCGGATATGCCTTGAGAATGTTGCGGTGTCTTGTCAATGTCTGTTTTTTTAAAAATAACTTTTTGGCAGTTGCACAGCTTTAAAAACCAGCTTCCGCCCACAAAGAAAGCAAGATTTCTATTCCTTTAAGCGGTATCTTTGTGTGACAAAGCGCATTTTCATACGTGTTTGAGACCGGTTGTTGTCACGCCTGATTGAGTGGGGTATTGTTCATTAAGCGCCTGACAGTTTTGCTACCGGGCGATAATTTCCGGCACCAAACGGCGTGTTGGCGGGCAGAATTCTAAAGCCGAACTAAACCGGCTGTTTTGCCGGCAATGGCGGATAAAAACACTGCAGCGTGAGGCGAGGGCGTAAAAAGCCGTCTTTTTGTTATGAAAGACCCTCAATATTACCATTTTCATCAAGATGGATATGCTCGGCCATCGGGTGGCGCGGCAAACCCGGCATCGTCATGATATCACCACAGATGGCCACGATAAATCCGGCGCCAGCGCACAGCTTGACGGTGCGCACCGGAATGGTAAAATTTTCCGGTGCCCCTAAAAGTTTCGGATCGGCCGAGAATGAATATTGGGTTTTGGCCATGCATACCGGCAAAATGCCATAGCCTTGCTCGTCCCAATCGGCGAGTTGATTGGCAACAGCATCGGCAATAATGGCACCCCTTCCACCATAGATTTCGCTAATAACGATGTTTATTTTGTCCTTTAACGGCAAGTCGTCCGGATAAAGCGGGTGGAAACGACTATTATTCTGATCAATCATTTCAACGACGGCATGAGCAAGCGCTGCGGCACCCTCACCACCCATGGCCCAATGGTGGCAGACAACCGCCAGATGGCCGGTCGCCGCAACAATTTTCTTGAGCGCGGCTATTTCACCATCGCTATCGCTATCGAAATGATTAACCGCAACTATAACCGGCACGCCATATTTTTCCATATTGGCAATATGGCGCAATAAATTGGCCGCACCTTTTTCCAAAGCGGCGATATTTTCCTGCGCAAGATCGCTTTTTTCGACACCGCCATTCATTTTTAACGCCCGGATTGTCGCCACAATAACCGTCGCATCCGGCTGCAAGCCAGCCTTCCGGCATTTGATGTCAAAGAATTTTTCAGCCCCGAGATCAGCCCCGAAGCCCGCCTCTGTCACCACATAATCGGCAAGTTTCAAGGCCGTTTTGGTGGCAATGACCGAGTTGCAGCCATGGGCGATATTGGCAAACGGGCCACCATGAATAAGTATCGGATTATGCTCGATCGTTTGCACCAGATTGGGGGCAAGAGCATCTTTGAGCAATACCGCCATTGCCCCTTCGGCATGGATGTCCGAGGCACTGACCGGCGTTTTGTCATAGCGGTAGCCAATAATAATTCTGCCGAGCCGTTGCGTCAGATCATCAAGATTTTCACAAAGACAAAAGATTGCCATAATTTCCGAGGCAACCGTGATGTCAAAACCGCTTTGGCGGCAAAACCCGTTTTTTACCCCGCCAAGGGCAAGCACGACATCGCGCAAAGCACGATCATTCATGTCAACCACCCGTTGCCAGGTCACGCGGCGGCTGTCGATATTCTGTTCGTTGCCCCAATAAATGTGGTTGTCAATCATCGCGGCAAGCAGATTGTTGGCCGAGGTGATGGCATGAAAATCACCGGTGAAATGCAAATTAATGTCTTCCATCGGGATAACTTGCGAACGCCCGCCACCGGCCGCACCACCTTTTTGCCCGAAATTCGGCCCCAAAGACGGTTCGCGCAAGGCAGCAACAGCTTTTTTGCCAATGTGGTTGAGCGCATCGGTCAAGCCGATTGTTGTTGTCGTTTTTCCTTCACCTGCCGGCGTCGGGTTGATGGCGGTGACCAGAATAAGCTTGCCATTCTTGTTGTTTTTGAGCGTTTCGATATATTTTGGGCAAATTTTTGCCTTGTCATGCCCGTAAGGAACGATATTTTCATAAGAAATTCCCAATTTTCCGGCAATTTCGCTAATCGGCAGTTTTGTTGCTTGACGGGCAATTTCTATATCGGAAAGTTTCATTCTATTCTCTGTATCAGGCATCGCAGACCGAATTTTTAACGCTATAGTTGATCGGCAAACAGTAACATTTACCTTTTGTCAAGAAAACCGCTATTGCCCCAAATTTTGCTTGCGATCAACAAGGTTTCTTTCCGCTATTATAATTGGCAAAAGGTTGCAAAGTCGAGTAAAGAGAGCGACAAAAACTTCAAAATGAAAGTTGCCAACAAGCTTGTCGCCAAATGCGGACAGGTTCGCGCAAACGCCGGCAAAACTTTATTGGCAACAGGAAAATAACGCTATTTTTTCTTCTTTTTCCGATGCCACAAAGATGCAATGAAAGCTCCCTAAGCCGGCAAAAAGGCTCATTAAAATTTTGGTTATGCCATTAAAGTCGGCAAACGGCGGATAACAATCCGTTAAATCCGATAAAGCGCGAAATAGTGTAGAAGAAAAGCCGAATTCAGAAATGTTCGATTTTGGGACATGAAGCAAAGAACTTTGTGCAAAAAAGCTGGTAAAACTGCAACAACCGCCAAAATTATCGACAAAAGTAAAACTGAGTTAAAATGCGAGAGCCGCAAATTCTTCACGGAAAATTGCAATTTTTAAAAATGCAAAAACGGCCGAACAACAATGCAAGCCGACGCAAAAGCCGCTGGAAAAACAACACATAAAGATTACCGCCGAAAGACGGCTGAGCCGGCAAAAACGAGTGGTGGCAAAGAAAAATGCTGGCTAAAACAACCGGCTACGCGCAATCAGCAGCACCAATGGGCGGCAAAAAGAAAAATTGCGCGAATGCCGAAAAGAGAAACTTGGTAGCGGAGGAGGGATTTGAACCCCCGACACAAGGATTATGATTCCTCTGCT
>NZ_CALYQK010000092.1 GCF_945285465.1 uncultured Bartonella sp. | reverse complement strand
CAGTTCTATGGCGATATTGTCGCCAATCATGGTGGCCGTCTTGACACATCAAGCCTGATCAGGCGCCTGCTATAAGCCCGGCTGGTAAAAGCACCGGTAAAAAGCATGTTTTTTCGGTGCCATTGGCGGCATTATCGGCCTTTTTCATTGGCATCATGCGTCTTCAGCTTGTGCGCTATCGGGCTAGCGCATATGGGTGCGGACTTTTCTCGAGGTGAGTCGACAAGACCGGCAATTTTTTTAAAATTGTCCGGTCTTTGCTGTTTCAAATGGGGAACAATCGGGCTATTTTTGCATGATGGCGGCAAAAAAGTCAGGCAAGGGGTGCAAGCGTTTTCAACGTCGAACCACGAATGACAAGTTCACTGCTCAGAACTGTCTGGCTTACCGGTTTTTGCGGGTTGGCCAGGCGTTCTATCAAACCGTGATAGGTTTCACTGGCAATGTCTCTGATCGGCTGGGCAATGGTTGTAAGGCCATTGAAAACCAGTTTCATCCATGGTTCGTCATCAAAAGCGGCAAGGGCAATCTTTTCCGGCACATAGATTGCGGCATTTTGCAAAAAAGTGGCAACTTTGAGGGCCAAAACGCCATTGGTTACAACGAGTGCGTCGGGCAAAGGGTGCTTGTCGAGCAGTGTTTTAAGCGGCAATGGCCACGTTTCTTGTGCATGTTGTACAGGGTAGGTTTCAGGGCAAAGACCCAGTTCTTCCATTGCTTCCTGATAGCCTTTTTGCCGTTCCAGGCCGGTGGTGCTGGTTGCGCCATAAAGACAGACAATGTGTTTGCGCCCATGATGATAAAGATGGCGCACCAGCTTTTTTGCCCCCTCGCGATTGTCGATCACAACGGCATCATAAAGCGGTTTTTGCGGCTTGCGGTCAATTAAAATCAACGGGCGTGTTGTCACAATCTGGCGCGGATTTTTGATGGTCGAAAGGGTTGCCGCCAAAATAATTCCGGCAACATTTTCTTCCTCCATCAAATCGAGATAGGCCTTTTCGCGGGCGGGGTTTTCGTCGGTGTTGCATAAAATAACGTGCTGGCCGTGGGTTTTGGCAATATCGTCAATGGCGCGGGCAATGCGGGTAAAAAACGGGTTTCTTATGTCGGCAATTATAAGCCCGATTGTGTCGCTCGTTTTGGCGCGCAGGCGCCGTGCCGCAAGGTTTGGCCGATAGCCGGTGGTTTGCACCGCCTCCAGCACACGCTGTTTTAACTGGCTGCTGACAATTTTGCCCGAAACCACGCGCGAAACGGTGGCCGGCGAAACAGCGGCAATATTTGCAACATCCTTGATCGTAATAGCCCTTTTGCTAGGCAATTTATTTGTCGGCAATTTTATGCAACCCCAATATCACTTCAAAATTTCGTCTTTGTCATTGGCTCGAAGGCAATCATTTGCGCTGCGTTCCCCCGCACGAGCATTCCTTTTATCGTCATTCTATCTTGAAAGAGAGTAGCTGCAAAGTCTCTTTTGTTGATGTTTTTTCTTGAAAACGTTCTCATAATTTGCTGTAAATCGGTTATGAAGAATTGGACTTTTTCTAGAAATATTTCAAGAAAACGTTTTCCATTCCTGTCCATAGAGCCATAAGGGAGGGTACCCGTGGCAGTAAACGCAGAAAAAACACCAATCCTGTCGGAAAAAGCCATTTCACTGGGCACAAATTTTGCCGATAAAGAGGCAGCCATCCGTGCGGCGGCAAAACTTCTGGTCAATGTCGGGGCGATTGCACCCGATTACGCTGAAAGTATGCTGGCACGTGAAAAGGTTGCCAATACATGGCTTGGCTCCGGTGTTGCCATACCGCATGGCATGGTTGAGGACCGCAACCTTGTCAAACATGATGCGGTTTCGCTTTTGCAGGTGCCCGACGGTGTCGAATGGCAAAATGGTCAAAAAGCGCGGCTTGTTTTTGCCATAGCCGCCAATTCCGACGGCCATATCGAAATATTAAAAAAGCTGACGCGCTTGTTGTCCAACCCTAAAAAGCTCGAAGAGCTGGCAACAACGCGCGACAAAGCTGTTATACTGGCGGCGTTCGGCGAAGAAGAAGGGCAGGACGAGGGCGAGAAAGCCGACGATCTTGCCACAAGTCGGGAATGGGTACTCGACTATCCTTCAGGTCTTCATGCCCGCCCTGCGTCCATCTGGGTCGAGTTTGCCAAAAAACACGGTCAAACAATACGGGTGCGCAATGGCAACCATCAAGCCGATATGGCAAGTCTTGCCGGGCTGTTGCAACTGGGGGTCAAAGACGGCGACACGCTTATTTTTTCCACCGCGGCCGAAGATGGTGAAAAACTTCTGGATGACGCCGTTTTGATGGCCAAAAAAATCACCATGAGCGAGCGCGAATCGGCAGAAAAATCGAAAATGAAGCCGAAAAAGGTTTACGGCTGGCATCCGCCATCAGGCGCAGCCGGTCTTTCCGGGCTATCGGCCAGTCCGGGTCTGGCGGTCGGCTCGATATTTATTTTGCAAAACGGGCGTGCCGAGGTTCGCGATGATTCGCAAGGTTTGGCCAAGGGGGCAGAATTGCTCGAAAACGCTCTTGCCAGAACCAGACAGAAGATGAAAGCACTTGTCGATGATGTCACGCGCCGCATCGGTGCTTCCGATGCCGGTATTTTCAAAGCGCAGGCAACATTGCTCGAAGATGATAATCTGATTTCGTCAGCCTGCCGGCTGATGGCGCAAGGCCATGGAGCGGCGTGGAGCTGGCATCAGGCTGTCGAAGAGGTGGCCAATGGTCTGGCGGCAATGGACAATCCGCTTTTGGCCGCCCGTGCGGTTGATTTGCGCGATATTGGCGGGCGTGTTCTGGCCGAAATCGATCCGGTTTATGCCAAAGGCTCGTTTGAAGGCATTGGTGATGGTGCAATCATTATAGCCGAAGATCTGACGCCCTCCGATACGGCCAATCTTGATCCGAAAAAAGTGCATGGTCTTGTCACCGCTTCCGGCGGGCCGACCTCGCATACAGCAATTTTGGCACGCACATTGGGCATTCCCGCACTTGTTGCGGCCGGAAAGCAGATTTTTAGCGCCAAAGAAGGCGGGCAAGCCATTATTGATGGCTATAATGGCCTGATTTATCTTTCACCGACGAAAGAAGACATCGAGGGGGCAGAAAATGAGATTGCCACTTTGGCCAAAGAACGCGACAATCAGGTTGCGGCACGGGCCAAACCGGCACAAACGACTGATGGTCATGTGATTGATATTGCAGCCAATATCAATCGTCCCGATCAGGTTCCATTGGCGACCGGGCAGGGTGGGGAAGGTGTCGGCTTGATGCGGACTGAATTTCTATTTCTTGAAAGCAATGAAACCCCTGACGAAGACCGGCAATATAAAATCTATCGCGATATGCTGAATGCGCTTGACGGCAAATCGCTCATTATCCGCACACTTGATATCGGTGGCGATAAAAAGGTTGCCCATCTTCATCTGCCAAACGAGGAAAACCCGTTTTTGGGGGTAAGGGGAGCGCGCCTTTTATTACGACGCAGAGATTTGCTCATTCCGCAATTGCGGGCAATTTATCGCGCCGCCAAAGAGGGCGGCGATCCATGGATCATGTTTCCGATGGTCATGTCGGTGCCGGAGGTGACAAAGCTGAAAGAAATTGCCGGAGAAATCCGCCAGGATCTTGCTGCGCCGGTGTTGAAACTGGGCATCATGATTGAAGTGCCGTCAGCCGCCATCATGGCCGATGTTTTTGCCCGCCATGTCGATTTCTTTTCCATTGGTACCAATGATCTGACACAATATACCATGGCGGTTGACCGGCAAAATCCTGAACTTGCCGCCGAAGCCGACAGTCTTAATCCGGCGGTGTTGCGCATGGTCAATGCAACGGTCAAGGGTGCGGCGGCGAAGAAAAAATGGGTCGGTGTTTGCGGCGGTATCGCCGGCGATCCGTTTGGCGCGATGTTGCTGGCCGGTCTTGGTGTCAATGAATTGTCGATGACACCACGCGATATTCCGCCGGTAAAAGCGCGGCTTCGTGCCAATAGCCTTGCCGAGATGCAAAAACTTGGCAAAAAAGCCTTGCAGTGTGAAACAGCCGAAGCGGTTCGCGCATTAAACGAGGCGACATCATGAATGTTGCAACTCTCACCGTCAATCCGGCAATTGATGAAACCGTTTATTTGCCAGAGCTGAAACGCGGCCATGTGCATCGGGCACAAAGGGTTCGTTTTAATGCCGGTGGCAAGGGAATCAATGTTGCGGCCTGCCTTGCCGATTTCGGTGTCAAAACGGCGGTGACCGGTTTTTTGGGCAAAGATAATATCGCTATTTTTGAAGCACTTTTCAAAAGCCGCCATATTGAAGACCATTTTATTCGTCGCGCTGGCGAAACCCGCACCAATATCAAAATTGTCGACGAGAGCGAAACCACCGATATCAATTTGCAAGGTTTGTCGCCAAGCGCGCAGGAGATCGAAAAATTGCAACACAATGTCGATCAATTGCTGCTTTCGGGCGTGCTGATGGTGATGAGCGGCAGCCTGTTGCCCAAAATGCCGGCAAGCTTTTATGCCGGCGAAGTCAAACGGGCGAAAAACGGCGCAAAAATTATTGTCGATTGCAGCGGTGAAGCCTTAGCCGAATTGTTAAAGGCTGAAAAACTTCCGCTTGCCATAAAACCCAATATTGATGAACTATCGCAATATTGCGGGCATCCGCTCAAGGATGAAAACGAGGTTTTAACCGTTGCCCGCTCGTTGATTGCACGCGGCATGCAACTTGTCACCGTTTCGCTCGGGGCAAAAGGTGCGATTTTTGTCAGTAAGGAACAGGCTTTCCATGCCAGTCTTCCCGTCAGAGATGTCGAAAGCACTGTCGGGGCGGGTGATGCCATGGTTGCCGGCATTGCCAGTGCGGTTTGCGAAAATGCCCCGCTCGAGCGCATTGCCCGGCTTGCCACCGCTTTTGCTGTCGGCAAACTGGCAAGCCTTGGCCCGGCATTGCCCGATAAGGCAACGATAGAACATTTGGCGCAAAAAGTAGAATGCCGTGTTGTTGGCTGAACCGGCGCATTTTTTAAACAAAAGCGCATTTTGACAGTGCGCATGACAACGAAGTGCTTATTAACGAGGAGAAGAGGATGACTTTAGTAGCCCTGATAGATGGCGAGGCGGGCGAAGTTCACACCCTACTTGCGCGTGAAGTTTTGCAAAAAGCAGCGCAGGAGCGCGGCGTTACATTAAGCCTTGAAATTGTCGAGCCGGGTGCAAAACCGCGCATTGCGCGCGAAGGTGAAGGCGAGGTGTTGTTGCTTATAAGCAATCGCGACGATTGGCAAAAAGACCATGTAGGCGTTCATCAGAAAAATGTCAAAACAATAACATTTAATGCGCTTTTTAAAAATCCCGAACAGGTTTTTGCCGAAATTGACAAGACCGGCCGACAGGCTTTGTCGAGCCCGGCGCAAAATTTGCCAAAAAGTGATGGCAAGGTGTGCATTGTTGCCATCACCTCGTGCCCGACCGGCATTGCCCACACATTCATGGCAGCAGAAGGTCTGATGGCCGCAGCCAAAGCACTGGGCTATGACATGCGGGTTGAAACGCAAGGTTCTGTTGGTGCCGGCACACCGCTGACGGCTAAAGAAATTGCCGATGCCGACCTTGTTATTATTGCCGCCGACCGCGAGGTTGACCGCAGCCGCTTTGCCGGCAAACGGGTTTATGCCTGCGGAACGAAGCTTGCCATTAGTGATGGTGAAACACTGATAAAAACGGCATTAAACAGTGCCGAGGTGCAAAAACAGAAAGCTGCCGATAATGGCGGCGAAGAGGCGGCCGAAACGGCAGGCGGTGTATACAAGCACCTGATGACCGGTGTGTCGTTCATGCTGCCTTTTGTGGTTGCCGGCGGGT
>NZ_CALYQK010000091.1 GCF_945285465.1 uncultured Bartonella sp. | reverse complement strand
GCCTCTTTATATGCATTGCATATTATTGCACGAGGGTATTTCTATTCATTCGTCAAGGAACAACAGTTTTCTGCTCTTCCAGCTCTCCCCTCCGGGTAAACAATATGTCCTAAAAAGGCATAGAACCCCGGCTGGGACTGACGTTGCCACAAAGCCAATTGTGGCATCATCTAGGCACGTCTTACTCTTTGGGTGAAAATTCGCAAGGGTTTTGTCCCCCCCTGCGTCAATATTGCGCGGTTTTTCCGACGATTTGGGATTCACAAAATTTGTTGGGCGATATATTCAATTGCAAAGCGGTAGCCCGCACTCCCACAGCCGATAATAACCGCATCGGATCGTTCCGAGACGAAAGAATGATGCCGATAATGCTCTCTCTTGTGAATATTGGACAGATGAACTTCTACGACCAGGCCTTCAAACATTTTCAAGGCATCAAGAATCGCAATTGAGGTATGACTGTAAGCGGCTGGATTTATGATTATGGCCGCACTCTTGCCAATAACTTTCTGTATAAAGCTTACCAATTCCCCTTCACTATTACTTTGAAAAAATTCGGTTTCAAAACCGAGAGACGATGCACAATCCTTGGCCAGCACCTCGATGTCGTGCAATGTCTCATGACCGTAGATTTCAGGCTCTCTCCTACCCAAAAAGTTCAAATTGGGGCCATTCAATACGGTAATTTTTCTGATCATAACCTTTTTCCCTCACCATTGATACGCGTTAACCGGTAAAATATGATTGTTTATGCGTCTAGCAAAGTCCTCCATTGGCTATTTCAAAAAATTGCGCACGACCTTTTAAATCGGAAAAGAGCTCGCTATCGGTTCCGGTCATAAACGTTTGCCCGCCAAGACTATTCAGACACTCGAATAATATTGCGCGCCGTCCTCTATCAAGATGGGCAGCCATTTCATCAAGCAGCAGAATCGGTGCCATACCGGAAATTTCCGCCGTCAATTGGGCGTGAGCCAGAACAAGACCCGTTAATAGCGCCTTTTGTTCTCCCGTCGAACAGACCGCTGCTGGCATATTTTTTTTCGCATAAAAAACCTGCAGATCGCTTTTATGCGGCCCATCGAGCGTGCGTCCGGCTGCCCGGTCAAGCTCGCGTGCGTCAACAAGCCGCTGCCTATAAGCTTCTTCAACCTCGACAGCCGAATGGCGGGTGAGTGCCTGCTCAATTGTTCCGTCAATATCGAGCACAGGTGTCGGAAACGTGCCTTTGGCATCAAAATTCTCGATACTTGAAATCAGTCGGACAACATCCATGCGGGCTGCCGCAATTGCTATTGCCAGTTCGGCCATCTGGACTTCCAGTGCACCAAACCATCGCTCATCGCGGTTTCCCTCCTGTAACAACCGATTGCGCGAGCGCATTGCTTTGTCAAAATCCATGACACGGCCCGCATGAGCTGTATCCACGGCTAGAACCATGCGATCAAGAAAACGCCGTCTATCACTTGCCGAACCGGTAAATAACCCGTCCATAGCAGGCACAAGCCAACTCACTCGGCAATAATCCGTCAGTCGCTCGGAAGGCACTGTTATGCCATTTATACGCACCTTTCGTCCGCCATCCGTTGTGTCATTTGCAGTGCCAATGGCAACATCTGCAAAAAGCGACGAGTGCAACTGGGCATGAACAACAAAACCTCGACTGTTTTGTTTTTGGGCATGCTCAGTTCTGCCAACAATTGTATCATAAGATGCCCGACGCAATCCGCGTCCCGGCGAAAGGAAAGACAATGCTTCAAGTAAATTGGTTTTACCCGCCCCGTTATGACCGGTAAACACAACCGGTCCATCGGAAAAATCAACCGAAAACGACCGATAATTACGAAAATTGGTTAACTTCAATTGCCGGACAGTAACTTTTGCTATTTGTCCGTCATTATTCAGCACCATCTCCGACCTAAACGCGCATTGGCATCAAAACATAAAGTGCATCTTTATCGTCGCCATCGCGAATAAGCGTTGGTGCGCCCGCATCTGCCAGCATAAAAACCGCTTCTGCCCCACTAAGCTGCGCCATAATATCAAGTAGATATTTTGAATTAAAGCCGATTTCCAGCGGCTCACCTTGATAATCGGCAACTATCTGGTCTTCGGCACTTCCCGAATCCGGATTATTGACGGTAAGAGTTAGCAGGCCATTTTCGATGGCTAATTTGACAGCACGTCCACGATCACTCGAAATTGTCGATACACGATCAACAGCAGCGGCAAAACCTTGCCGGCTGATCGTCAGTTTTTTATCATTGCCCAAAGGAATAACACGCTGATAATCGGGAAATGTCCCATCAATCAATTTTGACGTCAAGACAACTGAGGCAATACTGAAACGTATTTTTGTTTCCGAAACTTCTATTTTAATTTCGCTTTCGCCTTCTTCACCTAATAGTTTTTGCAACTCTCCAACCGCCTTGCGCGGGATAATGACACCGGGCATTCCCTCTGTGCCGGAAGGAGCGTCGGTCTCGGCTTGCGCCAAACGGTGCCCGTCTGTTGCCACGGTACGCAGTTTCAAACCTTTATCATCAATAACATGAAAATAAATGCCGTTTAGATAATAACGTGTTTCTTCCGTCGAAATTGCAAACTGGGTGCAGTCGATCAGCCGTTTCAGGGCAGAAGCGGCCAAAACAAAACTATGGCTGAAATCACCCGCATTTATTTCAGGAAAATCTTCCCTGGGCAAACATTGCAGACGAAAATTTGAATGTCCCGAAACAACCGACATGGCACTTCCGTCGTCCCCGACAGAAAGCATGATTTCACCACCTTCGGGAAGTTTGCGAACAATTTCATAAAGCAGATGGGCAGGAACGGTCGTCGAGCCCGCCTGTTCGATATTGGCGACAGTTGTTTCTGTTACTTCTAGGTCAAGATCGGTTGCCTGCAATTCGACACCTGAATTTACCGCATTGATCAGAACATTCGACAGAATCGGTATAGTATTGCGCCGTTCAACAACACGATGAACACGCCCGAGAGATTTTAAAAGGTGGCTACGATCAACTGTGATGCGCATAGTGGATACTTTCTTAATTATTCTGCCAACCAGAAATTTATTGCCACGAGGTAGCAATCATTCCTGCCCTTGTTGCACAGGAATCATTCATTAGAAAACTATATTTCTGACAAAATGACAACACCTTTGGCATATTTGGCATAATGCAAAGAATGACACATCCGGGCGTTGTTAAGGTTGCCGGTCAAGAATAGTCAGGCGGCTTGCTCACCAATCAACCGTTTGAGTAATTCGAGCTCCTTAGCCAATTGCTGATCGGCTCCGACCATATCTTCAATCTTTCGTACAGCGTGTAAAACTGTTGTATGATCGCGCCCGCCGAAGCGCCGCCCAATTTCCGGCAACGAACGCGGTGTCATCATCTTGGCCAGATACATGGCAACCTGGCGTGGTTTGACAATTGTCCGAGTACGGCGATTCGACAAAAGATCCTGCTTGGACACGTTATAATGTCGTGCAACAACGCGTTGTATTTCTTCAATGCGAATGCGCTTCGGCTCGCCGGAACGGGTGAGGTGATCCAGCAATTCATCAATACGATTTAACGATAAATCTGGCTCGAACGACTGACGAAACAAGAGCTGGTTGAAAGCGCCCTCAAGGTCACGCCCCGAACCGGAAACTGTTCTTGCGATATGGGACAAAACATCATCGGGAATCGAAATCGACGGGTCGTCATGTTGTGCCGCTTCCAAACGTTTTCGCAACATTTCAAGCCGCATGTCAAAATCCGGCGACTCTATTTCCAGAGAAACGCCGCCTTGCAACCGTGACCGGACACGGACATCAAGCGATTCGAGTTCGGCAGGTGCACGATCGGCGGCTACGACAACCTGTTTTGCACTATCGAGCAACATATTGAGCAAATGGCAAAATTCGTGTTGGATTGATTTTCCCTGCAAGAATTGCATGTCGTCGATAATCAGCAGATCAATATCCCGCAATTGTTCTTTAAAAGATAACGCATTGTTATCACGGATTGCGGTTGCAAAACGCCACATAAAATATTCAGCCGTAAGATAGATGACCCTGACTGGTGTTGGACGTTGCAATGCGGCCGCGGCAATTGCCTGTAAAAGGTGAGTCTTGCCCAGACCTACCGCAGCATGGATAAAAAGCGGATTGAAGCGCAGCGCACTTTTGTGACTTTCTGCTATGGAACGGGCAGCCGCTAATGCCACGCGGTTGGAAGGGCCTTCGACAAAAGTTTCAAAAGTATAGCGGGAATCAAGCGGAGAGCCGAAAACACTTTGTTGCACCTCACCGGAAAACCGTTCTGCCCTGTGATGCAAGGAAGGGCTTACCACTGTCTCGTGCGGGATATGGTCTTGCGCTTCTTCGCCTCTGCTTGGTGCAACTTGTTTGATCACCCGATTCATACCGCGCACAACAACGTCAACACGCAACAAGGTCGGACATTCCTGACGCCACAATTCGGTAAGTATTGTCGCATAATGATTGGTAATCCAGGAACGTAAAAAAGCGGTCGGAACAGAAAGACGGACAAGATTACGATTAAACTCGTCAAGTTGGAGACGACCAAACCAACTTGTGTAGGCTTCGTTGCCAACATGAACTTTCAGTTGCGCCATAACGCGCACAAAAAGCTTGTCCCCTTCGTCCTGTACGGCCATAGAATGAACGTCATCACCTATCGCTGTTTCACTTGACACAACCCCATTTAAATCTGACATCTTATGCAACATTCTCTCTCGCAACTGCCTTTGAAAAACCGGTAACCAATAAAACCCTGTTTTTCCGTCCGGCTTTGCTTCATTATTTCCAAAACAAACGAACAAGAATAAAACAATTTGCCCTGTCTGCCCCACCCGCAGACAATCGCATTTTGTCCTAACCGACAAATCCACTTAACGGCAATTTATCTTCTCCGTAACGAAACCAACAACTATTTTTCTTCTCGACATCTATTCCACCTTCAGCACACGTTGCCAAACCACAACGTTTTGCCTGCTTCCCAAATTATTGCAAAGGCTTCGCACCTATTCCGATAAATCAGTTCCAACACAAAACAAAAGGGTAAGGCCACTCCTATCCTGTGTCGCTAGCTTCAACCTTTGTTTCACTAGCTTCATCTTTTCGCGTCACTAACTTTGACCGCCGGTCACCGCCAAATCCAAGGCTAAGACTCACACCGCAGACAAAAAGCTATTCAATTCACAAATGACCATACAAAAACGCCGTCCATAAATGCAAGGGGTCAATAAGCCGACAAAACCGCCTAACGAGCGGGTTTTCACGCACCTTGTTCCACAAGATCATGCCTAATCACTTTGATTCAATAAGCTTTTTTTGAACTGGCCGGCAAAACAAACGGGTCTTGGAAATCCCTTAAAAAAAATTAAAAAAAAATACTTGACAAAAACCGATAGAGGCCGAGCCCTCTGCTATTTGTGGATAATTTGAATAACTAACTGTTTTTAAATGGTTTTTAACTCAATTAGCAAATGATAATTCATTCTAAAAATAACAAGATCTATGGTTAATTTTTCCCCTCTTTTGAAAAAAACAGCAGCAAATTTTATACTAAAAAAACAAAAAACCGGTGCTGGAACCAACACCGGTTTAAAATTTTTTCCGACTCTAAAATAAACGTTTTTAGCGATTAAGCCGAAAGTGTTTTCAATCTCTTGGCCAAACGCGAAACTTTACGCGATGCCGCATTTTTATGCAAAACACCTTTCGTTACCGCCCGCATCAACTCCGGCTCGACAGCCTTAAACGCAACCTCGGCAGCTGCCTTGTTGCCTTCCGCAATTGCATCATCAAATTTACGTACGAATGTCCGCACACGTGTACGACGCGATTTATTAACTTCCGTGCGTGCTGCAATCTTACGCACTGCTTTTCTGGACGAAGGTGTATTCGCCATAA
>NZ_CALYQK010000090.1 GCF_945285465.1 uncultured Bartonella sp. | reverse complement strand
CAATAAAGACAATAGCGAACTATCCGCGCGTTCAACTACAAGTGAACTATCCCGACGATGGGTCACGTGTGTTTATTTTTGACATGAATGTTTAGGACGCAAGCTGAAGCCTTCGCTCTTGGCATGCCATTGGTAGGAGGCATCTAATATGCAACAGATTTCAGCAGCTACGTCGTTTGTTAATCGCATCCTAAGCGGTATGCGTATGATAGGTCATGGTCTCAAAAGTGGTTTTTTTATAAGCACTGTTTTGCTTATCGTATTATCCCTCATTATCTGGTATTGGGGCCCGGCTTTCCAATATCTGGAGTATGCACCATTTCGACCAGTAACAAACCGGATCATTGCTATTGGTGTTATCGTCATATTATGGGGCATCAACAATTATTTTCTCGCACGAGCTTCGGCAAAGAAAAAACCTAAAGCTATTATTGAAGATGAATTAAAGCCACGTAATCCCGTCGAAGAACTTATCGCAATTCTGCGTATTTCTTTCCGTTCCACAATGAAAATCATTAAAGACAAGTGGACAGGTAAAGATCATTCGAGCCGAACACTTTATGTAATGCCGTGGTATTTTATATTAGGTCCGTCCCAATCTGGCAAAACGTCTCTGGTTCTGCAATCGGAATTAAGCTTCACGCTTGCTCATGAGCTTAAGGAAAGTCATGTCAACAAAACACTTGCACAAGAACTGCCGCAATATTGGGTAACACGAGAAAGCGTCATGTTCGATATACCGGGCACTTGGCTTGATATGAAGGAACCAATTTCTCTTGATCTTTTTGACGAGAATGAATTTGATCCCAACATTCCTGTCATAAAAACTCCGGCAAAAGAAGCACGTAAACAGTTATGGAGTGCTTTTACCGCTCTTTTAAACGATGTGCGCTCTCGCCGTCCTATCAATGGTGTTATCATTACCAATGACATTGTTGAGCTAATACGCATGAGTAACGAACAACGCGCTACTGAAGCTATGAATATTCATGCGAGGCTTGTCGAAATTGCCGAAAAACTTGGGACACGCTTTACCGTCAACATTGTCCTGACGAAGCTGGACAAGCTTGCCGGATTTAAAGAATATTTTTCAAAGTTATCAAAAGCAGAACGGCAAGAACCCTTCGGTTTTTCCTTCCCTATTTACAGCGAAATTGATACTGACAAATGGGCTGACGATTTTGAAAAGAAGTTCGCAAAATTCATCGAAGCTGCAAATAACGATATTATTGACCGTGTCGACAATAATCACGAAACTGAAATTCGTAAAAGCATGTATACTTTTTTGCGCGAATTTACGGCTTCTGGTCAAATTGTTTGTGATTTTTTCAAAAAAGCGCTTTTATCCGACCGATTTTCAACGCCACCACTTGTACGTGGAATCTATTATGTATCAACAACACAAGAAGGTGCTCCCTTTAATGCGCTTTTGACAAAGATTTCAAATGATTATCATATGGTGCCACCGGTCACACCAGCATATTCAGGAAACCCAACTTCCTATTTTACCGGTAAACTTTTCACTGATGTTATTTTTAAAGAAGCAGGACTTGCGGGCGACAACCATAAAGTCGAACGTCATAAACGTCTGGTTTTACGTAGCAGTATTTTAGCTAGCGTACTTATCGTTCTCGGCCTCGGTTTTCTATTGAACGAAACGATGAAAGATAACACTGCGCGCGCCGAAAATGTTCTTTCCAAAAGCAAAGCATTTATAGACTTACCAAGAGATTCCCAAATAACCGGGCCTGAAACACAATTTCTATCGGCTTTAAACGCTATCTCTTCGGCAAACAACGAATATCCTGACTGGGAAGATAAAAGCGATATACGACGTTTTACAGCACTTTACCAAGATCGCCGAGTCGGGCCGGAAGTTCGCAAAGCTTACGAAGATCTGTTACGAGAGCGGTTTTTACCGAGTATTTCCAACAAAATTGCTAATGAAATAATTCAATTAGGAAAAAATCCCGAAACATCGAATAGTGATGAACGATTGGATGCTTTACGTGTCTATCTTCTTTTAGGTGATATCCAAAGACGCAAAGAACTTGATGCTAGTGATGATACAATGTCTCTGGGTAAAGTTGCTGTGCTGGCGTGGATGAAAAATAATTGGCAACAACGTTTTGAAGGTCATGACAAAATCCAATCGGATCTTAAGAAACACCTTGAATATGCACTTAGTACAAATAGGATTGCCGCGCCAATAGATGATAAACTCGTTGCCGATACTCAGTCCGCTTTGCGCGAGGTACCACGTGATGTACGTCTTTACAGCAGCCGCAAGGCACTAGCTGTGCGTCAGGTACCAAATGGACTTAGTCTGTGCAATTCAATCGGACCAGGTTTTGACATTGTTTTCAAACAAAACGGAGACGAAGGCGTAAAAGATCAGGATATTACCGTCCCCTATTTTTACACCAAACGCGGTTTTCTCGACTTTTTTGTACCTAAAAGCACCAATTTATCAGTTATTGCTGTTGAAGACGCTTGGGTCACGGGTGAACGTGAACGCGTCCGTTATTCCGAAGAAGATCTGCAGGCGTTCATGGAAAAAATTCGTCATTATTACGCGACGGATTATATAAATTTTTGGTCCAACATGATCAATAATCTCAATATTGTTGACTTTAGAAATGTTGATGACGCTGTTCGTGTCCTATCGGAAATTGATGGTCCGTCCAATCCGTTTGGACGTCTGCTCAATATCATCAAATATGAAACGGAAATCTATCCGGCAGAACCGGCTAAAACAGAAAAGGAGCAATCACAAACAGAAATTGCGTTCGACAGGAATCGTGAACATGGCTTGCGTATTGCTCGAGCTTTTGCTGATCTCTCAGCTCTTGTCAATGCAAAGGAAGGGGAGAAACAACCCCTGGAAGAAATGCTTGTTACAATGAATAGTATGGAAGGTTATTTGCGTGGTATCCAGAGTGGTCAACAGTCAAGCAAACCTGTTGCTCTGGAGAAAGCGCAAGAACGCGCCAAACTTCAGGGAGACGATCCCATTTTTGTAATTCGTCGCACAGGAAGCAACCTGCCTAAACCATTTGATAAATTTGACGGCCAAATTGCCGATAATAGCTGGAAAGTGATTTTGGACGCGGCAAAGATTGATTTGCAAACTGTACGGCAAAACAATGTCTACCGCACATTTAATGTTGAACTCGCAGGGCGGTATCCATTCAACGTGGCAAGTAAAGAAGATGTCTCGCTTGATGAGTTCCAACGCTTTTTCGGCCCTGATGGTGAATTTGACAAGTTTTTCAATGATCATCTGAAAAACTTCATTAATGCCAATAACGGCACCGCTATCTTGATTGATGGACAAAGTTTAAGCGTGCGCAATGAATTTATCGAACAAATAAGAAAAATTCGCGCCGTTCGCGATATTTTCTTCAATGTCGATGGCGTGCCTACACTTCGTTATACCATTGAACCCGTTGGCATGAGCGGCAATATAAGTCGTGCGGTATTAAATATTGAAGGCCAGTTAATTCCGTATAGTCATGGCCCAAGCCGTTCTATTGCTATCCTTTGGCCTAATGCGCTTTCGAGCAAGCAGGATGTTAGCCAGTTATCAATTTCACAAGGTGCAGGTTTCACCTATTCTGGCCTTTGGTCAAGCTTTAGGCTGTTTGATCGCTCAACTGTTGCAAAAAGCACTCCAGACAGCGCCGACATTGTATTCAACCTCGGTGGAGGTCAAATAAAGTATCGTATAAAAATGTCTGCGACTGACAAAAACCCTTTTGTTTTACGTCCATTAACGTCTATGAAGCTTCCAGAGCGTTTGTGATATGATAAATCAAAGGGCACAAAATACACTCACCGGTGTGGAATGGATCGACCGCAATCCTTTATTTATTGCGGTTGGTTCTTCTCGTCAAAAACCGGAGCAACAAGGTATAGATCTCATAGAAAACGAACTTTTCGATGAAGTCGAAACTGAAATGATGAAACGTGGCACCTTAAACCAATCATTGATCCGATGGGATTGGGTCTGTGAGCAGTGTATCAAGCTTCTTTCGCAAGAATCCAAAGACTTTAGATTGCTTTTATATATTTTACAAAGTTTACCGAATGGCAAAAACTATCAGGCACCATTAACTTTGGGTGCTGTCTTAACATCCCGTTTCATCGGAATTTGGGGAGATATTGCATATCCGGAAGAAAAAAACACCTTCCAATTATTCGTAAAATTCTCGACGCATTAGAATTTCTTGCGCAGCATTCAGAAAAATTCCAATTAAACGAAGAAATTGAGTTATCTACCCGTTGTTTGAGGCAATGCGTTGATTTTTTCAAAAATTTTGACAAAAAATTTGAACAACGCCTTTTTTCATTAGCAAATAGTATCGAAGCATCGGTTATTCCTGACGAAAGCGACGGAAGCCAGTCATTAGAAAAAATACTGAAAGAACCGTATAAACCTAAACCCATATTAGAAATTAAAGAAACTGAAAACAACATCCAAACCATGGAACTTCATCCGGAAAATCTTGTTTTGGATGGGAAAAGTGAACGGGCCTTAAAACAAAGTCTTACAGTCGTTTCTGACTTTATACTTCAGATGGATATTGAAAATCCTTTATCCTACCGTCTTAGGCGCTTTGCAACATGGCATGGTATTAAGAATGCTCCTGAACAAAAGAGAAAAGACGATCTAAAAACAGTAATCTTGCCGGTTTCACTCAATGCACTTGATGAATATCGAACAGCCGCTGAACGTGGTCAAACAGATTTCGAGATAGCACGTAAGTTAGAAAGAAGTTGTCATAATCAACCTTTCTGGATTGAAGGACAATATCTTGCTTACAAGCTCGCTATTATTTGTAACCGAAGCGCTGCTGCTGATGCGATTTACGAAACTACGTTTGATTTCGTAAGTAAAATGGACTGGATAAAACGTCTACAGTTTTCTGATGGTACGCCTTTCTTACCGGATACAGTTAAAACATGGATAGAAACTTATCAGAAAGTGTCCAATTCTCGCCCATCATCTCTACGCGTTCAAGAAAATGAGATGATTGGCAGTGAAACACAGGCAATTGTTCTCGAAGCGCGTGAAAAAGCAAATCACGGACAGACAGATGCAGCAATTCATATATTGGAAACAGCAAAACCTAACCAAAGCAGTCCCCGTTCGCAAACACTTTGGGAAATGCTTATGCTGGAATGTTTGAGCGATTGGGGAATGAAAAAATTAGTTTCTGCTCAAGCAGAACGGCTAAAAAAAGATGTAGAGAATATGACCGTTAAAGAATACGAGCCCGATATCATCGATAGAATATCTCGTCTCGAAATCGACACAAAAACTGTGTGACACCCGTTATTTAAACAAAAATTTCTCTTTTTAGAAAAAGTCTGTTGACTGACCAACGGTAGTTACAAGTTCACTTAAAGCTAAATACAATTCGCAGGTTGCAAAGTTCGATACGATCGGTGTTTATCTCAAAAATCAAATTATTTATAAGCTGCTCGACTGATGCTCCGGTGTTACATGTTATGATAAAAGTGCTTATCTTTTTAACCCTAATAAACTTCACTGTTGTTTTATTTTTTCGCTTAAATAAAACCCCGGGTAGCGTCGTCATTACCGAGTTTTCATCCGTTTCTTAACGTTTTCTCATTCACAAAATAACAGGAAAATGACTGCAAAATTTTGCAGTGGCACTGCAGAATTTTGCAGTGTCGTTATTATTGTTTTGTTTCAATATGTTAAGCGTTTTTTTGGAGTTTATTTAGCGTTTTTGGCCAAAAAGCACTGCAAATTTTTGCAGTGTCGGGGCGGTGGCAAGGGGTGGAACGGGCTCTGTTTTGATAAAATATTTATCTTTCAATTCAATTGGTTAGTGTCGTTTTTTGAATTTTTTGTCAAAAATACTGAAATTGGCATGGGACTTGCTTGTTAAATGGTTGGAAGACCGGCAAAAAGATGCATTCAAAGACTGATCATCCTGTTGAAGGCATCCTTTGTCCAGCCTTTCTGAAAGAGACTGCGGCGTTTACCCGCTGTCATTAAAGTTTAACCATC
>NZ_CALYQK010000089.1 GCF_945285465.1 uncultured Bartonella sp. | reverse complement strand
CGGTTTCCTAATTGGTTCGCGAAAAAAATGCAAGAGAAGATTTTATTTTTTTAATCAATCCTGTTCAATTTTGCCTCGGTGCCGCGATAGTGAGCCAATCTGTGCTTGCACATTGACCGCAATTCAACACGGCTCCCCGCTAATAACACTATTTTGCCAAGATCAATCTTTGTGGCGATATTTCGCGCGGGGACAATTTATAAAATCGGGCAATTCATAAAATCAGGGACAAAAAAATCGAAATCATGTCTGTGGGTGTTGTTTTGCCATTAAAAGCTGTTTTTGCCATTTTTGTCATGATTGGCTGCGGTGCTGCCATAAGCCGGTCGTTAACGGCGCACGTTTTTATTTAATTGTTGTTTGTGTCGTTGCTTTTGCCTTGTTCTTTGGTCAAATTCGGCGTATCGGGGATACGGATTTCAAAATGGGCACCACCTTTCTGACCATCAGACAGTTCCTCTTCACTGTCAACGAGTTTGAGTGTGCCGCCATGGGCATGAATAAGTTCTTCGCATATGGTCAGGCCAAGCCCCGTGCCATTTTTGCTCGTCGAGCCTTGAAATGGCGAAAAAAGGTGTTCTTTTGCTTTGGCCGGCAAGCCGGGGCCGGTGTCGGCAACATCAATAATGGTGGATTGGCCGCAGCGCCGACCACTGACGATCAACTTGTTTATTTTGTTTGTGCCATCTTCTCTTTCAACCATGGCCTGAACGGCATTGCGGCACAAATTGGTAATGACACGGTGTAGCTGCTCTTCATCGGCGTCAACAGTCACATCAACCGGCACATTATTGACAAAGTCGACCGTGCCGGTGCCGGGCAGCGTGAGCGATTCAAAAACATCATCGACAAGTTTGTGCACCAGCAAACGTTGGCGTTTGGGTGTCGGTTCCTGCGTGCGCCCATAAGTAATGACGGTTTGGCTATAGGTGACGGCGCGGTCAATCGCCTTGATGAGTTTGGGAGCAATTTTTTTCACCATCGGGTCTTTCGCGTCAGCCAGATGGTCGGACACGAGTTGGGCAGAAGCCAATATGTTTCGCATGTCGTGGTTGATTTTCGACACCGCCAGTCCGAGATTTGCCAAATGTTTCTGGCGGGCATAGCTTTTTTGCAATTCGCTTTCGATAACCGAAATGCGCTTTTGTGTTATGCCCACTTCATCATAGCGTGATTCCGGCACCAGAATGCGGCTCGGATTGTGCGGTTCCATGACAAAATCAAGCATATTGGTGTAGATGTTTTGCAGCGGGCGCACCAATAATTCGTGAACGATGAAATAGATTGTCGTGGCCGCGACAATGGCAATGGTAAGCGAAATTACAACAAAATGCCAGGAAAACTGCACCATGGCTTCGCGCAATTTTTTGTCAGAAAGCGTGACTTGAAGGTCGATATTGGTGCCGTCAATCGGCCCGCGCACCAGAAGAATATTGTTGCCGCCAAAATATAATGTTGCCAGAGAATCAAGCAGAGCCTTGGTTTCGCTGTAATCGGGCAGGTTGATGACTTCGTTGACTTTGTCTATATTTTTCGACACGGCGAAATGGTATTTCTGCGCGCCTTCAATAATGGTGATTGCCAGAGCATCGGTAGCAAGCAACACATTTTTTTCCAGATTGCGGCTGAGCGCCGGATCTGGCGTTGAAGCCAAAATCATACCGATGGCTTTGGCCGATTGGTGGTGGTCTTCAAGCCAACTGCTTTGCATGCTGGCAATCGAGGGAATAAACACCATAATTTCAGTAATAAAGACAGAAAGGGTAATCAACAACAACAGACGGATACGCATACGCCGGTAAAAGGGTATTTTTTCCTGTCTGTCGTGAAGAGAGGCACCAAGCGACGTAGGAAATGCTTTATCTATGATGTCTTCGTTAGTCATTTACCCTCTATCAACGTGCCGCCAGTCTATCGTGAAGTTTCGCTATCCTGTTTTGGTACTCTATTAAAATCCTTGTTTAAGAACAAATGTTTTTTAGGCAAGGTTTTCTTTGCCCCTGCGTTTGCCGGAATATTACCGAAAATTAACTGGACTGATAAAGCAATGTTTATCATAGATGCAGCAATGATAATAGCCGATTGCCGGTTTTCTGTCGGCCTTGTAAAGAGATTATTGATAATCAAACCCCGGGCCTGAACGGTTTTATTCCGGCCGCCTGTTGATAAAAGTAGCTCGATTATAATGAAAGCAGCACAATGAAACGCCCTTTGAAGATTGTTTTGTTTAGTATAATTGCTGTTTTTGTGGTCGTTTTTCTCGCCGTCAAATTCTGGCAGGGTGAAAAAACAATAGTGGCCGGCGGGCATTTGTCGGCAGGTGCCGGTCAAAACACCAAAACCAATAATGTTGTTGTCAAAGAAGCTACGACAAAACTTATCAATGACCGCCTGACAGCAATAGGAACGGGGCGCGCTCTTGCCACGGTGGCGGTGACACCGTGGTCAAGCGGGGTTATGGATCAAATTTTTGTTCATGCCGGTGCCCATGTCCATGCCGGAGATCCGGTGGCAAAACTTGATTCCGACAATGAGGAAATTGCTGTCGAGCGCGCCAAAGTCGAAGTCAATGATGCCGAATTGACAATGGCACGCACGGTGAAATTGCGCGCCACCAATACCGCAACAGAAGTACAGGAAATTTCGGCAAAGCTTGCCCTTGATAAGGCAAAGCTGGCGCTTCGCGATGCCGAGCTTGCCGCCGACCGGCGCACCATCCGTTCGCCGATAAGCGGTATTGTCGGTATTTTACCGGTTGATGCGGGAAACTATGTTACATCCGGTACAACCATTGCCCGCATCGACAACCGCGACAATATTCTGATAGATGTCTGGGTGCCGGAACGTTTTGCGCCGCTCATTAAAATCGGTCAGGAAGTCAGGGCAAGTTCGCTCGCCCGTCCGGGCGAAGTGTTTGTCGGCGCAATCAGCGCGATCGACAATATGATTGATGAAAAAAGCCGCACCTTGCGGGTGCAGGCCGAAATTGACAATGAAAAAGGCGTGCTGCAATCGGGTATGTCATTTTCTATGGCATTCCATTTTCAAGGCGACCCTTATGTCAGCGTGGATCCGCTCGCCATACAGTGGAATGGCGAAGGTGCTTATGTCTGGCGCGTGCGCGATGCAAAGGCCGAACGTGTAAAGGTGGCCATTGTCCAGCGCAATGCCGATTGTGTACTTGTTACCGGTAAATTGGCGGCTGGTGAAAAGGTGGTGGTTGAGGGTGTGCAGAATTTGCAAGAAAATAGCACCGTGAAAATCATCGCCCAAAGCGCTCCTTCGACCATTCAGCCGGCAGACAACACGCCACCGGTAAGCGCTGGTAAACCCGTAAACAATTTTCGACAGACGGTAGAACACTAATGGCGCAACCCGATCACATTGCCAGCGAAAAGGTAAACAACAAAGGTGGTTTTGTTGCGCTTTTTATTCGTCGTCCGGTTTCTGCCTTTGTCCTTAATGTGCTCATTATGGTGGCCGGTCTTGCCGCTTTTACCGGTGTCGATGTTCGTGAATTGCCCGATGTCGACCGGCCGGTCATTACTGTTGCTACAAATTTCGATGGTGCATCGGCCGAAACGATTGATCGCGAAATTACCCAGAAGCTTGAAGATGCGGTGGCGCGTGTTTCGGGGGTAAAAAACATTTCGTCACGTTCGTCCTTTGCCCGTTCGCGCGTGACAATCGAGTTTAATGACGGTGTCGATCTTAATGCCGCAGCCGCCGATATTCGCGATGCCATATCGCGTGTGACCAATGATTTGCCCGATGATGCCGATGCCTCGCGCATTATCAAGGCCGATTCCAATGCCGATGCGGTGATGCGCCTTGCGGTCACCTCGACAACGATGAGCGTCGATGACCTGACGGTTTTGACCGAAGACCAGATTGTTGATGCACTTTCGGCGGTTTCCGGTGTTGCGGATGTGCAGGTCAATGGCGACCGCGACAAGATTTTCCGCATCGACATCAATCAGGCAAAGCTTGCAAGCTATGGATTGACCGTTGCCGATGTGACGCGCATTCTTTCGGATATGGCGCTTGACGCACCGGCGGGGTCGCTCAGAAGTTCCGATCAGGCGCTGGTGGTCAGGGCAACAGCCAATATTTCGACGCCGGAAGGGTTTGAAAACGTCTATCTCAATAATCGTGTGCGCATTGGCGACATAGCCAATGTATCTCTGGGGCCGGATGTCGAAACCTCGATTGTGCGGCTGAACGGTCAGCCAGGGGTCGGGCTCGGCATTGTCCGGCAGGCCCAGTCGAATACACTCGATATTTCGCAAGGCATCGGCGCGGCGGTAGACAATCTCAACAAAACGCTGCCACAGGGTGTGCATATTAGCATTACCAGCGATGATGCCAATTTTATCAATGGTGCAATTCACGAGGTTGAAATTGCCTTGATTGTTGCCGTGTTAAGTGTCGTTGTTGTTATTTTTATCTTCCTGTGGGACGCGCGCGCCACGTTCATTCCCGCTCTTTCCATTCCCGTTGCCTTGATCGGTACAATAGCCGCCATTTACCTTGCCGGTTTTTCGGTCAATATTTTGACCCTTCTTGCCCTTGTTCTGGCAACCGGCCTTGTTGTTGATGATGCTATTGTTGTCCTTGAAAATATTGTCCGGCGCCGCAATTTGGGGGCAGGGCCGCGTGCTGCCGCTGTCATGGGAACTGGCGAGGTATTTTTTGCCGTGATTGCCACAACACTGACCCTTGTTGCCGTTTTTGTGCCGATTTCGTTTTTGCCCGGCCAGGCGGGCGGGCTTTTTCGTGAATTCGGTTTTGTGCTGGCGATTGCCATTCTGCTTTCGGCAGTTGTTGCCGTGACGCTTTGTCCGATGCTTGCCTCGCGCCTGTTGAAAGAGGCCGGAAGTGGCAAAAAAGCGCATCGCTCAAAACCGTTGTGGCTGGAAAAAATAGCTGGCAATCTACAGAATTTTTATGCCCGCAGCCTGCATATTGCGCTTGACCGGCCATGGCGTGTTGTTGGCATATCGGTCGGTTTTATGCTGTTATGCGGCATCGGCTATATGACCTTGCGTCAGGAATTGACACCACCGGAAGACCGTGCCCAAGTTTTTTTGCGGATAAACGGGCCGCAAGGAATATCGGTCGATTACCTCAACGAACAATTGCGCCGCATTGAAGGGGCATTGCAGCCGTTTAAAGACAATGGCGAAATTATCAACACCTATTCGGTGTCGGGCACTTATGGCTCGTCGAACAACGGTTTTTTAATGCTCAATCTCGCCCCGTGGAACAAGCGCCAGCGCAGCCAACAGCAAATTGTTGAAGATATCAATTCGCTGATGAAGCGTTTTCCCGGTGTGCGGGTTATTGCCGGCGAAGGCAATTCGCTCGGCATACGTGGTGCCGGGCAGGGGCTGCAATTTGCCATTCTGGGCACCGATTACGCAAAACTGCAGCCGGTGGCCGACAAGCTGGTGGCTAAAATGCAAAAAGACCCGCGGTTTGTCCAGCCGCGTTTGAGCGTTGAAGCAACCCAACCGCAACTTTTTATCAATATCGATCGCGAACGGGCAGCCGATCTCGGCATTGATATTACCGGCCTTGCCAATGCCGTGCAATCGATGCTTGACGGGCGCAAGATCGGCTCGGTCTATGTCGGTGACCGTTCCTATGATGTAAAACTTGTTTCAAACAGCAATCCGGTCAATGACCCGACCGATCTTGAAGGCGTTTTCATGAAAACGGCCGATAACCGCTTTGTGCCCATGTCTGCAGTCACAACCGTGCAGGAACGGCCGGTGCCACCCGAACTTGCCCGTGAATCACGCCTGCGCTCGATTGCGCTGACGTCAAATCTGGCACCGGGTTTTGCCTTGGGCAATGCCTACCGTCAAGTACTCGAGCTTGCCGGGCCGCTTCTGCCACCGGGAAGCTACATCATACCGCTGGCCGAGGCCGCAACTTTGAGTGAAACCTCGACCGGTCTTATCATTGTGTCCGGTTTTGCCATAATCATTATTCTTCTGGTTCTGGCGGCGCAATTTGAAAGCTTTATTTCCGCTTTTATTGTCATGGCAACAGTGCCTTTAGGCTTGGGAAGTGCCGTTATCGCAATGTTTGTAAGCGGGGTAAGCCTTAATGTCTATAGCGAAATCGGTCTGGTGCTTCTGGTCGGCATTATGGCCAAAAACGGCATTCTCATTGTCGAATTTGCCGATCAGCTCAGAAATTGC
>NZ_CALYQK010000088.1 GCF_945285465.1 uncultured Bartonella sp. | reverse complement strand
TATTGGTCTTTGGGTACGTCTTTCAATCAGCGAGACACCGGAATTCAAAAAAGCAATCGAACGCGCCGAACGGGTTAAAGTGCCGTTGGTCGATGTATTTTTAAAATATCCACGCGCCCTTTTTCTCGGCAGTTTTGCCGGCATGACGACATTCGTATTGTTTTACCTTTGCAGTGCCTATCTGCTGTCTTATTCAACCCACCATCTTAATCTCACTTTTGGTCAAGCGCTTGAAATTCAAATGGTTGGCGCCGTGTTTTTCGGTTTGTTCATTCCATTTTCCGGTAAAATTTCTGACCGCATTGGCCGCCGCACTTTGATGATTTGGGTGACAATTTTTATTGGACTATTTTCGTTTTTGATGCCCACTCTTCTTAATGGCGGCGTGCTTGGCGGTTTTATACTTTCCATCGTCGGTCTTGGTTTGATGGGATTAACTTATGGGCCGATTGGTGCTGCCCTTGCTTCCCCTTTTCCAACTGCAATACGCTATACCGGTGCATCAATGACCTTTAACCTTGCCGGAATTGTCGGTGCCTCTTTTGCCCCTTATATTGCCGAGATGCTCGTACAAAATTTTGGTACCGCCTATATCGGTTACTATCTACTATTATGCTCGTTTATTTCCTTAACCTGTTTTGTCGGCTTTACCGACAAAGAAATTTCCCATTAATCGAGCTTATAAACCGTAAAAAAAGAAAATAATGAAAAATACCAATGGTGGCAGAAATGCCACCGTTTGTAGTGTTGCCGGCATTGTGCGCGGGACGATAATGTGAAGCAACAGTGCAAACAAAATTGTACCGATAACGAAAATTGCTTTGGCGGCAAAAGTAATATTGGCAATATGCAAAACTGTCGACAATATATGCGTAGAGCCAAGCCAGGATGTCGCCAAAAATGCAAAGAAAATAGCCCAGAGAAGAACCAACAGCCTATAAGCAGTCATCTTTTCTGGCTATTTCTGGAGCTGCGCCATATTGTCCACGCACCAAGTGCAATAATGATAACAAAAACCCAGCGACCACCCCCAGAACCGTCAGCAATAAATTTTTCCGGGTATATAAGCCCCGCAAGGCCAATAAAAATAAGGATAATGGGTGTTATTCGCATCAGGCTTTTTTCTCCCACCGGCGATCTTGCGTCTGTTGCCAATATGTCAAGCTATGATTTTGCGCTTTATAAAATTTCCATTGTTGACGCGTTTGCGCCAGAAGTTCCTGATCGCGCCCATCAAACATAACAACAAGACGTTCGTAATTTTGTGGGTCAGAACAATTAGCACCATCAACCATAAAACGAACTTGCGATCCATTCGGGTTTTGTTGGCCAATTGTCAGAAAAACCGGCTGCAGATCAGGATAGGCATCGCGGTCTGTTCCATGGCCGATAAAAGAATCATCGGAATAGACCCAAAGATAGGCATCCATTGCATCACGCCGTTCTTCACTTATAAACTGTATGGTGACCTTCCAATCGCGCGCCAGCGAACGCTCGACGAGCCCGGGAAGAGCATTATCAAGCGTCGATTGCGTTAGATGGTAGAAAAGTATTTCTGCCAAATCAAACCTCGTAATAATCCTTAATAAGGCGGTCAAGCAATCGTACTCCGAAACCTGATGCCCATGACCGGTTATATTCATTCACAGGTGAATCCATTGCTGTGCCAGCAATATCAAGATGTGCCCATGGCGTATCGCCTACGAAACGTTGCAAAAATTGTGCCGCGGTGACCGCACCGGCATGGCGCCCGCAACTGTTTTTCATATCGGCAACTTTTGAATCGACCATTTTGTCATATGTTTCATTCAACGGCATACGCCATAGTTTTTCACCACTTGTAAGACCCGATTTCAGGAGGTGATCGGCCAAAGCGTCATTATTACTGAACAAACCGGCATGATCGCGGCCAAGCGCCACCATAATGGCGCCGGTCAACGTGGCAAGATCAACCATGATCTTAGGTGTAAAGCGCTGTTTTGTATACCATAGCGCATCCGAAAGCACCAACCGCCCTTCGGCATCGGTATTGATTACTTCTATAGTTTGCCCCGACATTGATGTAACAATGTCACCCGGACGCTGTGCATTGCCATCAGGCATATTTTCAACAAGACCAATCACGCCAACAATGTTGGCTTTCATCTTTTGCAAAGCAACAGCTTTCATCAGGCCTGTTACCGCGGCTGCTCCTCCCATATCGCCTTTCATATCTTCCATGCCCGCACCGGGCTTTAATGAAATTCCTCCCGAATCAAAAACGACACCTTTGCCGACAAAAGCCAAAGGGCGATCCTTCGGTTTGCCGCCATGCCATTGCATAATTGCGATGTAAGGAGGACGTTTTGAACCGCGAGCAACGCCCAACAGAGCCCCCATGCCTAACTTTTTCATATCTTTTTCATCAAGAATTTCGACATTGACACCAATTTTCTCGAGTTTCTGGACTTCTTTGACAAAATCCTTTGTTCCAAGAACATTTGCTGGCTCATTTACAAGGTCACGCGCCAGCAAGACAGCATCGGCAAGGAAATTTGCGCGTTCAATAAGCTTGTCCGTCTCGTTCGGGTCTTCGACTCCGATGGTTATTTTACAAGTTTTGGATTTTTCCTGCGAGTGTTTTGAAGGTTCTTTATAACGATCGAATTGATAACTGCGTAACCGCAATCCCAAAATAAAATCCTCGATATTTTCCGGTTCTAGTTTTTCGCCGGCAACAGTAAGGTAGATATCGGCTTCTTTGACATTTTCGAGTGCGCCTGCGGCAGCGCCACCTAATTTTATGTAATCGTCGTCAACAAGATTTTCAGGTTTGCCAACACCAAGAAGAATTAACCGGTCAAAGCCCTTTTTTCCATCGCAAACCTCGTCGATTATGTTAAACTTTTTACCCTTGAATTCACGCACTGCAATAATCCTGTCGATAAGAGCTTTACCGACCATCTTCTCGACTTCAAACGTCGTCTTGCCTTTTTCGTTAACAAGAGCAACAACGGTGGTCTTTTTAGGTGCTAAAATCGCACTACTATTAATGATCAAATTTCTGGCCATTTAATACTCCTGCCTGTTTCCTTTCGCTCAAAGCGCGATGATGATGAATAAAATTCAAGCTTTAGCGCCAGATATAGCATTTTACCGTCAGATTTGGCTAAATTTGTTACGATAAAATGCTTTTTTTGTCACACTCATGACAAGATATTTTCAGCTGACTTGCAACTTGTTACCGAGTTGTGGCAAAAGACACGATTAAGAACTGGTTAACTATTTTTTTTCGTATCTTGTTAGATTTATTGTGATATTTAGCAGAAAAATGAATTAGAATGGTTTTAGGCCGAATCCGGCTTGTTGGAAGCGCATTTATTTTGATTGAATCGTGAGGGTGTATTTTTCGTCAATGAGGATTATTGAAACATACATCCTTCGGCGTGTTTTTGTTCTGTTTGCGGCAGTTCTTCTTGCTGCTGTCGGTATTAGTTGGACGGTACAGGTTCTTTCCAGAATCAATTTTCTGACGACAAGCGGACAGACTGTTTTTACCATTCTTCAGTTTTCTTCGCTATTCATCCCGTCCGTTATTCCTCTGGTTATTCCTTTTGCTCTGGTCATTGCGATTGCGCAAACATTGTCAACAATGAATCAAGATTCCGAGCTTGTTGTTATCAATGCATCGGGCGCACCACGGGGCACGATCTGGACGCCTATTCTATTACTTGCAGTACTTGCGGCTATTTTTTCCTTTTTAGTTACAAATTTCATCAGCCCCCAAGCGCGCATAACGATGCGTGAAATGATGGCCACAACCCATTCTGATCTTATTAATGCGTTTATTCAGGAAGGGAATTTTCGTGAATTAACAAACAATCTCTATATGGAGATTGGTGAACGCCATGATGACGGAACCATCGGAAGGCTTTTTATTGCCGACCAGCGTGATCCTTCTACCGATCTCTATTATTATGCCGTTAACGGCTCGGTAGTTAGCAATAACAATGGCGATTTTCTGGTACTGAACAATGGTGAAGTACAAAGACGTGATAATAAAAGTGGCAGTGTATCTATTATAAAATTCGGTTCATATACCTTCAATCTTAGTGATTTTACCGCAAGCGACGGCACACCGACGATCTTCCCGAAAGATAGGCCCTTGACTTATCTTTTCCATCCCGATGTCAATGATCCCTATTATCAACGGCGGCCTTTGCAATATACTGCCGAACTGCATAGACGCTTTACCGATTGGCTTTACCCGATTGTATTTGCCCTCATTGCATTAGCCGTTGCGGGGGATGCCCGTTCACACCGACAGGCACGAATTTCGGCTTCTTTTTCTGCCATATCGCTTTCACTTGTTGTTTATGCGTTCGGTTATTTTTTCGGCGACCGTGCCGATAACGATTTGGGCTATATTCCTTTGCTTTATATTTTACCCCTTGGTATTATCACACTGATAGCATTTTTGTTCGTTACAAACCGGAAAATTGCTATTCCCGACAAGTTTATTGACAGAATTACCTCTTGCATCAGCCGGCTAAAATATAAATTCTATCGGCATCCGCGATCCAATATAAACGGAGGTGCCAGATGATCGGTTGGACGTTGGGGCGCTATTTTTTTATAAAATATATCAAAACAACTGTTTATTTTTTGCTCGGCATTTTTGTTCTGTCTTTATTGATTGATTTCACCGTCAACGCCGGGCGTCTTGCCGGTTTGCAGGGCTATTCCGCTTTCGGAGCAATTGTCATATCGGCGTTGCGTATTCCCTTCAACATGCAACAGTTGTTTCCCTTTGTGGCATTGTTTTCGGCAATGGCAACCCTGATATCGCTCAACCGGAAAATGGAACTTGTTGTCACCCGTTCGATTGGTGTTTCAGCATGGCAATTTCTTACGCCGTTGTGCCTTGGCGCTCTTTTGTTCGGTATTGTCGGTGTCGTCATCGTCAATCCGGTTGCCGCATGGGGAACAAGCCAGGCTGATAAGATACTTGATGCTTGGAAAGGCAAAAATGTTCAAAACTCTGTGGAAAACGAACGTATACCATGGTTAACGCAACGCACCGACGAAGGTGTCACAACCATAGGTACAAAGGCCGTTACCGATAGAGGGCTTACTCTCGTTGATGCGACCTTTGTCGAATATAATGATGACGCGACAATCAAAGACTGGATCAATGCTTCTCGGGCCCACCTTACACATGAAAAATGGGTTCTTGAAAATGCAACACGGTATAAAGCCGGTAAAGAACCTGAAAATTTTGCCGAATTTAATATTGCAACCAATTTGCGGCCGGAATTTGTCGAAGAGCGGCTCGCCGACCCGGCGACAATACCGTTTTATGATTTACCACGTAAAATCGAAATAGCCAGATCATTCGGATATTCGGCAAATGCTTTCGATATGCAATTGCAATCTTTGATTGCAATGCCGGCACTTTTGATTGCGATGACATTGATCGCCGCAACTGTTACATTAAAATTTGTCAGGTTCGGACAATCAAGTACATTGATTTTAGGTGGAATCATTGCCGGGTTCGTGCTTTATGTAATTTCGGTTCTTGTGCAAGCATTTGGTAAAGCGGCATATGTGCCGCCCATAATTGCTGCGTGGGTACCTGTTGTTATTGCGTTATTTTTTGGTATATCCTTTTTACTGCACAAAGAGGATGGCTAGGTGAGACAATTGACAAGCGAAACGAAAATTTCAAGTAGCCTACGGGTTTTAGCACTCAGTACTGCGCTGGGATGTTCCATGGGAATCGGTTTTTTGACATATGCTGCTTATGCACAAGATTTTAGTGCTGTGACGGCATCTCATAAAACTAACCCGGATGCTCGCATGCTATTGTCAGCCGATGAACTTGTCTATGACCGTGATGCAAGTACGATTACTGCACAAGGACATGTCCAGATTGAATATGATGGCAACCGCATTGTTGCTCGTAAAGTCATCTACAACCAGCAAACAAACCGCGTCATGGCTGAAGGCGATGTTGAAATTGTCCAGCCTGATGGAAGTAAAATTTATTCCGACAAAATAGATATGACGGAAGATTTGGGCGAAGGTTTTGTCAATTCGTTAAGGGCTGAAACAGCCGATAATACAAGATTTGCCGCGGTAAGTGCAGAACGTAGTGGCGGCCAGATGACCGTCTTCAATCACGGAGCCTATACAGCCTGCGAGCCCTGTTATTATAAACCTGATCGTGATGTCTTATGGCAAATCAAAGCTAAAAAGATTATC
>NZ_CALYQK010000087.1 GCF_945285465.1 uncultured Bartonella sp. | reverse complement strand
GCGATCAAGATAAATATCGCCATTTGCCTCCATCATTTTCCAAATAGCCTGACAAGCATCATAATGGCGCCGTTCAGTTGTTCTGATAAAATCATCGTTAGAAACATTTAACGTTTTCAACATGTTGCGAAAAACATTACTATTTTTGTCGGCTAGTTCTTGCGGGGTAAGCCCTAATTTTTCAGCGGTTTGCTGCATTTTCAAGCCGTGTTCGTCGGTACCGGAGAGGAAAAAGACTTCCCTGCCGTCAGCACGCTGAAAACGCGCCATTGAATCTGAGGCTATTACGTTATATGCATGGCCGATATGCGGATTGCCATTGGGATAAAAAATCGGTGTGGTTATATAAAATTTCTCACGCATAATATACCTAACTATATCAATATCGTCTTTTCATCTGACATAACGGTACTTAACGCAGTTGTCACGGAAAAACCGAATTTCAAATTTCTTGCGCAATCACTTTATGAATTTCATAAAGTACATTTATCACGAACTGTCTTTTATCAAGATTGAACGATTCTGTCTGCAGAATTTCATTTTCGACATTTTTCCAAATCGTTGCATAGCGATTGCTTAAAACAGAATTGCCAGTCGATGCAAATTGTTTTGCTCTTGCCGAAATAATGTTAAGTAAATTTTCGCAAAATTGTTGAAATTGAATAACACTTTCCCGCCCCGAAAGGGCCTGCGCTAGTGTTTGGGCTTTTACAGCATCAAATATCGGTTGACCAAGTATTTCCCTTTGAACACGAATAATTTCCATACCACCATAACAGATGAGAAGTGCCGCTTTTCTGACGCTTCCTTCCGATTCAGCGATAATAGAGTCAAGCTCGGCGTGTGTGGGGAATTGTCTTGCCAAAACATGTTTTAGTGCTTTTTCCATATTGCTATAGTCAAGAGGTCTGAATTTTACCAACTGGCAGCGCGAACGTATTGTCGGAAGCAGACGACCTGAAGAGTTCGATATCAGAATAAAAACTGTTTTTTCTGGTGGTTCTTCAAGTGTTTTTAAAATACCGTTTGCAGCAGCCCTATTCATATCATCAGCAGTATCGACAATAACAACACGCCAGCCACCATCATAAGATGTCTGACTGAGAAAACGGTTGATTTCCCGAATATCATCTACGGTTATAACCGTGCCGAAGCGTTCGGTTTTTGCATCGAAACGTCTTGATAGATGAATAATGGAGGGATGACTGCCTTGAGCAATCTGGCGCCATGCTGGCGATGCGGCCGAAGGCGTAACAAATTCACCATCAGGCGCTGCAATAATATTCCATGCAAATTGAAATGCTAACGTTGCTTTTCCGATGCCACGCGGCCCTTCAAATAATAATGCGTGATGCAGATGCCTTTCTTTTCGCATGCGCCAGAGGGCTTCAACAATCGGGTTGTGCCCAAAAAGCATGGTATTTTGTGAAGGACGGATAACACCATCAATATCATCATATTGTTTTGGTGTATCAAGCTCTTGCATTCTGTTTCCTGTCTAAAAATGAAACGACAGACGCCGTGATCTGTTTTGCCATATCTTCGATCGTCTGCGTTGCATCGATTACCAAAAATCTCTGTGGTTCATCAGCAGCCATCTGCAAAAATGCTTGCCGGCGTTTTTCCTGAACTACCAAATCATCTTTTTCAAAGCGATCTGTATTTGCCTGATTTCCACGGCGGTTGTTTGCCCGTTCCATTCCCAAGCTTGCCGGCAAATCCAAAATAAAAGTCAAGTCCGGCAAACAATCATTTATTGCAATCTTTTCGAGCATTGCCAAATCGTCAACGCTGGCACCTCTAGCACCCCCCTGGTAAACCTTTGTTGAATCAATATAGCGATCACATAAAACAATTTTCCCTTCTTTTAATGCCGGTCCAATCACCTGATCTACATGATCTGCCCGTGACGCGGCAAAAAGCAGTGCTTCAAAAAGAGTACCATAATTCTTGGCTGCCCCCGACAGTAAGACATGACGAACTGCTTCCCCACCAGCCGTACCGCCCGGTTCACGTGTTACAACAACATCATAGCCCTTTTGTTTAAGATAATTACCTAACAAATTGATTTGCGTGGATTTCCCGCCCCCTTCTCCGCCTTCAAATGTAAAAAAATAACCGTCCACGACAAAATCCTTAATAGCTTATCTTTGATTGATTACAGATATTTTCTCAGCCACCCGATTGTCAATTCATATAGAGCGTCCTTGGTTTTTCCGGCAAGACCGGTCTCTGCCACTGTTGTAGCGGTAAAAACCGGTTTTTCCAAAACAACAACCCGATCGACCAATATTTGCAATTTACCGACCTCTCTGTCGGCCGTTACCGGAGCATCCAGTGGACCATGATAATTAATTTTGCCACTTACTGTCTGTTTTTTTTCCGTATTCAGCAAAATGTATACCGGCTCTTTGACCAAAAGCGGCACGGCCGATTTTTCCCCGCCAAAAACTCTAGCCTGCCCGACAACCTCGTTTTTAGCAAAAACCTCTTTAAAGTCAAAAGCCTCCATCCCCCAATTAAGCAATTTTGCTACTTCTATTGGACGATCTTTTTCTTTTTTAACGCCATTGACCACTAAAAATAGCTGTCTGTTACCGTTGCGAATTGCTGCTGACATAGAAAAACCGGAACTTTCGCTATAGGCGATTGCCAAACCTTCCGCACCTATTTCCATCGACATGAGCGGATTTTTATTGCGCTGGGTGATTTTGCTCCAGGTTATTTCCGGTTCGGAATAGATTTTGAAATACTGCGGGTAGCTCAAGGCAATGTGACGCGATAATTTAACAATATCGCTAGTTGTTGTGTATTGCCCTTCCTGCGGCAAGCCCGTGGCATTGGAAAAATGGCTGTCAGTAAGTCCGAGCTCTTTAGCTCTCTCATTCATAATTGACGCAAATTTTTCTTCGCTTCCCGAGATACCTTCGGCCAAGGCAATTGCAGCGTCATTACCGTTGACAATAATCATACCGCGCAACAAATCCAATATACTAATGTTGCTGGTAACGGCTGCAAACATCGTATTTGTGTGGGAGGGAGCACCACCGGTGCGCCAGGCATTGATACTGATTTTAAACTGCTGATCAAGGTCGAGCTTGCCACTTTCGAGTAAATGGAAGACAACCTCGGCTGTCATCAACTTTGTCAGCGATGCCGGTTCAAAACGCACCTTGGAATTTTTTTGATAAAGTATTGATCCGGTTTCACCATCAATCATGATTGCTTGCAGTGCATTGACTTGAAAATTTTGGGCGAATGGTTGCAGGCAAAACCCACAAAAAAACATAACAACCGTTAAGGGGATGATAATTGCACGCATCATTGAACTCCTTGGTTTGTTTTCACCATAAACCTACGGTTCACTCAAGTCGTTATTGCGCGCTACCGATGCTGAATGCCTGACTAACACCGGTAGCCCATGCAAGCTGTAAAGCCCGCTCTATGCTTGTCGTCTCACCCACTGGATAACTCGTTGTTGTAGCTAGCACTCTATTGGTACTTTTTTGTTCATCGGCTTGAAATGGGGAATTCGCATAGGAAATTGTATGTTTATCGGTCTTATTGTTGTCAGCACCGAGTACACTGTCAAAAACCTGTCGTTTGCTCGTTTGTACCGGTTCGTCAACAAAAGCCAGCAGTTGAGCAATTTCAGGTTTGAACGCCGGAAATGGGCCGACATCGGGCAATTTCGGAAAACTGACATTCATTTCCGTTGAACCGGAAATTTCCTCGTCATTTGTAAAATCGTTGTCGTTTATGACCGGATGGCCAAAGGAATTAGCAAGATTCATTCCGGCCATTGCCAACAATGTATCAACTGTAATGCTTCTCGGTTTGTATGAGGCAACGAGAAATTCTTCATCATTGCCTTCAATCGGTGCCCGCCCGATATATTCTACCCGCACTGCAGCTAACCCATCGTCTTTATAATCAAGCATTGTCGCGGCACGTTTTGAAAGATCGATAACACGCCCTGCTACAAATGGCCCGCGATCATTGACACGAACGATTATAGACGAACCATTCTCGAGATTTGTTACCCGTGCATAACTTGGCAACGGCATTGTCGGGTGGGCAGCCGTCAAATTATGCATGTTATAGACCTCTCCATTGGCCGTTAGACGCCCGTTAAAGGCTTCCCCATACCACGAGGCACGGCCGACCTTTTTATAAGCCCTTTCAGACAAAGAAAGATATGGCACCGATTTTTGTGTTTCAGTCGCCAACTTGTCGGTTTTTCCCGAAAGAATCTTTTTGGCATGAGTAAATATCGGTTTGGCTAAAGGAATAACGGTATATGCCCTTACCTGTGTATCACCAGCGTTTTCTATTTTCGCATCTGCGACATCCCTGTTATTATGTGCGCAAGAAGCAAGTATTATTGTGGTAAGTGATACAAAAAAAACCAGCATCAGCATTTTGCTTTTATTTTCTGTAATTTTTTTTCCACCTAACAGCATCAATAAATCCGTTCAATTCGTGCCCCGATACGCGATGCGAAAAACTGCGCATTAAACACTAGGCAACCCGTCTCTGGTACACACATTCGTGGCAGCGATTTTCATCTGTTCGATTAACACATCTTTAAGAATTGGTTAAGGAAAGTCGGCACCGGTCGATCGTAATTCTTAAAATATCGTTAACAGGAAAATCTGAATTAAGCTTATTTTCCGATTCCGTTTGTCAGACCGATCGACCTGAAAACGCGATGATGGAATTCGGCGCTAAAAATTGTTTAACAAATCAGGATTGGCAAAACTTGAAAAATTTCGCCAAATTGCTTTTCAGCAAATGTCTACTAAAGGTAGCTAATTTTGTTAAGAATGCCGAAGGGGAAGTTGGTGAGCGCGCAGGGATTCGAACCCTGGACCTACTGATTAAAAGTCAGTTGCTCTACCGGCTGAGCTACGCGCTCTCAGGAAGCTTGTTACTTCAAGAAAGTGGGCGGAACATACGGGCGAGTTTGCGTCAGGTCAACACCTTTTACAAAAAAAATTTTTTAAACGGGATTTATGTGCATTTTTTTCCAAGAGCTTGCCAAAAATAACAGCAAAATGGCCGTTTTGTCATTTGTCACAGACATTATGCAAAAAAAACGGACAGTTTGGCTTTTCTCGGACATTCAGCCCTTGAGTCAAAGAAGATAGCACAACCGCGTTTTGTAAATGAATTTCGCTGTTTTTGATAAATAAAACCAATGGTTATAACCCTCATCAAACTGATTTTATATTTCAGACACTATTGTGGCAAACTTTGCCAAAATGGATAAAATTTCAAATTTCGCATCTGCGATGATGGATAAGCCTGAACCTATCTGCTTGAAAAAGGTTATAAAATAGGATTACAACGCACATTCAAATTTTAAAATTTAGGAGCTTGATAATGTCGCTTCCAGATAAAGCCTTTCCTGTAAGCTGGGATCAATTTCATCGAGATGCGCGCGCTTTGGCATGGCGCATTGCTGGCCAAAACAAAGAATGGCGCTCAATGGTTGCAATTACCCGAGGTGGTTTGGTTCCAGCTGCAATTATTTGTCGCGAACTCGGGATTCGTCTAATCGAAACGGTATGTATCGCTTCCTATCATGACTACCGTCACCAATCGGAGATGGAAATTCTAAAAGATATTAGCGAAAATGTAAAAGTCGACGGCGGCAAAGGCGTTCTTGTTGTTGACGATTTGACCGACACCGGCAAAACAGCAAAAATTGTTCGCAACATGATTCCCAAAGCGCATTTTGCAACTGTTTATGCCAAGCCGAAAGGACGCGAACTTGTTGATACGTTTGTAACGGAAGTCAGTCAGGATACCTGGATTTATTTTCCATGGGATATGGGTTACGCATTTCAAAAGCCGATAGCCGATTCGCATGCAGGCTGACCCGACAAAAATCAACTGAGTCTTTTTAATCATAATTATCGAGAATCAGAAAGCTGTCGAGGCCGACATTTTTTGATGGTTCACACCATTAAAAATCCGCCGAATGCTTGTTCTGCAAAAACTGTGAGATCCCGATAAGGCCTGTTTGCAAATTTGCTTGCTTTGCCAAGCGCGACAACAGCTCAAGTGGCTACAAAGCTTGTGTCGTTATCGTGTCTGTCATCTGCAAATTAAACAAATTAGAGTTAAAAAAATGCCGGTGATCACTATTTCCAGTTATTGAAAACATTGCGCATTTTTTCAATTGTAAATAAAAACCAGGCAAAAAACATTAGTTTTGACCAATTTTTCAGCCCGCAAGAACATAAGTATATTATTTTGATGAATTCAATGAGGCTGATAGTCATTTAAAAAATAGTTGTATCGCCAGACTATGGTGCGGCGCTGTGCTTGCCTATTTTTCGTAAGCTTACACTCGCACCCGATAACAAACACATTTAATTTAATACAGAAATAACCGATTAAACCTAAATCCGCCGGTGGAATGTCCATTATTGGTTTTTAAAAAAATCGGCAAATAAAAAAGGCCTAAAAAGGCCTTTTTAAAAATTCGGAATTTCAAACAAATCAATTACCGGCCTTGGCTTTTTCCTGCTCGGCACGCATTTTGTCTTCAAACTGCTTTTCTTTCGCCTGCAAGGCCTTTTGAAGTTTCATTTGCTCTGCTTCAAAATCTTTTTCTTGCATGCCGGGGCCTGTATAGGCCGCACTAAATCCATCAAGAGAAATTTCGATCGGATTTGGCGTACCACGGAAATTAATTGTCGTAACGACCAGCTTCTGTCCGGTTTTCATAGCATTGATGAGTTTATCATCAAAAGTGTCGTTGGCGATACAGCTCGGGCCATTACAGATAACATAAGGTATCTTTTTAACGGGGCCATCACCAACCTGAATATGGACACCTTCGGGAATGAAACGACCCGTTGGCACCTGAATACCAATACGTTTTTCGTTTTGTTTTCCCTTCACTTCGACCAAATTCACTGCCGTCAGTGGTTGCCCGGTGTTGGAAACAACAGTATTCATTGTGTTACAAACATCAACATCCTGTTGCTTGCTGCAAACCTTATACC
>NZ_CALYQK010000086.1 GCF_945285465.1 uncultured Bartonella sp. | reverse complement strand
CGGAAAAGAACATTCTTGCCAATGGCGGGCAGACTGTCAATATTGCCGGTGCTTACCGTCGTGAAGGCACGGCTGTTTATGTCGATATGATTGAAGTTGGCGGTAAAGAACTTAACTTCGCCACAGCAAAAAAGGATAGTACAAATAATGTTGTAGCAGGTCAGTATGACCTTACGCAAGGTGTTTTAAAAGACATTTTCGGCGGGCAACCAGATGCGACGGGAGTGGCGAGCTTGGTTGGCGCTCTTAACAAGGCGGCTGGTGAATTGGCCGCTGCTAGTGATACGGACCATACTTCTAGTACCTATAAAGGTCTTGTGACAGCTCTGGAGAAAGCCGCGAACGCGTTCACAGTTACGGATTTTATTAATATCTCTTCGACTTCGACTGAAACAAATAACCTGGCATCAATAAAGTCGCTTGGTCTGGAATATCTGGCCAAGGCACTTCAACAGAAGGTGACGACAGCAACATCGGAAACTATTACTGCGGGTGCTTCGCTTGGTGCGTCGAAAAAACAGATCGAAAACCAGATTGACTATGTCAGCAAATTGATGGATGCTGTTGACAAAGGTGTCGGTGCTTTGGTTGATGCCGATATGAATGCCGAATCAGCCCGTCTTGCTTCCTTGCAGGTTCAGCAGCAATTGGGCATTCAGGCTTTGTCGATTGCCAACCAGAACAGCCAGAACATTCTGGCATTGTTCCGCCAGTAATTGGCAGAATTTTAGGCAAAACTGCTGTTTGAAATATAAGAGCCGCGCGCAATGCGCGGCTTTTTTGTAGGCTGCTTTTTTGTAGGCGGCTTTTTAGCATCGGTTGATGGTTGAAAAATTTATTTTTATAACGTCGTGTCGAATTAAGCTTGCCCGCCAATAGTCCGCCAATATGAGGAAACGGGATACAAGGCCCGACAGCCAATTTGCTGTGCGCCCCGTGTTTTTTAAAATGTGGCTTTCATTGTTCTTTTTTATTCTATTCGTTGATAGCGCTTGTCGTGTGCACCGCCGGTTGTTGCCGGTTTGCCGAAAATTTGCGAAGAGCACTCTTATACTTGGTTGATATTTTTAACCAGCCATGAACTATTTTCCTAAGCCAGAACTATTTTGCAACATTAATTTGCGTAATCATCGCATCAATATTTTTGAAACTATAAGGCATAGGGACAGTCTTTGTCAGCGGTTCTTTATAACGAACATTGGTTTTCGGATCGACATAATGGGTTAATGTCATAGAAATGGAGCAACGGATAAAATCGCCACTCGGGCCAATGGTACGAGGGTCTTCTAATGTGATTGTTGCTTTTTTGCCATCGTAATAATTCTCGACACCAATTTGAAAATTCATGCCAATGACAAGTTTATCGTGAAGCGCGTCCAGAACATCTTTCGAGCCACAGGTTTTTTTGGACCCGTTGCAGGCAAGAAGCGGCAAACACAACATGGTTGTAAAAATTAAACGGTACATAAATTATCCTTTACGCTCACAAAGAAAGATATGCCCCCGCAAAGCCATATTGCAGCACTACAAGAATTTCACTCAACAACCCTTTCCCCGGTTGCCGATGAAATTGTCAGGTGCTACAAAGGCTGCTTTACTTTGGGTAACATTTTCACATCCGGCTGACAATACACGCTTTTTTTTTGTCAAATAAATAGCCGATCTCATATTCATTTTTGTTCGTTGTGGCACTGATCACCTTCGCGCAAGCTTCAACTTTTATGTTGCGACGTGAAGTTCCGGATATAACCGGTTTGGCCTTTCTAACAGGTTTTTCAAACTTATATCCTTAATGCATTGTAACGGGTTTTGCCCCATTCATACGGTAAAGATACATGGATAGATTACTAGCTCTGTTTTCTTCAATTGGCTCGACACTCGGCAAATTGGGTGCCAAACGCCTTATTGCTTTAGGATTGGTGGGGGCTGCACTATTTGGCACAATACTGTTTTCCAGTTTTTATCTTACCCGCCCGACATACGAGACATTATATGTCGGTTTGACACGTGACGATGTCAACCGTATGGGCATGGCACTGGGCGAAGCTGGTATAGCGTTCGACGTTTCTTCTGACGGAACTTCGGTGCAGGTGCCGGTCGGGCAGGCGGAAAAAGCGCGTATGTTTCTGGCGGAAAAAGGTTTGCCGACATCCAATAATGCCGGTTACGAGCTGTTTGATAATATGGGGTCGTTGGGTCTTACCTCCTTCATGCAGGAAATTACACGCCAGCGCGCGCTGGAAGGTGAAATCGCCCGCACGATTCAGGCCGTACAAGGGGTAAAAGCGGCGCGCGTTCATATTGTCCTGCCGGATAAAGGTTCGTTCCGCCGTGCCAACCAAAAACCGACAGCTTCGGTGGTCATCCGTACCGACGGCAATTTTTCTGCCGAATCGGCACAATCGATCCGTCAGTTGGTCGCTGCGGCCATCCCTTCGCTTGAAGCAAGTTCGGTCACTGTTCTTGATACAAGCGGCAAATTGTTGGCTTCGGGTTCTGATACCATGAATGGTGCGCCAATGATGATGGCATCGCTTGAACGGCAGGTTGCAGCACAGATTGACGAAAATATTCGCAAACAATTGGCACCATATCTGGGAATAGACCATTTTCAGACGAGTGTTCAGGTCGAACTGGACACTGACCGGCGGCAAACCAACGAAACAATTTTTAATCCTGATTCGCAGGTGGCACGTTCGGTTCGTAGCTTGCGCGATCAAGGTAATAGTCAAAACAACCGTAACAATGATGCTGTCGGTGTTGAACAGAATATCCCTCAAGAGGAAATAGCAGGGGGCGCGGGTGAAAACTCGTCCGACAGGAAAGATCGTCGCGAAGAAACTACCAATTACGAAATAAATTCAAAAACGATTTCGACCGTCAGTGATGGCTATAATGTCAAGAAACTTTCGGTTGCCGTTGTTCTAGATCGTTCCCGTTTGGCTCCAAGCGATGCCAAATCACCGGCACCGGCAAACTTTGTTGACGATCAGGTTAATCGTATTCGTCAAATGGTTGCTACCGCTTCAGGACTGGATACCAGCCGTGGCGATGTTATCAATGTTACAGCAGTTGATTTTATTGCCAATGCTGACGAAAATATGCAGCCTGTCGAAACACCGATCTGGCAAACTCTGTCAAAATACACATCGGGTCTTGTCAATGGAGCAGCTCTTGTTATTGCCGTATTACTGATTATGTTCCTCGGTATACGTCCGCTTATGCGTGAAATGCACGGCAATCAGGTGGCACTTGCCGGCGGCGACAGTGCTCTTGCCGGTCCGGAAAATATGCCGGCATTGATAAATAACGCTGGCACGAACGAAGGGTATGATGGCAACATGTTGCCGGATGATGATCTGCGAGATTTGCGCAATCGTATGCGTGTTCCGCCACAAAAACGTCTTGATCAGATGATGTCGATGGATGAAGACCGCTTTGCCAATGTGTTGCGCGAATGGGTACAGCAAGATCAAAAAGAACCGCCGGCTCAGGCAGCCTGATTAAGTCAATAAATGTCGAGATGAAAGATGACAGTGGCAATGAATAAAAATAACGCAGAAATGGGAAATAAAGCGGGAGCTTCGCTTTCCCATTTTTTAAGCGATTTCGCGCCCCGTCTCATCCCCGATACCGAGGTCGAAGTTCTTCCGATGGATGCGGCGGTTCCCGTTCAGGATTTACATCCGGTAGAAGAAATTGACCCCGAGGCCGATTTTGTCGAAGCGGAAAATTCGCCGGAAGACAGTTTTGATGAAGCTTCTCTTATTACCGAAACAAAGGCAAATAGAGAAGAGTTGCGCAAAAAAGCGATTGAAGAGGCTGTCCATAATGCGACAACCGAACTTGAAGCCAAATTTGCCGATGAAAAAGCGACACTGATTGCCAGCCAGAAAAAAGCACTCGAACAAACAAAGCAAACAACGATTCATGAAATTGCTTCTGATCTGGATGAGAAGCTAACAAAGTGCTTTAATGAAGTTATTGATATTATCGGCGGTGACGTGGCAAATATTCTTGCAGCCTTTATTGGTCAAAAACTGCATGATGATGCTTTGAATGATTTTGCAAAACGTGTGGCGAGAGAAGCTATATTGTCAATGAAACCACTTGTTATAGAAGGTAATGGCGATCTCTTGAAGGATCTGGAAAATAGACCCGGTTTTAACAAAAGCAAATTTGTCCTGCAACCGACAGACTCTCCCGATATTCGCTTGCGCCATGGTGATAAAATTATTGCAACACGCCTTGACCCACTTATAACCGAATTAAAAGGGTTGGTTAAATGAAATCGGTTGAGCCAGAATCCCATAATGAAATAATTATTGTTCGCCGTGGTGGATATGATGAAGATGAGCATCATGGCGGTGCATGGGAAATTGCCTATGCCGATTTTATGACATCGATGATGGCCTTCTTTCTCGTTATGTGGCTTGTCAACGCCGCTAACGAGCAGACAAAGGCTGCTGTTGCCGCCTATTTTAATCCTATTAAATTGGTCGACCGCAGCACAAGTTCGCGCGGGATTGAAGACAATAATTCCGCTGATGATGAAGATAAAATACAGGACGAAAATTCGAAGGGCAAGCCGAGCGGCGTAACCGAAGACGAAAAGAGCAGCGGTGTCGATCAGCAAAAAATGATGAGCGAGCCTTATCAACAGCTTGACCAAATTGCCAAAAAATCTGTACCGGCAAATTCTTCCCGTCTTGAAGGATCGGGTGGTAGTTCATCTGGCGGTTCTCAAAAAGGTGCCAGCGGTGGCACTGCCTATCGGGATCCATTTTCACCGGATTATTGGAGCGAGAATGCAAGTCAGGAAGTTTCTGTCGCCGTCGGCGGAACGAGTCAAAATTCCGGCGGGCGGGACCCCAATTTACCGAGCCAGGTGCCTAGTGCGTCAACTGTTGCAACGCAGGAGATGAAAGTTGCCACCAATGAAACAAAGAATGCCGGTGAGGGAGCCGAAATAACGCAACATTTGCAATCGGCCGCAGATAATAAGCTTGATGCGGCACAAAATGAAATTACCACGCCAGCCGAACAGAAAGCTGCAGCAAGCGGTGCTGGCAGTGCAACTGCCGGTGCAGCTGGAAACGCAACCGAGCATGGTTCAGGCAGTGGTACAGAAAATGAAAAAACCGATGTAATAACACCGGCCGATCAGGAAAAGGCAGCCAGCCCTGCCGGCACTGAAACGGCAGATCAAACAGAAAATGCGACAAAGGCCAGCCAAGGCAGCGAGACTGAAAAGGCGCAAAGTGAACAGACAACACCGGCCGCGCAGGAAAACGAAGCCACCGGACAAGCTGGCGAAAGCAAAGACCAGAAGGAAAAAACCGGCCAGTCAGGTCAGCCGGCCGTACAAGTGACAAAATCCGAAACGCCCGAACAGGCGGCAAAAGATGCGTCTTTGCCCAAGGTCGTGCGTGAAATATCGGGTGAACTCAGCAAGCTGATACAAGATAGTGCCGGTGTCGACCAGCCGATGGTTCGTGTTGTCTCCGTTAAGGATGGCATAGCAATCGAGCTGATGGATCAGGCCAATTATGGTATGTTTGCTATCGGTTCAGCCAAGCCTGATAAAAAAGTTGTCGATCTCATGGCCGGTATAGCCAAAATACTTCAAAATAACAAAGGCGACGTTATTGTCAGCGGGCATACAGATTCGCGCCCCTATAAAACAGCAACTTACGATAACTGGCAGCTTTCCAGCTCGCGTGCGCAGATGGCTTATTATATGCTTGTTCGCGGTGGACTTGATGAAAAACGTATCCTTCGTGTCGAAGGCTATGCCGATCATCAATTGAAAAATAAAGCCGATCCATATGCCGCAGAAAACCGTCGTATAGAAGTGTTTATGCGTTTGCCGCAAGCTGAGAATGGCCAGAGCTCCAATCCATCGGTCAATGGCAGGAAAAAGCAATGATAAATCGTTTGTTAAAAATGATATTTGTTGCTGGTGGGGCTTTGCCATTTATGGTGGCAATACCTGTTCATGCGCAAATGGACGAGCAATCCACCGGTCCGGTTCAGCTTGTCCGGTCGCTTGAAACGTTGCAAGATGATATTGCAAGTGGGCAACCCGGGGCTTTGCAAATGCAACCGCGCGTTATTGCCGAAATTGGACAAAAGTTTTTAACCGAAGAGCCGTCAACGTGGAAAAATAAGAAAAATTTTTACGCCGCGCTGACCTATCTTTTTAACGGTGGAAATCCGGCGGTTGTCGAAACCATAATTAAAAACACACCCGATACAACCGTTCCCAAAAATTATATTGATGGTGCGCTTGCTTTTGTCCATCATAAAACGAAAAATTTTTTAAAAGCTTTCAATGATTTGCCGACAGACAATACTGATGTGCCGGCAGCTTTATTGCTGGCAATTACCTTAAATACTGTTGACGATATGGCAGAAGACACGCCCGAAAAGGCTTCAAACCGTCTAGATTGGGTCCGGCTTGTGGCGCCGGGTTCACTTTTTGAAGAGGCGGCTATCAGACGCCAGATAAAAGTTGCTTCGTTGATTAATAATACAAAACTTTTCAGGATGTTGACGCGAAATTACGTTACGCGGTTTTCTAAATCGTCTTATGAAAATGAGTTCTGGCGGGATTTTCTCACAGCATTGGCGCATATGGACAGTCGTTTGAGCGACGAGCAATTAAGCGAGTTTGTTGCTTTTGCGCCGAAAAAATTCCAATTGGTGATTTATTTGCAAATCAGCCGCAATGCCTTGATTGATGCGCGTATGCCACGGGCTCATTTTTGCGCTCAAAAAGCGATTGATCTTGCCCGCGATCTCGGGGTCGATGATACAGTTGCGCGGCTCTATTATGCGGCAAGTTCGGTGGGGTCAACTGCCGCAGAAGATGCCGGAGAAATGTTAAAAACAATTTCTGTTAGCCGTCTTCCCGAACGTGACCGCCCGCTATTAATGGCGGCTATGACTGTAGCAAAAGGCGTTGTATCCGACTTGCCGGTTTTGCCAAAAGGACAAGATGATGACGAAGAAATCGGGGTGGCCGATGGCACTGTCAAAGATCCGGGCGAACAAAAAGAGAAAAACTCGGACGAGATTTTGCCTGTACCAACAGTAAATCCGGTAAGCCGTCGCGATGAAAAGAAAATGGCAACTGAAATTGATCAATTTATGCAGCAGACGAAAAAGAAACTTGATGAAGTAGACAAGTTATTGGAGAAAAAGTGATGATGATTTCCGTAAGCATGTTAAATGTTAGCTCTGGTGTACGCCAAAGCGATAGCGAAATTCAGAAATCGCTATGGCAGCCTGATCCGGCGCAACCGCGTTTTGACGATGTCCTGAATTCTCCAAAAAACGATCAAGCATCGACTTTGCAACAGGAGCCAAAGCAAACATCCAATAATTCTTCGGATAAAGTCCATTCCGACG
>NZ_CALYQK010000085.1 GCF_945285465.1 uncultured Bartonella sp. | reverse complement strand
CTTGATCAATGACACCGTCCAAACCACCATCATTCGTTTTGCCAATCGCGCGCCATTTTCATCGTGCTGCACGGTAACTCCTTTTCGTAATCAGACATCTTTTAGTCAAAGTCTATCACCTTTGTTTTCAAAACCGGTTAATAATCAAACGTCGTAATATATTTTATCCACTTTATGGGGCGGGGAAAGCTCTTGATTGTTTGGGGCACGCGCTAAAATGTAAGGTCATCGAAAAATATAATGAAGTATGTTTCTTATTCGGTTATTGCGGCGCGATGGGAGAGAAGTTCATTTATTTTTGGTGTTGTGTACACTTTTACCCCTATGCATGGAATACTTTGTTCGGCGATTCCGTCAAAATCTCTAAAAGAAGGGTAGCTGCCATCAGATATATGTGAGGATATTTTGAACGCCACCTTTTGGCGAGGACGCAGAAGTATCGGCGCTATTATGTTCAAAGCGCGGACTTTTCAGCAAAACGTAATGTTTGGCCAAGGTCATATCAGTTTAATAATTTCCGGTTTGGCGCTCTTTAATCCTGTCAGGTTAAGCTTTTGCTCATTGCTTTTGTGCCGATGATCACGGCAAACATGATATTTCAATAATTTAGCCTATGTTTGTGAGATTTAAGAGATGAAGTTTAGTATAGGCGCGAAACAGAACGAATCTGCCAGGTGTAGCAACAAGGTCGACAACTTCGTTGCTATAAAGTCTGTTCAGTCAGGTTGACGCCCTTTAAGATGACAGAACAAACCTTGCACAAAACGGTGGGTAAAACCACCTGTGTTTACGAAAATCAAGTGCATTACGAGTGTTTTACCAAAGCTAGATCCGGGTTTTGTCATGAGCCTTTAAAAAGAACCGGGATACCAATCTTCAACGAATAGACCAATACCCCCGAATTTTTCATTTTCCGCCAATGTTTCATTTGCGATATGAAAATCAACGTAAATTTGACAGTGGTGAATTCCGGTCACTTAAACCATAATTGTCTTTCTCGACGTTTTGGCGGCGCTGACCATATTTTCAATCGCCGGCTTAACTTCATTCCACTGCCGGGTTTTAAGGCCGCAATCGGGATTAACCCAAAGCTGGCCGGCGTTTAGGCGTTGCAGTGCATATCCCAATAGCTCAAGGATTTCGGCTACAGATGGTACACGGGGTGAATGGATATCATAAACACCCGGGCCTATTTCGTTTGGATAACGGAACTGTTTGAATACATCAAGAAGCTCTATTTTGGAGCGTGAAGTCTCAATCGAGATAACATCTGCATCCATGTCGGCAATGGCGGAAATGATATCGTTAAATTCAGAATAACACATATGGGTGTGAATTTGTGTGCTGTCCTTCACCGTATTTTGGCACAGCCGAAAACACTCAACCGCCCAGCCAAGATAATAGTCTTTATCTTTTTCTTTAAGTGGAAGACCTTCGCGCAAGGCAGCCTCGTCAATCTGTATTATTTTAGCGCCAGCCTTTTCCAAATCTTCAACTTCGGCGCGCATTGCCAAAGCAATTTGACGACACGTCTCTTCGCGCGGTTGATCATTACGGACAAACGACCAGTTAAGGATTGTGACAGGCCCGGTAAGCATGCCTTTGACAAATTTTGACGTGAAGGACTGTGCGGTTTGCCACCATTTGACAGTCATTGCTTCAGGACGTGAAACATCGCCATAAATGATCGGCGGACGCACACAACGAGAGGCGTAACTCTGTACCCAGCCATGTTGTGTGAAAGCAAAACCTTCTAATTTTTCACCAAAATACTGCATCATGTCATTTCGTTCAAATTCGCCATGAACCAGAACATCAAGTCCCACCTCTTCCAGCCAGACAATGGCTTCGCGTATACGTCCACTAATGAAGTTTTCATAAGCTGCTTTATCAATTTTTCCCTTTGTATAATCGGAACGTGTTTTCCTGACATCTGCCGATTGCGGGAAAGATCCAATGGTCGTTGTCGGGAAGGGGGGCAGTTTCAGAATAGCTTTTTGTTTTTCATGTCTTTGCGCATAAGGTGAACTGCGCGCTGTTTTTTCATTTTTAAGATTGAAAAGATGCTCTCTGACATGGTGATTGTAAATGCGCTTTGCCGACTTTCTAACATTTATTGCGGTTTTATTGGCGATCAGCTCGTCTGTAACATCGGCCAATTCGCCCGATAACGATTGGCAAAGGATGTGTATTTCATCAAGTTTCTGACTGGCAAAGGAAAGCCACGATTTTATTTCTTCGTCAAGATCGGTTTCAAGCGCAAGATCAATCGGGACATGGAGCAGAGAACAGGATGGCGCAATTTCGATGCGTTTCGTTCCCAGTTTTTCGACAACCGGCTTGAGCCAATCAATCAGACAGGTCAAATCACTACGCCAGATATTACGCCCGTCAATGACACCAAGGGAAAGTTTTTGGTTGTGGCGGATTTGCGAGACAAAGGCATCAAGTTGATTTTGACCTCTAACAAGGTCAATGTGATAGCCGGTGACCGGCAAAGACAATACCGTCTTGATATTATCTCCGACGTCTCCAAAATAACTGGCCAACATGATGTGAGGAAAGTTTTCTGTATTGCCAAGAATGCTATATACATAGTCGAAAGCGCATTTCTGGTTGGCATTAAGATCGGTCACAAGCACAGGTTCGTCAATTTGCACCCATTTGCAACCGAGCGATTTCAATTGGGCGAGGATGCTCTGATAAACCGGTAAAAGTCGGGTGAGCAACGATAGTGGTTCTATATCATCGTCGCGACATTTCGCCAGAAGCAAAAAGCTTACTGGTCCAAGAAGGACAGGCCTAGTCACAATTCCTTCAGCTTTTGCCTCAAGAAATTCTTCGATCACTTTTGTCGATTGGAGTTTAAAAATTTGTTTCGAGGTTATCTCCGGTACGATAAAGTGATAATTTGTATCGAACCATTTGGTCATTTCCAGCGCCGGTACATCACTTTCGATGCCTTGCTTGCGACACTGGCAATCATGGTTATGATCGCGACCGCGCGCCATTGCAAAATAGATTTCTAAAATGTCGCTATTTTCTTGGTCGGGTGCATAATCGGCGGGAGTGGCTCCTACCATAATTGCAATATCCAGAACATGGTCGTACAAAGAAAAATCATTGGAAGGTATAATTGCAATCCCTTTTTCTTTTTGCAGTTTCCAATGTCTTTTTTTCAGATTGCTGGCGGTTTTCAACAAGTCATCTTTTAAAATAAGACCTTTCCAGAACTGTTCGAGTGCCGTTTTTAATTCCCGCTTGGCACCAATTTGCGGAAAACCTAATGATGCAGATTTAATTGGCTGTGAAGTCATTTTACTACCCTTAGTTAAGGGAGCGAAAGGCACGCAGAAGCCGAAGGGGCCAATTGACCTCTAAAAGCACCTAACCGGGACACCCCGCCCGTGGACAATATTTGCCGCGGCAGGTCTCCTGGCTTACGGGTCCACACCTTTATTCACCTTCCCAGAAATAATTCCAGTGGCTTTGTTGATATCGGTTCGCCGTTCACAGTTGCGGGGGCAGCTTCGGCACTGGAAAATATCCTCGCCGAATTCCCTCTTAGCTCGAATTTCGGAAAAAATCGAGAACCACGACATTGGCGATCTGGCATAAAATATCGCAACCGCCAACGTGATATAAAGAAATGTTTATATTTTATTTTATCACGAGAGAGGGAGAGAAATTCAAACTTAATGTGCAACACATTGAGCGATAGCATATTGTTCGTTTAAAAGAGGCAAAGCGTTGACATGCGTGTTTATTCACATTGCCCGTTTATTCTGACAAGAGTTTTTAAAACGGATCAAAAAATCAGCAAAACGCTACTGGTGGCAGTTTTGCATGTTGGAACATCTATGCAACAATTCTAAGACGCATAATGACATTTCTAGAAATCAAGCACATTTTTACAAAGTATGGTCCATTTTGTTTTGTGATCTGTTTTAAAAACGGCTTTGCCAGTTTCATTGAGAGCGTTGAATGTCTGCTCAGGGCAATTTTTCTGATGTTGAAGAAGGTTATATCCCGGTTTGACTGATATAGGTCACCTGCCTCATTCAGCTTTTGATATTCATCCTCAACGTCTAGAGACAGCGCCCGCCGGACATTGCGAATATCTCTCTATAACCTTTTGCACCGGTAAAGCATAAAGCCCATCTTTCCGATAGGTTCTTGGAAGTGCTGAAATGGCTTTCACGATATTGCATACAAAATTCACGCATCTCGTGTTTACTGTCTTCGACATTCCAAAGGACGATTTCGATGTCGTGTTCAAAAACATCTGGCAAATAGCCTCAAGCTTTCGCACTTCAGGGTGGTCGATTCGCATGCGCTTGCAGGGCTAGGGGGCTGTGGAGAAAGGTCTCACCTTAAAAGGCCTACGCCACACTGTCGCGACGATTTTAGCTGAAATGGGGATGGATGAACGAACAATTGCGGATGTTCTCGGTCAAAAGACCATTGAAATGGCCAGACACTATTCGCAGTGAGCAAATAAAGAACGAAAAATGGAAAATGTTGTCAAAAATTTTGACAAGGAACTAAACAGAAGGAAAGAAAAAAATGTCTAACCTTCTTCAAAAAGTGTCAAACTCTTTAAAAGCCAACTTTATACAATAAGAAAATAGCAAATTTATCAATAAAATAGATGGTGCCCCCAGAGAGACTCGAACTCCCGACCCCCTGATTACAAATCAGTATATTTATTCGCGACAATGTTTTACTGAACGCATCCATTTACTCGCTAATCTTGTTATACTATTGTAATCAATATCATAATCGTTCTATTTCGTATGCAGGCGTAATTTGGAACGACTGATTTTATCTGAAGGACTTTTAACAATACCCCAACCAAATCCCAACCAAATATTGTGTTATCATAAAATAAGGCAATGCAAGATGATGAATTCAAAACTAGAAATTTCTGAAAAATCCATTGCCCCGTTACCATTTTCAAACAGTGGACATTACATTGTTCGTGATACAACCTTAAAGGGATTTTACGTTCGTGTTGGATTAACGTCGAAGGTGTTCATTGCCCATGGTGAGTTTTGGGCAAATGGAAAACGCCAATTTTCGTCTAAAATCAAAATTGGCGAATTTGGTAAAATGTCAGCACGAGATGCGCGGGTGAAAGCTAAAGAGTTTTTAGCACAAATGGCATCAGGAAAAAAGCCCGGGCAACTAGAAGATAAACCTGATGCCAGTACGAACGAAACCCTAACTTTAAGACAAGCTTGGTCGAGGTATAAAGAAACGCATATGATCCGCAAGGGTAGATCTTCAAAAACAATTGAAGAATATGAAAGGCATATCAAAGGTGTGTTATCCGGCTGGCTCGACGTGTCCTTGGCGGACTTAGGAAATAGTCCCGATATCGTTGCAAAAAAACATGATGAAATCACGAAAAACAACGGGCCTTATCAAGCCAATTCTGCAATGAGAACCTTTCGGGCAATCTACAATCACGCCAAGCACAAAGACAGGTCCATGCCAAGGGATATTCCAACTGATGCCGTGGACTGGAACGAAGAAAAGCGTCGCGATACAGGCATGTCGGAAAGCGAAATCCGTCCTTGGCTCACAGAGCTTTACAGACTGGACAATCCGCTGCGCCGTGAATTTCATTTGTTTCTTCTCCTTTCAGGTTCACGGCCGACGGCGATAAAGACAGCCAAAATCGAGCATATCAATTTCAGACGGCGTGTCTTGTTTGTTCCATCGCCGAAGGGTGGCGAGAAGAAAGCCTTTGAAATCCCGCTTTCGCGGGAAATGATCCGCTGTCTCTTCCGTACTATCAGGCTTGCTCGTATTGTCAGCGGACGCGAGAAACCTGATTGGCTGTTTTCATCTGCCGATAGCGCCTCCGGTCATATTGTTGAACACAAGGAAGATCGCAAGGACTTATCCAAATGGGGCAACGATCTGCGACAAACCTACCGAAATCTTGGTGTGGTTGCTGGTGTCGATCATCTCAATATGCATCTTCTGATGAACCATTCACTGCCGGGCGTTAATGCCGGTTATATTTCACGTAATCGACTGACGGAAACTGTCTTGCGCGACGCGCAGCAGGCGATTTCGGATGTGGTGATGGCAGAAGCGGCCAAGGATGACAAGGCCGAAGTCAAGCAGGACGAGGTTGAGGCAAAGAAGAAAACCACGGCGATCCTGAACTGGCTTAATTCCAGCCGTGTGATTTTGCCCTCAATGTCAAAATCAATACCCCGAGAGTGAGAGTGGTTTTTGTTTTCTGGTGACGGTTTGAGGATTGGGAGAGAGTTTCCCGACCAGATCGTCACAGGGAGACAAAAATGAACCACATTGAAATCACTTCTTCTCAGACAAACACCCACAAGAACGGCTACCGCGTTGATGTGCGTCGCGGTGACAATAACAGCAGGGTATCATCGGAATGGTTTTCGCGCCCCGATGACAAGCGTTTTCTGTCGCTCGATGATCTTTATGCATCCGTCCGTGCCCGTGCAAACTCAAGCGAAACGCGCGTTCTCAATTCCAAAGAGATTGTCGTTCAGGCAAATCGCGACAATGCCGAGCGCATGACGCTGATGTTGCCGGGCGCTGATGAACCGGTTCATCCGACGCATTGGAGTTTCGGCCAGCTTGCCTCAATCACGGGTGCACCGGCCACCTATCTGCGCAGCCTGCCGGCGCCGCTTGCCGCCATCAATCTGCAATATGGCTTGCAGGCAAACCGCTCGGAAAAGATCAAGACACTCGAAACCACCGACGGGCGAACGGAACTGCGGGCGGTTACAGGGCCAGACTATGGACGTATCTACGATCACGAACTGGTCGAGGCGGTGCAGAAAATCGCCGGAAACGGCACTGGCGACACACGCTGGAAGGTGCCGGGCGTGCTTGATTGGTCAACCTGCATCTACAATCCCAATGTCGACATCAGCAAGGACACGACGACGCTCTATGCCTCAGACCGCGATGTGTTCCTGTTTCTGGTGGACGATCTCAACCCGATCGAGGTAGGCAGGCTGCCGGACGGTTCGCCCGATCTTTATTTCCGCGGCTTTTATTGCTGGAACTCGGAGGTAGGAGCCAAGACCCTCGGCATGGCATCATTTTATCTGCGGGCTGTCTGCCAGAACCGCAATCTTTGGGGTGTCGAGGATTTTCAGGAAATCAAAATCCGCCATTCCAAATATGCGGCAAGCCGGTTTGCTTATGAGGCGACCCCGGCACTCACCAGATTCGCCGACTCTTCCGCTATTCCCTTCGTCAACGGTATCCGCTCTGCGCGCGAGCGTATCGTTGCCAGAAATGACGATGACCGCAAGGATTTCCTGCTGAAGCAGAAGTTTTCCCGCGCCGAAACTGACAAGATCATCAAGACGGTTCTCGAAGAGGAAGGCCACCCGCCGTCATCCGTGCTTGATTTTGTCCAGGGCATCACCGCTGTCGCGCGTGACAGAAAGCATCAGGACACACGCCTGCTGATGGAAGCACGCGCCAAATCGCTGTTGGAAAAGGCGCAGTAAACGTATCGATTAACCACTCATTTCATCCATTCATGGCCGCGATCAAGCGGCCTTTTTCTTTTTCAGGAGCATAAAAATGAAATCCAATATTCCCGATGTGCATAAGTATGATCGAGTCATCCCGAAAAACAAAATTATGGTTCAGGCATCACCGCCACCAGAGGAACCTAGGGCTTCAAGCTAGGTGCTTGATGTCAAGACCGGCTGGAACAATGTCACGGTTCGTTTGATTGCCAACTTCGCCGGCTGGACGCCGACAGGCTCAGCCATGCGGTGGGACAATGGCAACTTCAGTGTGTCGTGGAAGATCTCCGGCATGGTCTATTGGCGCAGTTTCCATGGCTTTGACCAGGCATTCGCCTTTTTCAAAAACATCCCGTTTTTCAAACCCGCCTTTGCTGTCGAAGCGGCAGAGTGAGAGCTTTTTTTGTTATTTTTGAAGGTCGGGAGAGAGGCTTCCGGCCACTTCATTTCTAGGAGAATTAAAATGGCAAAACGTAA
>NZ_CALYQK010000084.1 GCF_945285465.1 uncultured Bartonella sp. | reverse complement strand
ACACAACGCCCCCGAAAATGCCTCGACTTCAAAACGCCATTTCTCTCCTTTATGGTAAACCTTGGAACCGATATCAAATTATGCTTTAAATAAACACTGTTGCACTTCACGTGTGAATCTACCTACCGTCAGTTTGAAAGTCGGTCAATGACAATATTTTCTCATCTATTCAAAATCTATTCAAAACAACATATGGGAAAAACTGGCGATCAAAGTGCCAATCAGCCATAAATATCAACAGTGCTTAAAACAGCCATTAGACTGGGAAAACCCGTTAATTCTTTTTGGTGCTATTTTTATTGACGATTCGTTGCGCAAAGCTTGTTAGCTTATGAACGTCGACGAAATGCGAAAACATTATTTGCGGCAAAATGTCGTTTACGAATTATAACAAAATGTCATGAGCGACTCAAATAACTGTAAAAAAATCAGGAATTATTGAAAGAGCGCATTGTAGCAGCCGCCGAATTGGCATCGGGGCCATAATCGGACTGTCCATTTACTCCCAATAATTCCTGCAGGCGGGTTCGTGCCCTGCTGACACGGCTTTTGATTGTACCAACAGCACAACCACAAATCTCCGCCGTATCTTCATAAGAAAAGCCGGATGCGCCGATAAGAATAATTGCTTCTTTTTGGTCGGCGGGCAATTCGTCAAGAGCTTTACGAAAATCCTGTAAATCAAGTGAACCATATTGAGCGGGATGAACAGCAACATTTTCTGTAAATACCCCGTCAGTATCCTGCACTTCGCGGCCTTTTTTGCGCATTTGGCTAAAAAATTCATTACGTAAAATGGTAAATAGCCAAGCTTTCATATTCGTTCCCAGTTCAAAACTGTCCTGTTTTGCCCAGGCTTTCATAATCGCATCCTGGACAAGATCATCTGCCCGATCATGTTGACCACTTAATGAAACAGCAAAAGCGCGTAAAGCCGGCAAGTTGGCTAGAAGTTCACGCTTGAAATCTGGATTATGTGCGCTCATGGGTTATCGCTTTCCCATATTAATCTTGGCTTTCTTGTTCGGCTTTATCAAGCTTTTCGAGGAGATCAAGAAACCGGTCCGGTATCTGCTCTTCTTGGATAGCTGTGTAAAACTGCCGTAATTTAATCGCTATTTCACTATTGGAACCAAGCAGATCATCGTCCGGACCGATAATTTCGGAACCGTTTTTTACCTTGCTATCATCCATTGTAAGTCCCTTAAAAATGATACCACCCATTAACCATTCAATTGTGTAGACAAATACACTTTTAGCTAGAATATAGAACTGTCTAAAAAGTTCCAAGGGTCTGGAACTTTTTTATTATTCGTGAATTATAATAAAATATACACACTTTCAGGGGCAGAAGGAGTTTTTCATGACGCTATCTACACGCATTGCACCACATTTACCCTATCTGAGACGTTTTGCCCGTGCTGTAACCGGGTCCCAAACATCGGGAGATGCCTATGTTGCAGCGATGCTTGAAGCATTGATTGCCGATGTTTCCATTTTTCCCAAAACATCTTCTGACCGGATTAGTGTTTATAGGTTATTTTGCCAATTATTCGATCAGACAACATCGAATATTGTAGAGCCGTTGCCGCAATTCGGCATTGAACAAAAAGCCAATGCCAAACTTTCTTATTTGACCCCGAAAGCACGACAAATATTTCTTCTTATCGCTGTTGAAGGCTTTAATGATAAAGAAGTGATGGAAATCATGAATCTCGATGCCGACGAGTTCAAGGAGTTGCTCAATGAAGCGTCGCGCGATATTTCGGAGCAGGTTGCAACACGCATTCTTATTATTGAAGATGAACCTTTGATTGCTATGGATATTGAACAACTTGTGGAATCTCTTGGTCATCAGGTTGTCGGCATTGCCCGCACCCGCAGCGAGGCCGTGGCGCTATTTGCCAAAGAAAAACCCGGCATGGTTTTGGCCGATATTCAACTTGCCGATAATAGCTCGGGTATTGACGCCGTTAATGATATTCTAGAAACTGACGCTGTTCCTGTGATCTTTATCACCGCATTTCCTGAGCGATTGCTTACCGGCGAACGCCCCGAACCTACATTTCTTGTTACAAAACCGTTCAATCCGGATATGGTGAAGGCACTTATATCGCAAGCACTTTTCTTTCAAGAAAATGCTACGAAAAAGTTCTAACAGAAGGCTATTCGTTTTTGATGATATTGACCGCCCAATCTGCACCTGCTGTTGAAAGATCGCATATAAGTGCCCTAATGCAGGCTATCCATGGTGCCGAGATTTTCGTCTTATATCAAACACCCGATTTGGTTTATCAATGGGCTGAAAATCTTCCAGCCGTCATTGCCAATAAGTGGTTTGCCGGCTGTCGCGATAGCGATTTTCTACCCGAAAGATTGTCCAAAAGTATGGAAACTGCCAAGTTGCAGGTTCTTGCCAAAGATAAAATGCAAACGATTGAAGCCCGTTTTGAAAACAGTTCCAAGCAGGTTTTGTGGTATAAATTTTCGATTGATTGTCACCATGACGATCAGGGGAAAGTTATCGGTATATTGACAACCGGTGTCAATGTTTCGGAATTGCGCCGACGCGAGCAAGTACTCAAGGCGTTATTGCGGGAAGTAAGCCACCGCTCCAAAAATCTTCTGGCTATTATTCAAAGCGTCGCCGGACAGACGGCGCGCTATACCGATTCGTTGCCAACATTTTTAAAAAAATTTCAGGGACGCATTCAATCCCTGTCACATTCACAAGATCTGGTGACGGATTCGGATTGGCGTGGGGCACATTTTCGCGAATTGTTTTTAAGTCAGGCCTCTGGCTATCTTGGCAAGGATTCAAATCGTTTCATCATTGAGGGCGAAGACCCCTATCTTTTTCCCGGTGCTGCTTTGCATATTGGTCTTGCCTTTCATGAACTGATTATTAATTCTCTTTCTTACGGTGCGCTATCACAAGAAAACGGTTTGATAAGAGTTATAAGCAAGGTTGAAAAATGTGAAAATCGGCCATCACATTTATCGATATCGTGGTATGAGGTTTTTGCTGCCGGTTCGTTACAGGACAATAATCGCAAAGCCTGTTTTGGTAGTGCGGTGTTAGAAAAAATAGTTCCTGTTTCTGTTAATGGGACTGCTAGTTTGGAATTCACTGATGATGGTGTTGCCTACCACCTTACTTTGCCTGATACCTATTTTGATTTTTACTACTAATTTTTCTGCAGGCAAAACAACAAATATATTCACTCATAAATATAACTAGAAGCACTAACGCATTATCTCCAAGAATATTCATTGATCAGGATTTATTTTTAACTATGTATTTTGTTGTTAATTAAAAATATTTTTAACGAAAATTTTTATTATAGGAACATTATTATACGTTAGTCGTTTATTAATTATAAGAACATTTTTTGAATATTTTACCTCGAAAATTCCGTTAACTTCCAAATTTAACCTGAGGGGTCGGCTATGAACGCTGTTATCGCTGTAATGCTGCTTGTTTCGTGCACGGATAATTTTTCAGTCTGTAATGCCAGCGATGACATGGTGCGGGTCTATCCCAGCCATGAAGTATGCGAAACCGCTTTGATACACGAGGTAAAACGTATCGGCTCCCATAGTGAACAGGTCTTTGGCAAATGCGTGAAAGCTGATGCGGATTTTATCAATGGTGATTTGAGCATTTATTGGCATGTTGATCAAAATGGCAACCTTATCGTTGAACTCGCCAATGAAGACAGCGGTGAAGATGAAATTTCTATCGCTTTAAACGAAATTGACAAATCCCAAGCCAACAAAGTGCCTATAATGAAACCGAATGCCTAAAACCAAGTAGGCGAAATGATTTGTCTTTATTTAAAATAATTATTTTCCATTGAAACATTGCCTTGAAACTCGTAAATGCGGGGCAACACCAATGGAGAATGTGCAATGCGCGATGAATATCAATCCGGTTATGAAAATGCCGATTTTCAGGATCCTTATATTCAGCAACCTATGCAGCATGATGCGCAACTTGACCCGGTTGTTGAAAATATCAGACGCAGGCTGATGCGGTTAATGATCATTTCGGTCGTAATTACAATCGTTTTGATTTTGATTATACTAGCAGCGATCATCTACAAGGTGACATCGTCACCATCGGACAAAACACCGGTTGATACGGAAAGACAAATGCAAACAAGTCCGGTGCCTAATTCTGGTGCTAATGCCAATGATTCTTCCACCAATCAGACATTAAAACCGGCATCATCTGTTCCGGAATTTATCCGACGGTCTATTGCTCTGCCGCAAGGCACACGCATTCTCTCGCAGAGCTTGTCAAATGATATGATTGCGCTTGAAACACTGACACCGCAAGGAAATACCGAACTTGTTATCTATGATTATCGTCGGGGTCATCTGGTTGCCGCAATAACGGTTGATACTTCACCGGTGGCAAAACAACCGATCGAAGAAACAACCACGACACCTTTACGCCAATAATAAGCGTCAAAAACATAAGAAGGTACAAATAAAAAGGCCGCTATCGAAAAGCGGCCTTTTTCAGACGGGTTTTATTTTACTTTTTTGCTTTACCCTGCTTTTTGGATGACTTGGTTTCCACTACCTTTTCTTCAATCTCGTTTTCATCGACAGGATGTGTCGGTGTCGGCGTAAAGATCAAACGATCCGAACCGCGCGAAATATTGACCGTCGACCCATCGAGGATATCGCCCATCAGCAACCGTTCAGCAAGCGGATCCTGAACTTCTTTCTGGATAACACGTTTCAACGGCCTTGCACCATAGGCTGGATCATAGCCCTTGTCAGCGAGAAATTCTCGTGCACTATCGTCAATGACAAGTTTAATTTTGCGATCGGACAACAGCGATTGCAAACGTTGCAACTGGATATCGACAATAGCACCCATTTCTGCTCTATGAAGTCTGTGAAACAGGATGATCTCGTCAACACGATTGAGAAATTCGGGACGAAACGCTGCTTTGACAACGGCCATAACATCGTCACGTGCTTTTTCTGCTTCATCATTGTCATTAAGCGCGGTCAGATACTCAGCACCGAGATTCGACGTCATTATGATAAGTGTATTGCGGAAATCAACGGTACGGCCTTGGCCATCTGTCAATCGTCCATCATCAAGAACCTGAAGAAGAACATTGAAAACATCCGGATGGGCTTTTTCGATTTCATCAAACAGGATGACCTGATAAGGCCGGCGACGAACAGCTTCGGTCAAAGCGCCACCTTCTTCATAGCCGACATAACCGGGAGGAGCACCAATTAAGCGGGCAACAGAGTGCTTTTCCATATATTCCGACATATCAATACGCACCATTGCCGTTTCATCCTGAAACATAAAAGATGCCAATGCCTTGGTCAGTTCTGTTTTACCAACGCCGGTCGGCCCGAGAAAGATGAAGGAACCGATCGGTCTGTTCGGATCCTGCAAACCGGCACGGGCACGACGGACGGCGCGTGATACCGCCTGTATCGCTTCGCCCTGGCCAACAACGCGCTTGGCAAGCTCGTCTTCCATTCGCAGCAGTTTTTCACGTTCGCCTTCAAGCATCCGGTCAACCGGAATACCTGTCCAGCGCGAAACAACCTGTGCAATATGGTCGGGTGTAACTGTCTCTTCCAGAATCGACCCGTGATTTTCCTGACTTTCAGCATCGCTCAATTGTTTTTCCAATTGAGGTATAATGCTATAGGATATTTCACCGGCTTTCTGGTATTCGCCATTACGCTGGGCAATTGCCAAATTGTTGCGTGCAGCTTCCAATTGCTTTTTCAATTCGGCAGCATGACCCAATTTTTGCTTTTCCGATTGCCATTTGGCGGTGATTTCATGCGACTGTTCTTCCAACTCGACCAATTCATCATCAAGCTTTTCCAAACGGTCTTTTGAAGCAGGATCGGTTTCCGTTTTTAATGCTTCGCGTTCGATCTTCAACTGCATGATACGACGATCGATTTCATCCAGTTCTTCTGGCTTGGAATCGACCTGCATGCGCAAACGCGAGGCTGATTCATCAATCAGATCAATCGCCTTATCGGGCAAAAAACGGTCGGTAATATAGCGGTTCGACAGTGTTGCTGCAGCCACCAATGCCGAATCGGAAATACGAACTTTATGGTGCTGTTCATATTTTTCTTTGATACCACGCAGAATTGAAATTGTATCTTCAACCGTTGGCTCATCAACAAAAACCGGCTGGAAACGACGGGCAAGAGCAGCATCTTTCTCAACATATTTCCGGTATTCTTCCAATGTTGTTGCCCCGACGCAATGAAGCTCGCCACGAGCAAGAGCCGGTTTTAAAAGATTGGAAGCATCCATCGCCCCATCAGACTTGCCGGCACCGACAAGCGTGTGCATTTCATCAATAAACAGGATGATTTCACCATTTGCTGCCTGAACTTCGGTCAAGACAGCTTTCAAACGCTCTTCAAATTCACCGCGATATTTCGCACCGGCAATCAACGCACCCATATCAAGAGCCAGAAGCGATTTATCACGTAATGTCTCTGGTACATCGCCATTGACAATACGCAAAGCGAGCCCCTCGACAATAGCTGTTTTACCAACGCCCGGCTCACCAATAAGAACGGGGTTGTTTTTGGTGCGCCGTGACAGCACCTGGATAGTGCGGCGAATCTCTTCATCACGACCAATAACAGGGTCGAGTTTACCTTCGCGTGCATCTTTTGTTAGATCACGCGCATACTTTTTCAATGCGTCATACTGGGCTTCGGCATTAGCCGAATCAGCTGTGCGTCCTTTTCTCATATCATTAATCGCCTTGTTTAACGCCGCTGGCGTAACCCCACTTTTTGAAAGAATTTCGGCTGTCTTGGCTTTGGGTTCCATAAGCAAAGCCTGCAACAGACGTTCAACTGTGACAAAACTGTCACCGGCTTTTTCAGCCAATTCCTCGGCTTTTGTAAAAACTTTTGCCAAGGCATCCGACATATAAAGCTGACCGTTGCCACCACTTACTTTCGGTATTGCAGCAAGTGCGGCGGCCAACGCTGTTTTTGCCGCTTTTGCATCACCACCAGCTTTCTCGATAAGTGAAGAGCATAAGCCTTCATTGTCATCGAGCAATACTTTCAATAAATGCTCGGGCAGAAATTGTTGATTGTCTGATGATAAAGCAAAATTTTGTGCAGACTGGATAAATCCCTGCACACGTTCAGTATATTTTTCCAAATTCATTCTTGTCTCCTTTTCCCATAGTCTGAAAAACAGCCCTATGGGCTTGAAGTGACAGGCTCCCCTGAAGGCAAGCCTTGCCTGTCAACTGATATGGTATGTATTTTTCAAAACGACAAGATCAAAATAAGAAACCAAGAACAAAAATCGTTTAGATAAAAACACAAATAATATTAATGATGCATCGACATTTTCTAAGCGGAAATAACGTCCATAGGGATGTCGATATTAAGCTTGTGAAGTATTTTTTTAAAATCGGCAAGTCGATACTCGGCACTTTCGGTAACAAGTCCTTGAATTCGACCGCTACCGGTTTCGCACGTGTCGAGTTTTTCAATGATGCTTTCAGCAGGATCAAGAAAAGAGCACCGCGGAGCGGCTTGCTCAAAAAATTTTTCAAGCCAGGGGAGATGCGTACTCGATAATGTACATATATCAGTATCAGGATATTTTGTCAGCAGATCGTCCATAAAGCGGTTAACCGCGCTTTGTGTTTTTTCCAAATCGAAAAGAAAGGTACCGTTTTCCACAAGTTCGACCATAGGTGAAGCATTAACGAGTGCAACGTTTTCCGGTTTTTTGCTGTGTTTTCTGACAAATGCCTTCCCCATTTCGCTTTCAACCATGGAGGCCACCCCCATGATGGCCACAAAACCGCTGCGACTGAGTTTTTCGGCTTCGCCGAGCGGAGGGAAAACACCATAAAGCGGCACTGGCGAAAACTTTTTGACGCGATCAAACACCATGATTGAGGGCGCATTCGATGCAATGATAATTGCCGAAGGATCATAGCGCATCAAACGCTTGAAGGTGAGCTTCATTATATCGGCC
>NZ_CALYQK010000083.1 GCF_945285465.1 uncultured Bartonella sp. | reverse complement strand
TGTTGCCATAACATTATCCTCTCGTTCGCCCGCTCCGGTGAGGCGGGACGTGGACTAGACCACATTTTCCGGGAATTCGGCAAGCCTTATAACGCGAATTTTGTCGAACGACAAGCCATCCGGCGAAAGTCGGTCGTTATCAGTCAATTTTTAGAATAATTTTGCCAATATGTGCACCCGATTCCATCCGTTCATGTGCTTTTGCCGCTTCTGCGAGTGGAAAAATCTTGTCAATTACCGGAAAAACCTTTTTTGCCGCCAACAGAGGCCAGACTTTTTGTTTGAGTTTTTCAGCAATTGCCGCTTTGAAATTTGTGTCACGCGCGCGCAATGTCGAACCGGTATGGATTAGTCTTTTGACAAATATATAGTTGAGGTTCACTGTCGCCAGATTGCCGCTAAGATTAGCAATCTGGACAATACGCCCGTCAGCAGCAGCTAACTTGTAATTCCTGTTTGTATATTCGCCCCCCACCATATCAAGGATCACATCAACGCCATGTTTGTTGGAGAATTCAAAAGCTTTGGCAACAAAATCCTCGCTGTGATAATTAATAGCAAGATCAGCCCCTAATTTCCGGCATACTGCACATTTTTTCTGTGAACCCGCCGTTGCAATAACCTTGGCACCAAAAACTTTGGCCAGTTGAATAGCTGTTGTGCCAATCCCCGATGTTCCACCGTGAACAAGAAAGAATTCGCCCGCTTTCAAATGTCCCCGATCAAAAACATTGCTCCACACTGTAAAGAAGGTTTCAGGCAGTGCAGCCGCCTCGATAAAATCAAATCCGTCAGGAAGCGGCAAAATATTGTCGCTGGCAACCGCCGCATATTCGGCATATCCGCCACCGGCGATAAGTGCTGTAACCTTGTCGCCTTCTTTCCACTGACTGACGGCACGACCGATCTTTACAACTGTGCCGGCAACTTCAAGCCCCGGCAATGGCGAAGCACCGGGCGGCGGCGGATAGTTGCCCTGTCTTTGAAAAACATCGGGCCGGTTGACACCCGCGGCACGAACCCGAACGAGGACTTCGTTATCTTTTATTTCAGGAACATCGGTAGTGACAAGTTCGAGCACGTCCGGCCCGCCGTTTTTGCTAATCGCGACAGCACGCATCTTTTTGGGAATATCGGAAATAGACGTCATCTTTCCACTTTCTTCTATCTTTAAACAGTTCGTTCTGTCTTTCATAGCCAACAAAAACCAAAGGAGCCAGAAACGACCAAATGTCAAAAATTACCTTTAATAAGCCGACCGGGCAAAAGCCTTGATAAAATAGGTTTCAAAATTTCCGGTCGAGAAACTTTCTCTCTCATCAAAGAAACGGTAAAACCGAAGCCGCTTTCCTAACGGGACATTTCTATATCCGGACACCTGATTGACGCATCAATACTATCAATACTCTTGCGGACTATTGATTTTTCAGCTTTTCGATTTCGTCTTTAAGTGCAAGTTTCTTTCGCTTGAGTTCGTTAATTTCAAGATCATCTGCCGAGGGCGCGGCCATAGCTTTTTCAATTTCTGCTTCGATTTCTTTGTGCTTGCGTTCCAAAGACGCCAGATGTGCTTCAGTTGCCATAACCATGCTCCTTATTTGTTTACTCATTCAAACATATTCATTGTCAGGCATTTCGCAAGTGGCGCAAAAACAAATTGACACCTTTAAAAGTATTTTCTGTTTTCGCATCTGGCGACAACAAATTTTAAGGATTAAGCATTTCCGCCAGGTTTCTTTCATGCTATAGGCAGAAAATTGCTGACAAGCTTTAAGGGCAGCCGAATGAATAAACCCGATGCTGAAACAGGACGGACGGACAATGTCTGAACAAGAACAGGTTGATATCAAATTAGCTGTTGCCAAATTGAAGCAGGAACATGCCGATTATGATACGGCGATCGAAGCGATGATTAAAGCCGGCTGTGACCAATTGCAAATTCGCCGGATGAAAAAAAAGAAATTGGCAATTAAAGATCAGCTACAAAAGCTTGAAGACCATATTATACCGGATATCATTGCATAAATGCAGCACGACAGGAAATGACCATGACAAACAGAACACAAGATGTTGCCATTCTCATGGGTAGCCAATCCGATTGGCAAACAATGCGCCATGCTGGAGAAACATTAGAAAGCCTCGGGGTGACCTTTCAAGCAAGGATCGTTTCGGCCCACCGCACCCCCGATCGTTTGGTCGATTTTGCTAAGGGCGCAAAACAGGCCGGATTTAAAGTCATTATCGCCGGTGCCGGTGGTGCTGCCCATTTACCCGGCATGACAGCGGCTATGACGAGTTTGCCGGTGTTTGGCGTTCCCGTGCAATCACACGCATTATCAGGACAAGATTCCCTTCTTTCAATTGTGCAAATGCCGGCCGGTATACCGGTCGGGACACTTGCTATCGGAAAAGCCGGTGCCATCAATGCCGCCTTGCTGGCAGTGGCTGTACTGGCACTTTCTGACAAAGAACTGGCAAAACGCCTTGACGAATGGCGCGCCAAACAAACTGCAAATGTGGCTGAATTTCCGATCGACGAGGTAAAACATGAAGCACCTTGAACCGGGCAATGCAATCGGCCTTATCGGTGGCGGGCAGCTTGCCCGTATGATGGCTGTTGCTGCCGCAAGGTTGGGTTTTCGTACAATTGTTCTGGAACCAACGGTCAATTGTCCAGCCGCCCAGACATCCACGAGGCAGATTGTTGCCGATTATGATGATGAAAATGCGCTGGATGAATTGGCGGCATCTTGTGATGTCATCACTTACGAGTTTGAAAATGTGCCGGCACAGGCAGTTCAACGGCTTGCAAAAAAATCGGTTGTCCTGCCACAACCGGTTGCTCTGGAAATTTCGCAAGACCGTTATACCGAAAAAAAATTCCTGAATGAAAGCGGAATAGAAACCGCACCATGGTATCTTGTCGATGATCGCCAGACATTGATTGCCGCTCTGGCGCATATCGGCGGTAAGGCTATCTTGAAAACACGACGTTTCGGCTATGACGGAAAAGGGCAGGTGCGGCTGGCTTCTGCCTGTGCACAAGACATTGATAGAGCTTTGGCCGATATTGGCAATGCACCGGCAATTCTGGAAGGCTATGTGCCTTTTGTCAAAGAAATCTCGGTTATCGCCGCACGTGACTGTTGGGGAAACATCGCGTTTTACGATTGCCCGGAAAATATCCATCGTGACGGCATTTTGCGGACATCGACTGTTCCGGCGAGCATTTGCGACAAGACGGGTGCGGCGGCAAAGGCTGCCACCAAAACTATCCTTGATGAATTGGATTACATTGGTGTCATTGGCGTCGAGTTTTTTGTGCTTGAAGATGGTTCGGTTATTGCCAATGAACTGGCACCGCGCGTCCACAATTCCGGGCATTGGACAGAGGCTGCCTGTCTTATTTCGCAATTCGAGCAACATATACGTGCAGTTTCCGGCCTGCCATTGGGGGCGACAACGCGTCATAGCAATTGCGTTATGGAAAATCTCATCGGTAACGATATCGACCGCTTGTCCGAACTTGTTGGCCAGCCACAGACATTCATCAATCTTTACGGCAAAGCTGAAACAAGAAAAGGCCGCAAGATGGGACATATTGTAAGACTGACCGGAAAGGCTTAGATAGGCAGGAATTTATCTTCCGGACGCCATAGTCGACAAGAATCGGGAATTTTCATTCATTAGTAGTTGACAAACCGGTTGTGGTCAGGCTATTTGGCCAACGAAATTAGAGCCCTAATGCGGGCTATGTCCTTTTACCCGGCGACGGGTTATACAAACGGTGATTGAAATGAAAATTAAAAATTCGCTAAGAGCGCTAAAGGGTCGTCACCGCGACAACCGTATGGTTCGCCGCAAAGGTCGTATTTATATTATCAATAAGACCAACCCGCGCTTTAAAGCACGTCAAGGCTGATTCGGTTCTAGTTAAGAAGTTCAATTCGATTGTAATCTGGATTGATTCGATATTAAATTTTGACAAAAAAGGCTCCCAAAGGAGCCTTTTTTATTTCTGTTGACTTAGCGTCCATTTACCCATCATCCTATAAATGCTTTCAAATATCGGTGACAAATATTGGTAATAAAGGAATTGATGAGGGTGAAAATGATGATGAACAAATTGACCGTTCGTTTTTTCATTGTCTCTATATCATTATGGCTTGGGTTTATGCCTGTGCCGCTTGTCGCCCGGGGGCTGCCCGAGCTCCCACCTCATGAAGATCCGGATGCACCGGCATTAACACCTGAAGACATGATTCCCGAGCGCCCGTCTGCCGGCGAAGCCTTGCCGGATCTCGGCAAAGACCAGAATGCAGCGCAACGAAAACAGGCCGAGCTTGACCGTTTATTTGTACTTTTAAAAAAAACTTCCAATGTAAAAGAGGCGGCAAAAATCAGCCGGCAGATACAAGGCCTTTGGTCGCAATCGGGTAGTGATACCATTGATCTTCTGATGCAATGGGCCGAAAATGGTATTAATGAGCAAAATTATGCTTTGGCACTCGATTTTCTTGATAGTGTCATAGCCTTGAAACCGGATTATGCCGAAGGCTGGGTGAGACGTGCGGCTGTTCATATGCAATTGAACGATCTGAAATTGGCAATGGTTGATCTTCATCAATCCTTGCGGTTAGAGCCAAGAAATTACAATGCCCTATTTCTTGTCGGCTCGATTATGGAAATGACACAACGTCGTCAATTGGCACTTAAAGCTTATGAAGATGCGCTCAAATATTACCCCCAAATGCAGCGTGCACAAAAGCGGGTTGGCGAACTGTTAGAAGACGAGACGGGACGCGCTATCTAAATCTCGATTATGGGCTAGCATCGACGCTTGACTTGGCTTATATCTGATCAGGGCGTTCTGCGCTTCTCGACAGGAATAACTGCATCCCCGGGGCCTTATTGATCTCTAAGGGAGCTGTCCCTGATTAGACTCGTGGGTCTTTTCATATGGCGCCCACCTACGTTGTAGGTTCCCGGGATCAAAACTTTCCATCGGTCGTCGCGGATCGTCTCTCAGTTAAAAGCAGTTGGCTCTGATTGCCGTTTTATGTGTTGATAACCGGTTGACCAATTGCAGGTTTGCCAAGTATTGCCGTTTGTGGCTTTTAGTCCACACGGCACGGTTGCCACCCTTTCTCCGGTTGCACGACAGATTTGTTAAAATAGCGAATTTGCACCTGAAATAATCAAAAAATCATTTAATAATAAGATAGAATCGCAAGCTTCAGTTGAAAACTATTCTTGCCATATTGGCAATTAGCAGTTGTCGAAACGATCACAATCGCAACGAAACAATGAATTCGGCAATAGATTGGTCTATGTTACCAATCGCCCGATACTTGCGCAACGGTTGCAATTTCTGTCCAAAAATTGAAAATAAAAACCACCTAGACGATGCCATCAAATTGAGACCTATCAGATAGATATGACAAAAGAAAAACAGGAACTCCGTATAAAGGCTCTTCATCGCCGCGATGCTTTGCCGGCGCAGGAGCGGGCAAGAATGTCAAAAAAACTCGTCGACCATGCCGGTGAGATCGTTGCTATCATGAGGGGAACTATTATTGCCGGTTTCTGGCCGATCAAAAGTGAAATTGATCCTCGTCCGTTAATGGCGGCATTGACAGAACATGGCAAAAAACTGGCATTACCGGCGATAATTGATAAACAAACGATGGTATTTCGCATATTTGGCAAAACCAATGATCTTATCGACATGAAATTTGGTACACGTGGACCATCCCCACAAGCGCCGACAGTTACGCCAGAAACAATTTTGCTGCCCCTTTCGGCATTTGACAAACGAGGCCAGCGAATTGGCTATGGTGCCGGTTATTATGACAGAGCAATTGAAAACCTGTTCAAAAATGGGCATAAACCTTTATTGATAGGACTTGGCTTTAATTGTCAGGAAGTCACATCAATACCGGCAGAATCACATGATATACCATTGACGATGATTTTGACGGAAAGCGGTTTGCGGAGTTTTTGAATGATGTCCAGAGCAAAATTATGAGATTTTTATTTTTAGGTGATATGGTTGGAAAATCGGGCCGCACAGCTGTTTTTGACAGGCTACCGGATCTGATTGCAGCTCTTCAACTTGATTTCGTTGTGGTCAATGGCGAAAATGCAGCATCCGGCTTTGGCATTACCGAGCGCATCTATAACGAGACACTTGATGCGGGTGCCAATGTTGTTACCACCGGAAACCACGCTTTTGACCAGAAAGAAGCCCTGAATTTCGCTGGCCATGCCGATCGTTTTCTAAGGCCGGCCAACTTTCCGAAAGGCACAACAGGCAAAGGTTCGGGTGTTTTTATTGCCAAAAATGGCGCTCGGGTTCTTGTTGCCAATGTCATGGGGCGCGTTTTTATGCATCCTGATCTTGATGACCCGTTCGAAGCGGCCGAACGTATTGTTGGCGAGTGTCCGCTGGGCGAACAGGCTGATGCCATTATTTTTGATTTTCATGCCGAAGCGACGAGTGAAAAACAGTGTTTTGGCCATTTTCTTGATGGCCGTGTCAGTGTGGTTGTTGGCACACATACACATGTTCCAACAGCAGACGCGCAAATTCTCAATGGAGGCACGGCCTATATGTCGGATGCCGGCATGTGCGGCGATTATGATTCGTCTTTAGGCATGGATAAGGACGAGCCATTAAACCGTTTTGTTACAAAAATTTCCCGCGGTCGTTATGAACCGGCCCATGGACCGGCAACCATTTGCGGATTGGCCGTTGAAATTTCCGACCGTACGGGACTTGCAGAAAAAATTGCGCCGTTGCGGCTGGGCCCCCGTTTACAGGAAAGCATGCCAGATTTTTGGTGAATTATGTGCATCTCTTTACCTTTTTAATCGTTTTCCTTATAAGGCGCACATTCTTTTTTCTAGAACATTGTCCGGCAGAAGTATTATAAGACTTTCTGTCGCACAAAACCGGAAGGTGATCTATGGCAGGCCATTCACAATTCAAAAATATCATGCATCGCAAAGGTCGTCAGGATGCGATGCGTTCCAAAATGTTTTCCAAGCTTGCACGCGAAATTACTGTTGCGGCAAAGCAAGGTGCGCCCGATCCTTCAATGAATCCGCGTTTGCGCCTAGCCGTGCAGAATGCCCGTGCTCAGTCGATGCCAAAAGACAATATCGAACGTGCCATTAAAAAAGCGTCTGGCGGCGATGCTGAAAATTATGAAGAAGTACGCTACGAGGGGTATGGCCCGGCCGGTGTTGCCGTGATTGTCGAGGCTTTGACCGATAATCGCAACCGAACAGCATCGAATGTTCGTGCCGCGTTTACCAAAGCTGGTGGTGCATTGGGCGAGACCGGCTCTGTCGGCTTCATGTTTAACCGCGTCGGCGAAATCGTTTACAAATTGGATGTTGGTGATGCTGACAAGGTTATGGAAGCGGCTATTGAAGCAGGCGCCGACGATGTCCAGTCCGACGAGGAGGGGCATGTCATTATCTGTACTTTTGAAAATGTCGGCGAAGTTTCCAAAGCTCTGGAAGCTGCCCTTGGGGAAGCTGAATCGGTCAAAGTTATCTGGAAGCCGACAACAGGTGCCCCTGTCGATGAAGAAAAAGCCGAATCAATTTTGCGACTTATTTCGACATTGGAAGAAGATGATGACGTACAAAACGTCTACGCCAATTTTGAAGTAAGCGATGAAATCATGGCGAAATTGTCTGGCGAATAACGGAAAAGACAAAACCTCTTCCTTCTGTTGTTTTTCAAACTCCGGCCTGTTTTGTTACAGGCTGGAGTTATTTTATGTGGTTTTATAATTTGTCAAAGCTGAACGAAGAAAAAGCAGACAGTATGAGTGCGCAAAAATTTGGCGAAAGCCGACATTGCAACAATTTCCATACCGAAGAGTTTTATGAAAACATTCGCTGAAAAATTTTGCCGAAATAAAAAGGAAAAAATTTGCGGAAACAAAAAACCCGCCAGACCGGCGGGTTCAAGAAGCTATCATAAAACTGTTAAAGGCCAAGATTGCCAAAACGGTTTTTGAATTTTGAAACACGGCCACCACGATCAACAAGGGTCTGTGAACCACCAGTCCATGCCGGATGTGTTGTCGGGTCGATATCAAGATTCATGGTATCACCCTCTTTGCCCCATGTGGAGCGGGTGAAATACT
>NZ_CALYQK010000082.1 GCF_945285465.1 uncultured Bartonella sp. | reverse complement strand
GAGCTTCCTGAACAACAGGCTTTGCACTCTGAACATCGGCAGCCGAAGCTGAACCCGAGAAGCTGAGTGCTGCTGCGATGGCAACTATACTGCTACCGATAAATTTCTTCATATCAATTCTCCTAAATCAATGAATGGTGCGTGTTTCACAATCAGTAATTGCTTATCTTCAAGCCTATTTAAGCCGAAAATTCCATTGATTTGAATCAAACAATTCGATTTTCGCCTTTTTGCGACCTTGTTTGGGGAGTGACTGTCTCATAATTGCAACAAAATTGTCTTTCTGTGAAAAAAAATGCGGCAAACGCAGGGCTTTTGTTAAGCCTTTGTTAACTAAGTCGAATCAATGGCTATCAGGTTATCTGCGCCAATTTTTTGATGTATTTGACAAGGCAATAAAACGAGGCAGACAAAATCGCATTATTTTCGTTGCTAAAAAGTTTTTTTCTGTTTAACAATTGATGATACGTAACGCCAAAAAATGGCAAAATCCGCAACAGGAACGAAGGCTGTCAGAAAAGATATGTTTGTTATCAGTCAACGACGATAAATAGCGCATTTTGTGAACGCGTTCATCTTATTTGATTATTATTTGATTAAACATATTTTTCCGTTGGTTTCGTCTATGAATAATCCTTCTTTGGCAGTCGAATTTTCACCAATATCGCAATGCTTGCTCGCCGATATTACCTTCGGTCTTGAAAACATGCGCGATGACGGCGCAATAGAAGAACTGAACCGGCTGGCATTCGGGCCGGCGCGTTTTACCCGTGCAGCCCATCTCATTCGCGAAGAAGGCGGCCATGATCGGGCATTGTCATTTGTAGCCAGACTTGGCGGAAAAGCGGTGGGCACCGTAAGAATGACGCCAATTGTTATCGGTGATGAAAATGGCTATCTTCTGGGGCCGATTGTTGTGTCGGCCGATTTGAAAAGTCTAGGTCTGGGCGCGCATTTGATGGGGCTTGCCATCAATGCGGCAAAAGCGGGGGCAGCTCCTATCATCGTTCTTGTCGGCGACGAGCCCTATTATCGGCGCTTCGGTTTTAAAAAAGTAGCCGAAGGGGACATGAAAATGCCGGCACCGGTCAATCCGGCACGCCTTTTGGCTCTTGAACTGGTTGACGGAGCACTCGAGAGGGCAAAAGGCGAGGTCAGACATAAAAATCTGTCAAAACGGCAGGCCTAGTTTGCCAGATTTATGGCTCGTCGATCGTTATAAGTCTGTCTTCAGCGGCTTTCTCTATACCAGACGCTGCTTAAAAGCAGCAGCAAAGCGACAAGGGCAAAAACGCCATTAAAAAGCGGGAAGGAAAAAGTGTTGACCAGTCTTGTTTGACTGGCACTGTTCAACACGATACGGTTCGGTTTGGCAATTGTCTGGTTGTTTTTTCCATTAACAATTTCAATGGCCGGCACTTTTACTTTGTCGCCCGGTTTTTGATGCAAACGGATAACTCCGCCACCGGTTGATTTTGCAACGGGTAAAAGTTTTTCATCGGTCGATATCAAATCGGCATATTCGGGCGAATTGGTCGGGCCGATATGGCTCAGTGCTTCCTTGTCACCATTGGTCACCTTGAAAAGCCCGATTTCATCGGTTTCAAGACTGGCACTGAACACGCCTTCCTGTTCCTTTGTCAAGGCCAGTGTTTGTGTTTTTCCCGATGGAAAATGAACAATGGCAACATCGGGTTTGTCGGCCATTGTCTGGCGGCGAACCGTCAGGCGGTTTCCCTCGCCCGTTGCCGTCAACGCTTCTTCTTCCAGTTCCGGTTCTTTCATCAGCCAATGGGCCATGCGCCGATAAAGTGCCGCATAAGGGCCACCGCCTTCAAAGCCGCGCGCCCACAACCAGCCTTCATCGGAAAGGAGCATGCCCACACGCCCGTCGCCAATATGGGCAAGCAACATTAATGGCCGGTTATCAGCACCATTCATTACAACCGTGCTTTTTGATGTATCCTGAACCGCAATCTGGCGCAACCAGCGCCCCCATTCATGATCTTTTGTATTTTCCTGTTTGAGCCCGCGCGTGACCGGATGTCTGTCGCCAGCCGGTGTTAACGTCGGCAGATACGGTTTTTCGATAATTTCGCCGCTTGGCAACGCCGGCAACACACTTAACAACGGTGTGCGAGCCAGTGACGTGTTGCCGGAAAATTCCGGCCCTGTTGCCATAAGAAGCGCGCCGCCATTTTTCACATATTGGGCAACATAATCATAATAAATGAGCGGCAATACGTCATAATGCTGGTAACGGTCGAAAATCACCAGATCAAAGTCGTTAATCTTGTCAACGAAAAGCTCGGTTGTCGGAAAGACGATGAGCGAGAGTTGGCTTAGCGGTGTATTGTCGGCCTTTTCCGGCGGGCGCAAAATGGTAAAATGGACAAGGTCAATGCTGGGATCGCTCTTTAACAGGTCACGCCAGGTACGCTCGCCATTATGTGGTTCGCCCGATACCAGCAGAACACGCAAATTCTCGCGCACACCGTCAATGATTGTAACAGCTGTGTTATTGACATCTGTCAACTCGCCTTCAAGCGGTTCGGTGGATACTTCAACGATATTTTTTCCGGCATGGGGAAGAACAAATTCGCCGGTAAGCGGACTATTGGGGGTGACTTCGCGTGTTTGAACAATTTTGCCATTGATTTTGACGGTAACAGAAGCCATCCCGGTGGTGGCGGGAATTTTGCCCTTGTCTTCAACAACAAACGACAGCAAAACCGGTTTATTGGTAATTGCGAAACGGGGCGCGTCGATAAATTTTACCTGCCGGTCAAATTCGTCAGCCTCTCCGGTGATGAGCGCATTGACCGGCTTTTCTCCGGCAGTGTTGCCACGTGCTTCGTTGATATCATGAACCTCGCCGTCGGTTATTAAAATAGTGCCGGCATAAAGGGCAGGCGGCACATCGGCAATAGCTTCGTTTAACGGCGTGAAAAGTCTGGTTTCGGGACCATTATTAATGTCCGAAGCGGTTTTTGCCTCAATAAAACGCGGCTCGAATTGCGGGTGCTTGGCCAGTTCGTCTTTGAGAAGTTTCAAGGCTTCGTCACTATCTTTAGTGCGAGTGCCGAAATTCTGGCTCTGACTTCTATCAACGACAACACCGACAACGCTTTTTACCGGTTCTCTTTGTTCTTCGATGATGACAGGATTGAAAAGAGCAATGGCCAGAGCCGCCAATGTGACAAGCCGCAGCCAGCCACCGAGCTTGCGCAAACAAATAGCCGAAATAATAAAAACCAGAGCCACACCAACAAGTGTGATACTTATCGGCCAGGACAATAAAGGTTCAAAAGCCGGAGACTGATTCATTTTGCTTTTTCCTGCCCTAGCCGCTCCAGAAGAGCCGGTACGTGAACCTGATCGGCTTTATAATTGCCGGTCAGAATATACATGACAATATTCAGGCCGCCACGAAATGCCCAGATGCGCTGCATAGCGTCGTCGGGAATGAGTGCGTATTTCCATGCTCCCTTGCCGTCATGCGCCCATGCTCCGGCAAAATCATTGGCCGTAATCAGAACAGAGCTGACACCGTCACCGGCATGAATGGGTCTTTTATCATTGCTGCCCATTGCCGAAGATAAAATCCATAATGGCGAACCGCGATAACGGCCGGGAAAATCCGGCATGATGAAAAATGACCGCGAAATGACATGATCGGGCGGAGCTTTTTCAAGTTCGGGAATGTTGAGGCCATCAAGAATATCGCGCAATCTCTGGTTATTGGGACTGGTTTTGCCGTCGAGATTCAATCCCGTTTCAATCTGGTCGCGTGTATCGAACAATACTGTGCCACCAAGCCGCATATAGGTGTTGATTTTTTCAATCGACTTTTGCGTCGGCATGGCCGATTGGGCATCAAGCGGCCAATAGATGAGCGGATAGAAAGCAAGCTCGTCCTTGTCAAGATCAAGCCCCGCAACCGCGCCCGGATCAATCGTCGTACGGCTTTGTATAAATTGGCTCAGTGCTTCAAGGCCGGTTTTGCTGGTGTCGTCAATTTCGTCAATACCGGTAATAACATAGGCAAGACGTGTTTTGCCAGCCGATTGCACCATAGCGGCATCGTTGGCGGAAAGCTTTTCGGCATAGCTGCAATGCGGTTTGCTGATACTGTTCAAGGCAAAAATTGCCGCTGCGAGGCCGATAATGGTCAATAATTTACGCCGTGCTGCAAAAAGGCCGCCAAGGCAGAGCACAATAAAACAATCGAGCGCAAACAACGCTACCGCAAGCCCGAAAATTACGCCGCCCAAGTGCTTTTCGACATCACCGGAATAATCCATCAATTGCACTTTGCCGACAAATTGCTCGATTGCCATTGGCTGGAACGAACTGTCGTCATTTAGCAGATTGACAGCAAAAAGATTGTCTTTCTGCCCGTAAAAACCGGGCGGGTGATTAAAAGACGGCAGCGCCGGTGTATCGTCATTAAGGACAAGCGGTCTGACATCGGCTGGCGCTGGCATCAGCGCACCATTGACATCAATGACCTGCCATGGCTGGCGCACCAGTGTTTTATCGGAAACCGCTTCCTCTCCGGCTTTTAATTTGCCCGTTTCGACCAGCCTTTGCATCATGTCAACGAAAAAGCCCGATAGCGGCAGTGTCGACCATGACGGGGCGGCTGCGGTGTGGACAAATATCAGCCTTCCCTGACCACGCGCGGCCACAGTGACGAGCGGTGTGCCATCGGCAAGGCTTATCCATGTCCGGTCGAAAAGTTCGGGGCTTGGCTCGGCCAAAATTTGTCGCGAAACCGTGACATCGTCAGGAACCGGCAGGCCGGCAAAAGGTCCATTTTTGGCAAAAGGAGCAAGCTTTTGCGGCGTTGCCCACGACATGATACCGCCCAGTTGCCGCTCGCCATGGCGCAAACGCACCGGCAAAAGCGGGTCATCACCATCAAAAGTGGCAATATTCTCACCGGCAAACCGGATCAGTGTTCCGCCATTTTCGATAAATTTTGCCAATTTTTGCTGAACGGCTTTTGGCATATTGACGACATCGCCCATAACCAGCGCGGACGGGTTTTGCAAAAGCAGTTTTTCCACATCATCGGAAAAGTTGTTGCCGTTGGACATGATAATATCGTCATGGCCTTCCAGCGCTTTGATAACATAGTAAAGCGGCGACAACAGAGGCTGCGTCATTTCCTGCGCGGGGCTTGACAGTATTGCAACGCGATAGATGTGGTTTCTGGCATCAAGAAGATAGGTGCTGGCAACATCATTCTGGTTGTCAATGCGGATGGCGGCAATGTCGTTGACAAGCTCTGCCGGCAGATTGAAGGCAGCAACGGTTCGCATCTCGCCATCGTCAAAACGGGCTTCACTGTCGCCAATGCGCCGCCCCTGACGGTCAAAGGCCCCCAATGTCAATTTTTGTTCCTCACCGCTCTTGCCGCGAACAAGATCAACGGCCAAAGCACCACTTTCATTTTTAACAGCGCTTATGCCGACAAGGGCGGATATATCGCCCTGATAGATATGAATATTGTTGGTGCTCAAGTTGATAAGACGGCGAAAAGCATCTTCATCTCCGGGTTCTTGCAGACCGTCACCGAGAAAGACGGTGTCAACTTTTTTGTCCCCCGTTTGTTCGGCAAGTTTGGCAATGACAGGCAAACGCCGCGTCGGCAGCGGCAGCGGGCGTAAATTGTGGACGAGTTTTGTCGCTTCGTCGCTATTTTTTGGGGAAATATCCTGGTTGTCATTATTGGCTGTGGCAACAAGATAGATCATCTTTTCGGCTTTTTTTGCCTGATTGATGATATCTTCGGCAACATTGATGCGCTTGTCCCAGTCATGGACAGAAGCCCAGCCATTATCAATGACAAGTGCCAGTGGGGTTTTGCTTGTCAGAAAGGTCGAACTTGGCCGCCATATCGGGTCGGCCAAAGCAATAATGACAAGGCCGGCAATAAAAAGGCGCAATAAAAGCAGCCACCAAGGCGTACGGTTAGGGGTCTCCTGCCGGTTGGTAATTTTCAGCAATAGCCGCAAGGGCGGAAAGATTTCGCGTTGCGGCGATGGAGGTGTAACATGCAACAGCCACCAGATTGCCGGCAGGGCAAAAAGCCCGATAAGAAGAAAAGGTGCACTAAACCCCATGCTTTAACCTCTTCTATAGCCGGCGGCAGCGCCAATAATATTGGCAAGTGCCAGTATGACTTCGCTTGCCGGCTTGTCTGTCGGCGAGATGTGATAGGTAAAACCGCGATTATTGGCAAAATCGGCAAGCGTTTGCCGGCGTGCATGATAAATGCGCGAATAGGCATCATGAAATTTTTGCGCCCGCCCGGCAAGAAATTTCTGTTCCGTTTCCGGGTCAATAAACTCGACACGCCCGTGATAGGGAAAACGCTCTTCTGCCGGATCGCATATTTCGATAAAATGGGCATTGACGTGTTTGTCGGCCAATATGTCGAATTTCTTGCCGATCCCATCGGGGTCGTCGAGAAAATCACTGATGATGATGACATGGCAATAGCGGCTCACATCATAAAAATCGGGCAGAAGATAGGGTGTTTTGAGCGCTAGAAAAGCAAGCGCCATTTGCTCGCACATATCGCGCGTTTGAACAGGTGCTATGAGCCCCGGCACACCAACACGTTCGCCAGCGCGGGAAAAAAGCTCTGCCAAGGAAAGAGCGACAAGCATGGCGTAATTGACTTTGGCAATGTCGGAAAAACGCGACTGATAATGCATGGACAGTGACTGGTCGGGGGCAATCCACACCGTTTGGGCGGCAACCCATTCACGGTCACGAAGAAAAATATGATCATCACGAGCCGAACGGCGCCAGTCAATATGCGCGAGCGGCTCACCCTCGACATAGGGGCGAAATTGCCAGAAATTGTCGCCATTGCCGCGCTTGCGCCGGCCATGCCAACCGCTCATGACATTGTTGGCAATACGCCGCGCTTCAAGCAAAAGGTCGGGCATCCTTTGCGACACATCAAAGGCGTCGGCCACAAGATCGGTCGCTGCTTCAACTTTTATGTCACGCGCAATAGCCATCAGATATCTTCACCGCTCTTTGCTTTGCTGTCAGTCGATTGCTTTGACAAGATTGTTGACAACTTCACCAATGGAGAGCCCGTCGGCACGCGCTGTGAAGTTGAGCGCCATGCGATGCTGCAAAATGGGCAGTGCCAGTGCCTTGACATCGTCGACAGAAGGTGCAAGCCGCCCCTGATAGAGGGCACGCGCCCGCACACATAACGAAAAGGCTTGTGAAGCACGCGGTCCCGGGCCCCAGGCAATATGCTTGCGCGCGTGGTTGTTGTCGGCATCGGGGCGCGCAGAGCGCACAAGCTGCAAAATGGCATTAACGACATTTTCTGAAATCGGCATTTGCCGCACCATTTCCTGAATGGCCAGCAATTTTTCACCGGTGAGCACGGGCTTGACTTTTTCTTCCCCTTGGCCGGTTGTTTCGATAATAATACGCCGCTCGGTTTCAATATCGGGATAGTCAACATTGATCTGCATTAAAAACCGGTCAAGCTGGGCTTCCGGCAAGGGGTAGGTGCCTTCCTGCTCGAGCGGGTTTTGTGTGGCAAGCACATGGAAGGGGCGCGGCAGGTCATATTGTTCGCCAGCAACCGTCACATGGTATTCCTGCATGGCTTGCAATAGCGCCGACTGTGTTCTGGGGGAGGCGCGGTTGATTTCATCAGCCATCAAAAGCTGTGTAAAGACCGGCCCCTTGATATAGCGGAACGAGCGCTTACCGCTTTTGTCGGTATCCATAACTTCAGAACCGATAATATCGGATGGCATTAGATCGGGGGTAAACTGGATGCGCTTCTCATCAAGGCCGAGCACGGTTCCCAAAGTTTCGACAAGTCTGGTTTTGGCAAGCCCCGGCACACCGACAAGAAGGGCATGGCCACCGGCGAGAATGGTGGTGATGCTGTTTTCAATCACATTGCTTTGGCCAAAAACAACCTTGTCTATGGCTTCTCGCAAATCGTCAAAAAGTTTTGCCACATTGTCGAAATCGGCAACAATTGCCGACGCATCAATATTTTCTATTTTTTTTTCCGGGTTTCCGGTTTTTTCCACCGCGGCTTTTTTATTTGCTTTCGCAACTTTGCCCGTCTTTGCAACGTCTTTTTTGGTTGTCGTTGTTTGACCCGATGGCAATGTTTTAGCGACGCGACTCATGGTTTTTCCCCAGAACTTTTGCAATAGTTAACCGATTAGAATTGATGATGGCAGAATTTGTCACCACATTGTGCTTTGAACAATGACTATTTCATGGCTTGTAGCAGAAAAATAACAGAAAAGAAGCGTGTTGAAAGCCTTAAATTGACGATTTAACAGGAAGGTCGGGAAAAATTGAACTCATTTGCCACGCATTTGACGCTTGCCGATATTGTGATGAAATTCAATGCTGCGGCGAATGAGCCGCACCAGCCGTTGCAAACCGGGCCGCTAACGCCGAGACAAAAAAGCGAACGGCCATCTTGGCAACGGGCGGCGGTTCTGGTCGGGCTCATTGAACAGGCAAGCGAAAAACAGGCAGGCGAAAAACAGGCAGGCGAAAAACAGGCAGGCGAAAAACA
>NZ_CALYQK010000081.1 GCF_945285465.1 uncultured Bartonella sp. | reverse complement strand
AGACCCCGCCCCCTCCTCCTGTCAACACCCTTCCTCATCTTTTTTTCGTTTTTTTTCCCTTTTTTTGTCGATTCAATTTTAACGTGTATTCGTCGATCATTTCGCCTTTGTGCCAATCCTCGGCTGACTGATAAAATGGAAGTGCTTGTCAAAACGGCGGCTGACAGCAGTTCAGAAATGTTGACCAACAACCAGAAAACCGGCCATGTGATGGTTTAAGCACATTTGCCCGTTCTGTTGGCTGGGGTAAAAAAGGCGAGAATAAAACGTCTGCAATGATATCCATGCATTTTTTTGTTAACCCGTTTTGATTTGATGCCGCTTCAGGAAAATTTGGCTTTTGGCGAAGAACCTCCGGTTCTTCCGCTATTCTTATTGCATAGGCTCATTTGCCTGACAGACATTGTACCAGATTATCACTTAGGTTTCTGATCAATTCCGGATAAAGCGGCGCACCTTCGGGAATTGTTTGACCGAGGGGGTCGAGCATCCCCACCTTTGCCGGTGTGCCTTCAACGATGATATTGACAAGTTTATTGGGAAATTGTGGTTCGGCGAATACGCAAACAACATTCTGGTCGACAATCGTTTGCCGGATAGCACTCAACCTTTTGGCACCGGGCTGGCGTTCCGGATCAAGAGCAACCGAACCAACGGCATGAAGTCCGAATCGGTGTTCAAAATACTGATAGGCATCATGAAACACGATAAAGTTTTTATTCTTGATGGCTGACACAGATTGCCGGGTGTCTTGTTCAAGTTTAACGAGCTGTTTGTTGTAGTTGGCCGCATTTTCATCATAAATAGCTTGATGTTCGGGATCCTTGTCGCCAAGAACATGTGCGATATAGGTCACCACCTTTTCAGCATTTTCCGGGTCAAGCCAAAAATGGAAATCCATTGCATGGTCGTGATCGTGGCCATCTTCGTCGGGCTCGAAAAGGCCGCCTTCACGAATCGGAAGAAGATTAATTTTCGGTGCCTCGGAAAGAGCAATTGTCCGATCTTTCAACCCGAAACTTTCAATCGGTTTTACCAGAAAAAATTCCATATCAGGATTAGCTATAAAAATAACATCGGCTTTTGCCAACAATCGCGCGTCCGACGGCTTGAGGGCGTAGCCATGTTCGGAGCCAGCCTGTTTTACAATTAATGCTGGTGTCGCCAAATTTCCCATAACTGCGGCAACAAGAGAATGGAGCGGTTTTATCGAAACCACAACATTTGGTACTTGCGAAGCCCATGCATTTGATAAGCCCGCCACCAAACATAACAAGAGCCCCAAGACAGTGAAAAGACGTGATTGAAACAATTTGCACCTTTAAATGTTACTTTATTACATAACGTTTTTGTACTAAATCACGATAGGATAAACCGCAAGAATATAACAGCAGTAAATTTTAGGATAATGCGATGGATAAAGAATGGTTGCTGTCGTTAAACAAAGCCGGAATCGAGCGAAATGGGCGCTGGCTCGTTCGCGACATTGATCTTGATATTTACCGCGGCGAAATCGTCACATTGATCGGCCCCAACGGCTCGGGCAAGTCAACAACGGCAAAAATGGCATTGGGGATTCTCAAACCGTCAAAAGGTACAGTAACACGAAAAGCCGGTCTACGTATCGGTTATGTGCCGCAAAGACTGGTGATAGATTCTTCGCTTCCTTTAACTGTGCGTCGTTTCATGACGTTAACAGCCAGACTCGATGCAACAATGCTGAAAGCAGCGCTTGCCCGCACCGGTGTTGATGATCTGGTGAATGCCAATGTTGCCGATTTATCGGGTGGCGAATTACAGCGCGTTCTTTTAGCGCGGGCGATTGCCCGAAAACCCGACCTTCTTGTTCTTGACGAACCGTTGCAAGGCGTCGATTATAATGGTGAAACCGAACTTTACCAGTTGATTGCCAGCCTCCGTGAAAGGTTTGACTGCGGCATTTTGCTGATTTCCCATGATCTCCATATCGTCATGGCGGCAACCGATCGTGTGATCTGCCTCAACGGACATATTTGTTGCAGTGGTGCGCCCTGCGATGTTGCCAAGAGCGAAGCCTATGGCCGTCTTATCGGGTCTATCCCAGCCAATGGTCTGGCACTTTATCAACACCACCACAACCATTGCCATAATATACATGGTTCCATCATAAAAAACGAAACAATCGATGATACGAAAAAACGCGGAGCCAACAACAATGCTTGATGATTATTTGTTAAGAGCCTTGTTTGCCGGTATCGGCGTTGCTCTTATGGCGGGGCCGCTCGGCTGTTTTATTGTATGGCAAAGGCTTGCCTATTTCGGCGATACAATGTCACATTCGGCGTTACTTGGTGTCGCTTTTGCATTGCTTGTCAATATTGATACCAGTTTGGGAGTGTTTTTGGTTGCAGCCCTTGTTTCTGTTGCCTTGTTCATATTGCAGGCCAATGAAAAATTATCCGGTGATTCTCTTTTGGGTATTCTTTCCCATGCCACTTTAGCCATCGGGCTTATATTAATCGGTTTTATGACATGGACCAATATTGACATTAACAGTTATCTGTTCGGTGATATATTGGCAGTATCGCGGTACGATCTCATCACCGTCTGGGTGGGATGTATGGTCATTCTTGTTGCGCTGATTGTATTGTGGCGCCCGTTATTGGCACTTACAATCAATAAAGACATGGCACAAGCGGAAAATATGAAGCCGGATCGCGCACGCTTTATTTTTATGTTGCTGTTAGCCGTCGTTATTGCAGTGGCGATCAATATTATCGGCATACTCCTGATAACCGCACTTTTGATTATACCGGCAGCAACCGCAAGGCGGTTTTCCTCGACCCCCGAACAAATGGCGGTTCTTGCGGCAATTATTGGCGTTGTCGGAACTATCCTTGGCCTTTATGCCTCGATAGAATTTGATAGCCGGTCGGGCCCGAGTGTTGTTGTGGCACTGTTTATCCTGTTTATTTTCAGTCGCCTGATATCTGCACTCGTCAAGGAATTGAAGCATGACAAATAAGCTCACCCGCAACCAGATGTTGGTTTTTTCGGTTCTGGAAAAGGAAAAAGCGCCATTGAGTGCCTATACGATTCTCGACCGTTTACGCGGTGAAGGCTTGCGGGCGCCATTGCAGATTTATCGGGCGCTTGAAAAACTCGTTGCCGAAAAGCGTGTGCACCGGCTTGAAAGTGTCAATGCGTTTATGGCTTGCTCGCACCCCGAACAACATGGCCATGGCATAACTGTCTTTATTATATGTGATAAATGCAACAAGGTCAGCGAACTGGAAAGCCATTCAATCGCAGACAACATTCTACTAATGACACAAAAAATTGGCTTTTTGCAGCGCAACAGCACTATTGAAATTCATGGATTATGCGCCAATTGCAACTCAAAGCAATTTTAGCGCGTTTCTGCCTCATACTGTTCATTGACGGTTGAAACCGTTTTAGATAAAAATCGCACTCTTTTATCAGACTAAGAGCTTTGCACCATGTCAGAAACATCCACTAGCGCAACAAAAACTATTTCGGTCAAAAAACGATCTCCCAAGAAATTGGCAGCCATCATCGGTATTGTCGTTCTAATTATCGCGCTCTGGTTCGGCTATCGTTGGCTTACCGAATGGCGTTTTATGGTGACAACAGACGATGCTTATGTGCAAGGCGATATTGCCACGATTGCCCCGAAAGTAAACGGCTATATTGATGACATTCCGGTTGAAACCAACCACCCCGTCAAAAAAGGCGATATTCTGTTTCGTCTTGATGATGGCGATTATAAAATTGCATTTGACGAAGCCGAAGCCAAGCTCGCCACTCAAAACCGCACTCTAGCGCGTATTGAAGCACAGATTGAAGCGGCAAAAACTTCGCTTGACGAAGCCAATGCGCAAAAAGACGCAGCCAAAGCCGTGCTTACCAATGCCGACATTACCTTAAAACGGGCCAAGGAGCTGAATGTCGGCAGTTTTGTTGCCAAATCGGCCGTTGATAATGCCCAGTCGGCCTATGATCAGGCCGTTGCCAATGTCACCAGAGCCGATGCACAAATTGCTGCCGCTGCAGCCAATATTGCGGTCTTAGAAGCCCAGCATGATGAATCTGTCAGTGAAACAAAAAGCCTAGAACTGGCACGAGACAAAGCTCGTCGCGATCTTGATTTTACTGTTTTGCGAGCCCCTTTTGATGGTGTCATCGGTAATCTTGCCGGTAAAAAAGGTGACTTTGTTGTCAATGGACAGCGTTTGGCGGCCCTTGTACCGGTCAATGCGCTTTATATTGATGCCAATTATAAAGAAACGCAGTTGCCATCAATTTATGGTGGTGAAAAGGTGCATATTTCTGTCGACGGTCTGGATGGCGAAACATTTGAAGGAACGGTACTGTCGCTGTCGCCGGCATCGGGCGCGGTTTTCTCGCTTTTGCCACCGCAAAATGCAACCGGCAACTTTACCAAAATTGTCCAGCGTGTGCCGGTCAGAATTTCGATACCGGAAGATGTGTTGGCGACGGGGCGCATTCGTGCAGGCATGAGTGTGATTGTCAGTGTCGATACGCGGACAAAACCTGAAGGCGCAAAACCGCTGGCCAACAAGTGAAACGCCTATGACCGCCACTATTCCTGCCCATACGCAAGAGCATATCGAACCGCGCAAAATCGTGGCATTTGTCGCCATGGTCTTCGGCATGTTCATGGCAATTCTCGACATCCAGATTGTTTCGGCCTCACTTTCCGAAATTCAGGCCGGATTATCGGCAAGTTCCGATGAAATTGCATGGGTGCAAACCTCTTATCTCATCGCCGAAGTGATTATGATACCCTTGTCGGGATTTCTCGGGCGTCTGTTATCGACCCGCGTTCTTTTTACGGTTTCGGCTGCCGGTTTTACCATTGCCTCGGCACTTTGTGCGACAGCCAGTTCGATCGAGCAGATGATTGCCTATCGCGCTCTTCAAGGTTTTATTGGCGGTGGCATGATTCCCAGTGTTTTTGCCGCCGCTTTCACCATTTTTCCTCCGTCGAAACAGCCGATTGTTTCGCCCATTATCGGCCTTGTGGCAACGCTTGCCCCGACAATTGGCCCGACCGTTGGCGGCTATTTGAGCCACGCTTTTTCCTGGCACTGGCTTTTTCTCGTCAATTTGCCGTTCGGCGTTCTCGTAACAATTGCGTCTTGGAAACTCATTGATTTTGATAAAGGTGATTCCTCGCTTTTCCAGTCGTTTGATTGGTGGGGGCTCATTACCATGGCAACCTTTTTGGGCTCGCTTGAATATGTGCTTGAAGAAGGCCCGCGCAATGATTGGCTCGAAGATGAAATGATTTTCCGGTTTACCGTTGTCATGGGGCTATCGGCGATTTTATTTTTTTGGCGTGTGCTTACCGCCAAAAACCCGATTGTCGATCTTAAAGCATTTGTGAATTTGAATTTCGCCCTAGGTTCGATTTTTTCGTTTGTTATGGGAATTGGCCTTTATGGTTTGACCTATCTTTATCCACTCTATTTGAGCCAGATTCGCGGTTATGATGCCCTGATGATTGGCGAGACCATGTTTGTCTCCGGCCTTATGATGTTTTTTTCTGCCCCTCTTGCCGGTTTTCTTTCCACCAAACTTGATCCGCGCGTGATGATGGGCTTGGGCTTTTTCGGGTTTGGATGGGGAACATGGCTTGTCACCGGCATGACATCCGACTGGGATTTTTGGGAATTGTTCTGGCCGCAGATTTTACGTGGCGGCTCGCTGATCTTATGCATGGTGCCGATCAACAATATTGCGCTCGGCACATTGTCGGCCGAAAAGCTCAAAAACGCATCCGGCCTTTTCAACCTCACCCGCAATCTTGGCGGGGCGGTTGGGCTTGCGGTGATCAATACCATTATCATGCGGCGCACCGATTTTCATTACGAACGGCTTGCCGAAGCCGTGCAATGGGGCAACCAACAAGCAACCAACCTGTTAAATGCGCTGGCAAACCAATTGAATATTTCCGGTTTACACGCGCAAGATGCCGCTTTGATGCAACTTTATAATATTGTCCGCGAACAGGCGACGGTAATGGCCTTTATTGATGCATTTTTCATTCTGACATTATTGTTCGGTGTTCTGACACTGCTTGTCTTTGCTGTTAAAAAGCCGAAAACATTGAGCGGTTCGGTTGGTGGCCATTAAGTAAATGGCGAAGAAGAGAAAAATAGCGTAAAACTTTTATCGGTTTTTGCTTTTTTTTCTCTTCTCACGTAATGATAGACTATGACTATAACTGAATGGGCATTTCCGACAAATATTCTGATTGGGGCAAAAAGTTTTGCCGGACTAGACCAATGCTTTAAGCAAACGGCCATCACCTCGGTCATGGTTATTACCGATAGCGGGCTTAGCCAGTCACCATCGTTAAAAAAACTGCTTAAGCGAATCGATAAATTAAAATTGTCATTTGGCGTTTTTTCGATTCTCGACGGTGCACCAGACCAGCAAACATTGGAATTGACTGTCCGGCTTTATCTGAGTGGCGGCTTTAACGGGATTTTGGCTTTTGGCAGCGGTTCGGCAATTGATTTGGCCAAACTCACCCGTCTTTTTAGTGCAAAAACTTCCGATGTCAAACAGCTACGGGCACCTGATGCCTATGACCCGCTTCCTGCCCTCATTGCGGTGCCGACATTGGCCGGAAGCGGAGCGGAAGTGCAGGAAGACGCCTATATGGTCGATAGGAACATCAATAATGGTTTCAGCGTTTACGACAAGCGGCTTTGTCCGACGTTTGTCATTGCCGACCCGCTTTTAACCGCCACAGCACCCGCCAGTTTTATTGCCGGTTCGGGTATGAATGCACTTGTTAACGCAATTGACAGTTGGTGCTCGCCCGCTTTTAACCCGGTGGCTGATGCGTTGGCTTTAGAAACAGTCAAACTGGTCTTTGCCAATCTTGAAAAAGCGGTCAATCAGCCATCGCTTCAGGAAGCACATTTGGCAATGCTTTCCGCTTCGATTTGTGGTGCCTTGGCTGCAACAAAAAGTATTGGTGCAACAACAGCACTTGCCCGTTCTGTGTGTCATCGTTACCAAACCCATTTCGGCATGACAGCCGGCGTTTTATTGCCTTATGTGCTTGCCTATAACCAGTCGATCATCAGCGATAAAATAGACACCCTTGCCCGGCATCTTGACATAAAAGGCGGCTTCAACGGCTTTGCCCGCCACCTGCTCGCTTTGCGCAAAGCAATTAATATACCGACCAAATTGACGGGTTTGACAAAAGATCAGAAGATAAAAGTCAAAGACAAAACATTGATTGAAAATGTTGCCGTGGAAGATTTGGATAGTGGCGACAATGCAATCCGCCTGACCAAAAAGGCTGCTTTTTCTATTCTCAATGCGGCGATTGCCGGAAAAATGAACCGCAAGAAATAAATTCATAAAAGCCTGTGGCCAATTTTGTCACGCCTTTTTTACTGCTACAATCCCATAATAGCGACCACCGCAGACAACGTGCTGGCAGACCAAAACGGCAGGGCAAAAAAACGCCCGCGGAAAACGGCGGGCGTTAGAGATTGCGATTTGAACAGACAAATCAGATGACATAAGAGCGAATTGGCTCAAAACCGTTAAAGGCAACCGAAGCATAGGTTGTTGTATAAGCACCGGTGCCGTTAATTAACAATTCATCGCCAACAGTCAGCGAAATCGGCAATGGGTAAGGCGTCTTTTCATACATGACATCGGCAGAATCACAAGTAGGCCCCGCTAATACACAAGGTTCCATCTCGTCATTATCTTTGGTCGTCTCGATCGGATAGCGGATTGCTTCATCCATTGTTTCAGCCAAACCGTTAAATTTGCCGACATCAAGATAGACCCAACGCAATTTGTCGTTTTCCGCCTTTCTGGAAACCAGTACAACTTCGGTACGAATAACACCGGCATTGCCGACCATACCGCGACCGGGCTCAATAATTGTTTCCGGCAGGCGATTGCCGAAATGTTTGGAAAGCGAGTCAAAAATCGCCATGCCATAAGCTTGCGCAGAGGGAACATCTTTCAAATAGCGTGTCGGAAAACCGCCACCCATATTGACAAGTTTCAGGACAATACCTTCCTTGGCCAAGGTTTTGAACACCTGCGAAGCATCAGCCAATGCACGATCCCATGCTTTAAGATTTGTCTGTTGCGAACCGACATGGAACGAAACACCATAAGCTTTTAACCCCAATTCATGGGCACGGCGCAAAACCGAAACCGCCATTTGCGGCACACAACCGAACTTGCGTGACAGTGGCCATTCGGCACCTTCACCATCGGTAAGTACACGGCAAAATACACGCACACCGGGAGCCGCACGGGCTATTTTTTCAACTTCTTCAACGCAATCAACAGCAAAAAGCGAAACACCCAACTCATAGGCGCGGGCAATATCGCGCTCTTTTTTGATGGTGTTGCCATAGGAAATGCGGTCGGGTGTCGCACCGGCATCAAGCACCATTTCGATTTCGGCAACAGTGGCTGTATCGAACGACGATCCCAACGATACCAACAGCCGCAAAACTTCCGGCGAAGGATTGGCTTTGACGGCATAAAAAATGCGTGATTGCGGTAACGCTTTGACAAAGCCTTCATAGTTTTCACGCACAACATCAAGATCCAGAATCATGC
>NZ_CALYQK010000080.1 GCF_945285465.1 uncultured Bartonella sp. | reverse complement strand
GTTTGTGCCGGCAACAATGCTGCTGTCACCCTTGACTGTAAATTCGTCAAAATGTTGCGGGTCGCGTTCAAAAAGGATCGTTGCTGCCGAACCGGTCGGCCCCCGGCGTACGGTTTGTGGCCCTTTGACAATGGTAAGACGGTCATAGCTTTCCGGTGAAATATACGATGTCGGGTTATCCATACGTCCCGGACAGCCCCCCATAATTACACTGCCATCATTGACAATATTGAGCCGTGAACCAAACTGGCCGCGAAAAACCGGATCACCATTGGTGCCACCATTTCTGATGGTTGAAAAACCGGGAATGGTCTTCAGGTAATCGGCCCCGTCAGAAGCCGGTATTGGCTGGCGCGGCGCTTTCGGGTCGGTGATTACATTTAGAGGTGAAGACATTGCCGCCGAAGTTACAACAACTGTTTTCAGCATATTGTTTTTTGCGTCTCTGTCGTTTGTGTCTCTATCATTTGCTTGTGACAAGTCTGTCGGAGACTGCGCATGTGCTTGCAATGCGGTCGATAGTAAAAGACAGGCCATACCTGCTATCTGCGTCGAATGTTTGAGCACAGCCAGACTTTTGTCAAAGCTTCTTTTGCTTTCAAAAACATATCCCATTTTGTTTAAATCCATAATCCCGAGGAGGGCAGAAATTCGGCCAGGCACGGAAAACTGACGCATTTTTGACCAATGCGTGGCAGATCCATGTCAAATAACCGGTTGCTTTATAAAGTGCCTTCAGTATTGCCCGGCGGTGTCATTTGAGCCCGTAAAAATAAGCCGATAAACACGCGGTTCTTTGCCTTGTGACGAGAACGAAAATTCTTCCGCCAATTTCGGGCAGGCTTATAAGGCACTTTATCAGGCGAAAGCCCGCTTTGGCGGCGAGCGGGGCGAAGCATTGGACTTTACAAAATAGATTCCGCATGTGTCATTTTTCTTTAGTGAAAAAACTGCCAGCTGGCGAAAACCGGCTTGTCCTATTTGTCCGCTATCAGGTGGTGCCAGCATTGATGAACCAATGCGGCAGGCATGGCAGGGTGCGCCATCATGACAGGGGCTATTATCTTGCTGCTCGTGGCCTATTGTCGGCCCGTGAGCTGCGTGACCGGCTTTTGAACAGATTTGCGATGCGATAGCTTTGCCGGAGGATTTGTGTTCATGAAAATTGTGATGAACGGCACGGATGCCAGGGTTAAAATTTGCTGTAAAATTAAAGTTATGCGCAAATCCGAGAAAGATCAGTGCACATATAGCAAGCAATTTTATGCTTAATGAAAAAATTCTTTTCATTCGCATCATCACAATAAAACTATCCCTTTTTTGGAAACTATTCTCCAGTTTTATTTTTTTTGCAAGCGGTGATCGCGACGACAAAAACATTTTTAACAATGCCGATGGCTTGCTTTCGCCGCTTTGTCGAATTTGTGAATTTTCTTCATAAAGTCATGGCAGAATTTTTGATTTGAATTTATCGGTCTGGCCGGTAAATTCAAATCAAGCCAAAGACGGAAAAAGTTCGCCCGTCACAGTGTTTTTTGATTTTGCCGGAGTTTTTTATTTTGCCGGTCGGGAAAGATGATGCGCCCCTTTATTATTTGTCATATGATGGTTTCGGTCGATGGTAAAATTGATGGAGACTATTGGTCGCCGCCCTTTGATGGTACAGATGTCGATACGGCAACAAAATCCTATTATGATATAAGCGAAGCACTGCAATGTGATGGCGAAATATTGGGGCGGGTGACTGTCCACAAGCATCATGCCAATCAGGAATTTTTCGTGTCCGATCCGGTTGTGACTGAAAAACCCGTGCCGTTTGTCGGTACACGAGATACCAGACGCCTCTGTGTTGTCATCGACACGCACGGGCGTATAAAATATGATAGTAGTAAAATTTGCGGCGAGAACATTATTGTAGTTTTGAGCGAGACGATATCCCAAGCATATCTCGAACATCTTCGCAGTTTTGGAATATCTTATGTTTTTGCCGGTAAAGATGGGCATGACCTTGAAAAAGCCATGGAAAGCCTCGGCCAAATTTTCCACTTGAAAAAAGTGGTTTTACAAGGCGGTGGCATGACCAATGGCACTTTTCTCGAACATAAGCTTATTGATGAATTGAGTGTGATGATTTATCCGGGAATAGATGGCAGAAATAATGCCCCCACTTTGTTCGACGCATCAGTGCCTGACGGTTTATGTCCCGCGCAAGGCCAAACACTTGAATTGCTTGATGTCAAAAATGTCGGATATGGCGTTATTTCTCTGCGTTATAAAGTCCACCATTGATGTGCCGGAAAAATATCCGCTAGTTTTTCCTCTCTTTACGGTTTTCATCAGCTCGCCCGTTTTTTTGTGGCAAGCGGCAACGGTGCCGACGGGTTGATGGTGGTGGGCGAAAAGCGCGTAATTTTCAAGGAAAAGCAGCCGGCGTAATTGCGACAAAAGCATCATAGCATCAGTAAAAAATTTGGCTGTCAGTGCAAGCTACATATTTTGCCGGTAGACAGTTTGAAAAAAGTGAAGAACGCGCGGTTGTCGAAAGTAAAATAGAACGGATATTTTTGCAACTTTATTGCCGGTCGCCGGCAAAGTGCCGATTGCCGACAAATGTGAAAATTTTCAAGCCGCAATGACCCGGCGAGCTTTGATTACTAAGCCCGATAACGTAAAGCATCAATAATCAATTTAAAAGCTGATGTGTGCTGGCGTCTGCTCGGATAATAAAGGTAATAGCCGGGAAATGCCGGGCAAAATTCGTCAAGCACCCTCGTCAATTTGCCTTTTTGGACAGCTTCAGTAATTTCGTCTTCTATTGTATAGGCGATACCAAATCCTGCTTCGGCCGCCGCGAGTGCCTGATCGGTGGTATTAAAACTCAGATTGCCGTCAACACGCACTTTGATTTCACGGCCATTTTCTTCAAATTCCCATGCATAAAAACCGCCAAGCGTTGGCAAACGCAAGTTGATGCAATTATGATTGAGCAGATCCTGTGGTTTGTGGGGAATTTTATATTTGGCAAAATAATCGGGCGAGCCGACCGCTGCCATACGCATATCCGGACTTATTTTAACGGCAATCATGTCTTTTTCAACCTGTTCGCCAAGCCGCACGCCCGCATCAAAGCGTTCAGCCACAATATCAGTCAAACTGTAATCGATATCAATTTCGAGATGTATATCAGGATAGCGGGCAAGAAGCGGGCACAGTCTGGGCCACAATATCGCTTTTGCTGCATGGTTTGGCGCAGTTAAGCGGATTGTTCCCGATGGGCGCTCGACTGTTTGGCAAAGCCTGTCAAGCTCGTTTTCCATAGCGCCCAGATGCGGGGCGTAAAGGTCAATAAGTGCCTCGCCAATGCGGGTTGGCGACACCGAACGGGTGGTGCGTTGCAACAATTGGATGCCAAGACGCTCTTCCAGATTGCGCATGGCATGGCTGAGTGCCGATTGCGAAATATTGAGTTTTGCTGCGGCTTTGGTAAAACTTTTTTCTCTTGCCACAATGATAAAGGCCATCAGATCGGCAATATTTTCTCGAAGCATTAACTTGACCTTGAAAAGAAGGAAATACCGTCCGGCACTCTACCATGCTGTTTTAAAAAAAGAAGGCGAAGATTTTTCCCTTTGCAATGAAATAGCGGTTATGCCGCACGGGTAAAAGTGCAACTATGTGGCTGTCCGTTGTTGACTTGCGGGAAAATAGTTGTTCGATCAATTTGGTTATTGAGATCATATCGGTCTATCATGTTTGGCTAATTTCAGGCAACTGCTGTACTTAACGGCAGATAGGGCGAAAATCCTGTTTGGCGCACCTGAATTAGGTGGTGTGGTTTCAGATGCCTTGTTGCAGTAAGCCTTTTGCCGCCACCTCAAGCGTAATTTGATTCTAGCGACGGGCAACAGGATAAAAGAGAGGGTGGCGTAGAAAGAAAGAGGGAGAGGTAAAATGTCTGCTTTTTCAAAATTTTCTGCTTTGCACATATTTTGTGTTGCGAGGATAGGTGATATTGACTATCTGGTGGGCGACAAGGCGAGGGAATAATATTCCCGGTAGCAATAATGTCATTTGGCGGGGAAGTTTTTATGGGGGCATGAAAAAATATGCGCACCCCCTGTTTAAAAATGGAGTGATGAGTAGTTTCATTATGTCTTCGCGAAACGACAATATACCACCTTTGCCAGAAGACTATCTGTCACGCCATTATAAAGTCGGTTTGTTCAATGCGCTGACTGACGTTGCGGGGGTATGTGTCGGGCATGTAACAGTTTATGAGGGCGATGATATCCGCACTGGTGCGACGGCGATTTTACCCCATTCCGGCAATATATTTCAAAACAAGGTGCCCGCCGGTTTCAGTGTTTTTAACGGTTACGGAAAATTTGTCGGCTCTGTTCAGGTGGAAGAACTGGGTGAACTGGAAACGCCCATTTTGCTCACCAACACATTGGCCACCGGCAGGGCCATTGAAGCCTTGATTGAATACACCTTGCAAGGGGAAGGTAATGGCAATGCCACCTCGATCAATTCGGTTGTCGGCGAAACCAATGATTCGCGGTTGAACAATATCCGCCTTCACCGCCCGACGGTAAACGAAATGCTTGAAGCCCTTGCAAATGCGAAACCCGGCCCTTTTGATGAAGGATGTGTCGGGGCAGGAACCGGCACCGTGGCTTTTGGACTAAAGGGTGGTATTGGCACATCTTCGCGCCTTGTCGACATATTTGATAAAACCTATACAATCGGCCTATTGGTTCAGTCGAATTTTGGTGGACGCTTGTCCATCTTGCCAAAGACAGTGCCCGATTTTAATGCAGACGAAATTTTGCCGAACTGCTGGGAAGAAAAAACCGATAAAGACGGTTCGATCATGATGATTGTTGCAACCGATGCGCCTTTGTGCTCACGCCAGTTAAAACGTCTTGCCAATCGCACCGTTGGCGGGCTGGCACTGAGCGGTGCCGCATTAAGCAATGGTTCGGGCGATTTTGCGCTGGCCTTTTCAACGGCAAAAGAGCTGCGCACGGGAGGTGAAAATTCATCACGCATTAAAAATATGCCGCATTTGCCCGATAGCGCGCTTTCGCCGATGTTTGAAGCAGTGATTGAAGCGACAGAAGAAAGTATTTTACGCTCTTTGTGGATGGCACACGACACAAACGGCATCAACGCAAAAACAATGGAGCCTTCGCGCTTTTTGTCATTGCGAACACTGATCGGGCAAAACTAGGTGGGACGCATTCGATCGTGCATCTTGTGCTGTGTATTGCATTAGAAATGGTTGTGGCTAAGATGGAAAAAACCGGGAAAGGTCAAAAAAATAACAAAAACAAGCGTTTTGTTCCGGTAAACAGGAAATGGGGATGAATAAACCGGTTAATGCCGGTTTCGTTGGTTGCTATTTTCTTTTCATAACGGTTCAGGATATTTCTGCGAGCCATTCGTTGTACCAATTGAAGACAGTTTACGGTCAATCATGCAAAGAAGTGGTTGCGCTGTCCTTTGTTTTGGTTAAAACAACTATAATTAGTAACAGAAAATTGAGAAAATACCTTTTGTCGAACTTTGAGTACGTTAAGAAGACGAGCATCAATAGCTATGTCGAACGAGTGCCGGAAAGTGGTTGAAATGTCGCAAGTAACAAGATCAGTCAACACGGATATGCCACTTCTGCAGGTCAATGGCTTGAGTGTCGATTTTAAAACGGAAGACGGCATATTTCATGCAGTCAAAGCGTTGGATTTTTCAGTCAATGCCGGAGAGACACTTGCCATTGTCGGAGAATCAGGTTCCGGAAAATCGGTTACCTCGCTTTCCATTATGCGTCTGATCGAATTTGGCGGTGGTAAAATTTCTCACGGACAGGTGTTTTTCAACAATAAAAACACGCTCGAGGATCTTGTCCGACTTACTCAGCCGCAGATGAATAAAGTGCGTGGCAAAAACATTGCCATGATTTTTCAGGAACCGATGACATCGCTTAATCCTGTTTTCACTATCGGCGACCAGATTGGCGAGGCTATCCGTCTCCATCAGGGTGGCACGCATAAAGAAGTACGGCAAGAAGCCCTTGCCATGCTTGAAAAAGTGCGTATTCCCGACGCCAAGGGGCTGCTTGACCGCCACCCGCACCAGCTTTCTGGCGGCATGCGCCAAAGGGTGATGATTGCCATGGCCTTGGCATGCCGTCCGCAACTTCTTATTGCCGACGAGCCGACAACGGCTCTTGATGTAACAATTCAGGCGCAGATTTTGCGCCTTATCCAGACGTTGCAGGACGAACTGGGCATGGGCGTTGTCTTTATTACCCATGATATGGGGGTGGTTGCCGAAGTGGCCGATCGTGTGCTTGTCATGCGCCATGGCGACAAGATTGAAGAAGGCACCGCCAACGATATATTCAAACATCCGAAAGAACCTTATACACAGGCGCTTCTGGCAGCGGTGCCGCAATTGGGGGCATTGGCGCATGAAAAGCTCCCGCGTGCCTTTGATATTCGCGAAGATGGCAAAAAAGCCGTCAACGCGCCCGAGCAGGATACGGTTAAAGATAACGACATTGTTCTTGATGTCGAAAAGCTTGTTACCCGCTATGATGTCAAAAAGAACTTTTTCGGCAAAGTGACAGGGCGCGTTCATGCCGCCGAACAGGTGAGTTTTTCCATCAAAGCCGGTGAAACTTTGGCACTTGTTGGTGAAAGCGGATGCGGAAAATCGACCGTTGGCCGCACCATCATGCAGTTGATCGAGCCGCGCGGCGGCGAAATACTGCTTCACGGGCGCGACATTTTGAAAATGGGCGATGCCGAGCGCCACAAGATACGCCAGAACATTCAATATGTGTTTCAGGATCCTTTTGCTTCGCTTGATCCGCGGCTGACTGTCGGATTTTCGATTGCCGAGCCGCTTTTGACCCATAAAATTGTTCCCTCGAACAAAGTGGACGAGCGTGTTCGCGAATTGCTTAAGGCAGTCGGTTTGTCACCGCACGTGGCGCGCCGCTACCCGCACGAATTTTCCGGTGGCCAGCGCCAGCGGTTGTGTATTGCGCGGGCTTTGGCGTGCGGGCCGGAACTTCTCATTGCCGATGAGGCGGTGGCAGCACTTGACGTTTCCATTCAGGCCCAGATTGTCAATCTGTTGATGGATTTACAAAGAAAATTGGGGCTATCCTATCTTTTTATCAGCCATGATATGGCAGTGGTCGAGCGTATCAGCCACCGCGTTGCGGTGATGTATCTGGGCCAGATTGTCGAAATCGGGCCGCGTCAGGCGGTGTTTAATAATCCGCTTCACCCTTATACACAGCGTCTTCTTGCCGCGGTTCCGATAGCCGATCCGGCGCGCCGTTTCATGAAACGCCCGCTCATTGACGGGGAAGTGCCAAGTCCTGTGCGGATGCCGGGGGATGAACCTTTGGTCGAACCGCTCATTGAAGTGGAGCCGGAGCATTTTGTGGCCTGTCATGCCATAGGTATTTTTGAAAAAATTGAGCAAGCGGGTCTATTGTTTGAAGGAGAGGCAAAGTGAAAGTTTTAAGGCGATATGTCACAGCCGGGCTAATTTCGGTCATGTCGGCGGTGCCCATGTGGGCGAGCGCCAAACCGTTGGCGGTCGGTGTTGAATTCAACCTTACCAAACTTGATCCCACCAATATTAACGATACATTGACAATGGCAACTTTGCGCACGGTCTATCAGGGTCTGTTGGGCTTTGACAAGGATTTTAACATTGTGCCGCTTCTGGCCGAGCGGTATGAGGCTTCAAGTGATGCCAAGGAATTTACATTTTTCTTGCGCAAGGGTGTCAAATTCCATGATGATACCGATTTTAACGCCAGTGCTGTCAAATTCAATCTTGATCGTCTGAGTAATCCCGAAAACAAGCTGTCACGTCGTGTGCTGGTATCAATGATAGATCATGTCGATGTCGTTGATGACTATACGGTCAAGGTTTTTCTGAAAGAACCTTACGGGGCTTTTGCCTCTTCGCTGGCCCACCCCGGCACCATGATGATTTCGCCGCAAGCAATCAAAAAATATGGCAAGGATATCGACCATCACCCTGTTGGCACCGGACCGTTCAAGTTCAAGAACTGGAGCGGCGATATTTTTGAAGCAACCCGCAATGATAATTATTGGGGCAAGGTTGCCGATGTCGAAGGCGTTGTTATCCGTTCGGTTCCCGAAAGTGGCGCCCGCTTTGCCATGCTGCAGGCCGGCGAATTGCAATATGTTCCCGATTTTCCATCCGAACTGGTGCAAATTGCCGAGAAAATACCTACCCTTGATGTCATCACCGCACCGTCGATTTATGAATATTACACATCTATGAATGTGATGAAAAAACCGTTTGATGATGTGCGTGTACGCAAAGCACTGAATTATGCAGTCAACAAGGATGCATTTTGTAAAGTTGTCTTAAACGGCTATTGTGAACCGGCGACATCACCCATTCCGCCATTGCTAAAATTCTACACCAATGTCGGACAATATGAATATAATGTCGAAAAAGCAAAACAGCTTCTTGCCGAAGCGGGTTTGGCAAACGGCTTTGAAACGGAAATTTTTTCCAGAAACAGCACGGCTGTCATTCGCGCCATGCAATTCTTGCAGCAGGAACTTGCCAAGGTCAATGTCAAGGTAACGGTGACACCGCTTGAAGCCGGTGTCGAGGCTGATCGTGTA
>NZ_CALYQK010000079.1 GCF_945285465.1 uncultured Bartonella sp. | reverse complement strand
ACTGGACAGATGAACGTGTTGAACTTTTGAAAAAGCTTTGGAGTGACGGGTTGAGCGCCAGCCAGATTGCTGCCCAGCTTGGCGGGGTTAGCCGTAATGCCGTCATCGGCAAAGTTCATCGTTTAAAATTGTCGGGGCGCGGCAAGACAACAAAAACAACACCGCGTACAAAAAAGCAGCCGGAAACAGTGGTCAACAATGTTACATCGGGCGTGCGTACCAACCGTTCGGCAACGACCCAGCCTATGGCTGCGTCATCAGAGGTAAGCCAAACAAAACCTTCAAGCATTGGTGCTGCCGCTTTGAAAATAGACTTTATTGAAGATGCCGTTTCGGAAGTGAATGAACAGCCGTCAAAGGATGTTGTTGTGCCGATGTCGCGCCATTTGAGCCTTTTGCAATTGAGTGAAAATACTTGTAAATGGCCGGTTGGCGACCCGTTGTCTGAAGATTTCTATTTTTGCGGTGCCGATGCCGGTGAATCGGGTCCCTATTGCGCTTTTCACGCCAAACTTGCTTTCCAGCCGGTATCCGAACGTCGGCGGATAAGAGCATAAATTTTTGATAAATAGCAAAAACTTAGAATATTTATTCTAAGTTTTTCGCTTATGTTAGAAAAAACGAACTGCATTTTCTTCAAAATTAACATTTGTTTTTATACCTTTAAACCATCCTCAAAGGAAGGTTTAAAGTGAATAGTCCTGTTTTTTCCGATACCTATGATGCTCCCGTTTGCTGTAGCCGACAGTGGCTGAAAAAAGCTATTGAAACAATAGAAGCAGAAATCAACCGCTCGGCCGATACCCATCTTATTCGTTATGATTTGCCGGCGGATTTGGGAATTACGCTTTATCTGAAGGATGAATCTTGCCATCCGACCGGCAGTTTGAAACATCGTCTGGCGCGATCGCTTTTTCTCTACTCTCTCTGTAATGGTAAAATTGGCCCAAAAACAACAATTGTTGAAGCATCGAGTGGGTCGACAGCCGTATCGGAGGCCTATTTTGCCAAACTTATCGGTGTGCCGTTTGTCACGGTTATTCCGCGTACTACATCACCACAAAAAGTGGCAGCCATCGAGGCCTATGGGGGTAATGTCCATTTTATTGATAATCCGAAGTCGGTTTATGTTACAGCACAAAAACTTGCCGATGAGCTGGATGGCTATTATATCGACCAGTTTACCTATGCGGAGCGGGCAACGGACTGGCGAGGCAACAATAATATTGCCGATTCCATTTTTTGCCAGATGGATAAAGAGCCCCATCCGGTGCCGGAATGGATTGTCGCAAGTGCCGGAACAGGCGGAACTTCGGCTACTCTGGGCCGCTATATTCGCTATCGCAAATTTTCAACAAAGCTCTGTGTGGCTGACCCCGAGGGCTCGGTGTTTCATCTCCATTATGCCGATCGGTCGATCAAGGAGATAGATTGCTGCCGGTCAGTGATCGAGGGAATTGGCCGGGCACGAGTCGAACCGTCCTTTTTGCCCGATGTTATTGATCGTATGATATCGGTTCCTGATCAGGCAAGTCTTGCGGCGATGCATGTTATAAGCGGGCTCATTGGCCGCAGTTGCGGCGGTTCGACAGGAACCAATGTTTTTGCCGCAGCCGAGCTCATTTCCGATATGATCCGCAATAAGCAAAGCGGTTCCCTCGTTACACTGATTTGCGATAGTGGCGAACGCTATCGTTCGACATATCTTAACGATAATTGGCTGGATGAAAAGGGCTTCAATATTAAAGGTGATGTTGAGCGCCTTGAAAAACTTTTCTGCCATGGCCAACCACTGTAATCGTGCCTTTTTGGTAAAATAGCCAAATTTGATAAAATAGCTAAAACAGGTCGGCCAGCGGAATTCTAATTGTTCCGTCAAAGATAGTGCCTGCCAAATCTGTCTGGACCAAAAAATGCTGCAAAGTTGATAGGATAAACCGGTTCAACTTTGCGCTTTATCAATTGTCATTATTGACAGAGCTTACCACAATATCGTCGCGTTGTTCGATGCTTACCCATTTTCCCGGGGATTGCGTCGCTTGACGCTTAAGATAAGTATATTCGGTGTCTTTCCAATTGAAAACTTCGTTATGTAAATTATCGAGGATAAAATCGCCACGGTCGGTACGCACGGTCAAAACCGCATGACCTTCACCATCGCGCTTGCGAACAACGGTAATCAGCAAACTTGCAAGCGGCAGCCCGCTATTATGCAATTCCCGCTGTTTTTCCAGAACATAATCTTCGCAGTCGCCCGCATCAATAGGATAAGTCCAAAACTCTTCCTTGCCGTAAAGTTCCATATCGGTCGCCGGTTTTATACGGGTGTTGACACTGTGATTAATGTTTATAATCAAATCCCAGACAGATTGTGTCAGTTTGACTGGCTTGACGACAATATTGCGAATTTTACATTCTTCCGGCAGACGCTCGCAAAATTCATAATGGCCGATTGGCTGCGATGTCGGGCCGGTGACCGTCATAAATTCATTTGACGCTTTTGCCGCCGCTGTCAGACCGACAATTGTCAAAAATGCCAATCCTAATACTCTGAACACAAACACCATTTTTACTCAACCAAAACCTGTCACGAGGAAGATCGTTAACGAAAGGTTAAAAGCCAACTTTGGTTCCCAGTCAATGACACGAAAGCAACACCTAATTAAGATTTATATTATGGTTAAAGTTATAAAATGTTTGTTTTCAATAGGTTAGATATTTTTATGGTTAATATACGAAAATTTTTCTGCTCTTTTGCCTTTTATCAAAACTATGGGATTGATTGACGTGTTTTCTTGAAAAAGCTGAAAAATAGCCTAGTCATATGACAGGTTTCGTTATAACTAACCATGATCTAAAACGCCATTTGCAAGCAGAGAGTATATCAATGGGCGACCTATTAAAGCGCAAAGCAACACCGGATGACATTGATGCGCTCGTTGAAATAGAAAACGCCTGTTTTGATAATGACCGGATTTCACGCCGTTCATTTCGCACCTTGATTATGCGCCCGACAGCCAACACAATTGTTGCTGAATATGAGGGGGCAATCATCGGCTATGCTATGATATTGTTTCGCAAGGGAACGGCTCTTGCCCGGCTTTATTCGCTGGCTGTCAGGCCTGATGGTACAATCAAAGGTGTGGGATGGCAATTATTGGAAGCGGCGGAAAAAGCGGCTTTTAAAGAAGGGCGTGTTTATATGCGTCTGGAAGTGCGTGAAGACAACGCGCGAGCAATCAAGCTTTACGAACGCTGCCATTATCGACCGATTGGTCGTTATCTTGATTACTATGCCGACCATGCACCGGCATTGCGCTATGAAAAGACGTTGCGTGGTGATACACCTGTTGAAACGTCAGTTCCCTATTACCAGCAAACCTCCGATTTTACCTGTGGGGCGGCATGCCTTATGATGGCATTGAAATATTTCAATCCACAATCGCGACTTGATCCGGTATTCGAGTTGCGCCTATGGCGGGGCGCAACAACGGTCTATATGCTGTCTGGTCCGGGTGGCTGTGAACCCTTCGGGCTTGCAGTTTTGGCGCATAATTATGGTTTGAAACCGACAATTATCGTTACAAGCTACGATTTTCTGTTTATCAATTCGGTGCGCGACCCCAAAAAACGGAAAATTATGGAGATCGCACAAACTGACTTTCGCGAGCAGGCCGACCAAGCACATATACCGGTGCGTATTGCCGCTTTTACCCTTGATGATATTCATGCCGCGCTTGCACGCGGGGCGGTGGTTCTCGTCCTTATCAGCTTCTATCATATGTTCGGTGAAAAGATTCCCCATTGGGTGCTCGTTCATGGTGATGATGGAAGCCATTTTCTTATTCACGATCCGTGGGTGGAAGAAGATGAAGGCGAAACAATAGCCGATTCGGCAAATTTGCCTTTGAATTATGAAGTATTTGATCATATTGCGCGTTTTGGAAAAGATGGCTTGCGTGCAGCCGTCATATTGGAGAAAATCTAGGTTTCGATGACTATTTGTGTAATCCTTGCCGGACGGGTGTCCGATGTCGATAATGGTGCGACAACGCATAAAGTCATGACACATCGTGACTATTTGGCTAATCCCGATTTATTTGCCGGGCAAAGGCCGCGTCTCATCAATCTTTCACGCTCCTATCGTTATCAGAGCAGAGCCTATTATTGTTCGCTTCTTGCCGAAGCACGCGGCCATCGTGTATTGCCATCAGTGGAAACGATGATCGACCTATCGGAACGGCGCCTTTATAAAAAATCAATACCCGAACTTGAAGATTGCCTTAATAAAGCGTTGAAAGGCGACGGCTCGCGGGCACCGGAGGTGATCCGCGTTTTCTTTGGCATTGCCGATAATTCCAATGATGCAAAAAGTGACCGTTTTGAAAAATTCGGCCATTTGCTTTTCGATTGGTATCGCGCACCAGCCTTGGAAGTCCATATTATTCCCGGTGAATGGGCGCGTATTCACAAAATCTGTTTTGCCAATTGGCAAAAGCTTGAAGGTGATAGCCGCGACGCTTTCTATAAAGCAATGGATACTTATACAACACGCGCATGGAAGGAGGCTCGCCATAAGGTTCCCCCGCGCTGGACATTTGCCGTTTTATGTAACCCCAATGAAGAATTGCCGCCAACAAATGTCGCCGATCTGAAACATTGGGCACGGATAGCCGCCCGTCTGGGCGTGGAAGTCGAACCAATCGGGGCAAAGGATTTGGCACGGCTTGCCAATTTTGATGCGCTTTTTATTCGTGAAACGACAAATATTTCCAATCATACCTACCGTTTTGCACGCCGTGCCGAGCAGGAAAATATGCCGGTAATCGACGACCCGATGTCGATGATACGCTGCACCAACAAGGTGTATCTTGATGAATTGATGCGTGCCAATGGTGTACCTGTTCCACCGACAGTTATGATAGCAGGAAATGAAGATCTGGAGAAAGCAGCCGACTATCTAGGCTTTCCGATGGTTTTGAAAATTCCCGATTCATCTTTTTCACGTGGTGTTAAACGTGTTGCTTCGATGGAAGAATTACACCGTCTTGCCCATGAATGGCTTAAAGACAGTGATCTTTTATTGGCGCAAAAATATCTACCGACGAAATTCGACTGGCGCGTCGGAGTTCTGGGTGGCAAGCCGCTTTTTGTCTGCCAATATGAGATGGCACCGCACCATTGGCAAATTATCAAACACGATCCGAATGGTGGCGAACCTTTGGAAGGTGGATTCAAGACTTATGCAATACCCGATGCGCCTCCGGCTGTTGTTGAAATCGGCTTGAAAGCCGCACGGTGTATAGGCGATGGTCTTTATGGTGTCGATATCAAAGAGACAGATGAAGGTATCGTGGTGATCGAGGTTAATGATAACCCGAATATCGAGCACGGCGTTGAAGACCTGGCCGAAAAAGATGATGTGTGGCTAAATTTGACGCGGTGGTTTATCGAACGTCTGGAACGATAGTAAAGCGGGAACGCCAGTATGTATTGTCGGGCAGAATAACCGGTATCCGAGGTCCGGTTATCTGCTGTCGAAGCTGCCGTTACCGGTTTGAAAAGTTATGCCTTATCAAGATTGCAACGCTTTATGATGGCTGATGCTTTCATAAACGTCACAGATAGTTGTTTACCTTATTGATTGCTGACGAAAAGCGGCCGAAAAAAACTGCCAACGGCTTTCAATGAATTAGCTAGTGTTCAGCTAGTGCTTTTTCAATTTCAGGCAGAGTTTCCTGCTGGTAGATTTCGGCCGTTAATGGCCCGATATGTTTATAAATGATTGTGCTTTTTTTATCGAGAAGGAATGTTTCGGGCGGCCCGTAAACTCCCCAATCAATTGCCGCGCGCCCCGTAGGGTCAACACCGATCATTTTAAAAGGATTGCCGAAATTTGTCAGAAAGCGGTCGGCATTTTCGACCTTGTCTTTATAATTGATACCGACAAGATCAAATCGTTTATCACCGGCAATTTGCATCAGTGTCGGGTGTTCGTCACGACATGGCGGACACCAAGAGCCCCAAAAATTGACCAGTACCACGCGCCCTTTCAAGTCTTCGGTATTGAATTGGCCGTTTTCTGAAAGAAGCGGAAGACTGGTCGATGGTGCCGGTTTTCCGGCAAGTGCATTGGGAACAAGGTTGGCGGTTTGCGGATCTGTCGTTTCCATGTGACTGAACATGACAACAACCAGAACAACAAACAGGATGAATGGCCCGAAAAGGGCAACCATCACCGGAAAACTCAATGTTTTTTTAGGCTTGTCCATGAGTGTCGATTTTTGTCGTTGAGGCGCGTTTTGTGCCAAGATGTTCAAGTTGATTAAGTCTGGCTTTCTGGTGTTTGCCGTTAAGCACGATATATATAACCAGACATAGCAGGATCATCGCCGAGATTGCATAGCTTAAAGTGACAATTTGCCCGTGATCGAAGCTGCCCAAGAATATGTCGATCCGGTCCGAAAAACCAATTGCATTTTCTGCTGTATTCATTTGCCATTTTCTTTCTGGCGCAGCCGCCGTGCCGCCATTCTTTGCATTGTTTCAACGCGCCTGCGGATGATCTCCGTTCGCATGGCGGCAAGATAAAGGGCAAAAAATGCCAGTGTGAATCCTATGGCCATTGTAAAAAGCGGCCATAACATGGCACTGTCAATAGCAGAGCCGCCTTTACGTAAAATGGAAGCCGGTTGGTGCAATGTATTCCACCATTCGACCGAGAATTTTATAATCGGAATATTGATAAAACCGACAAGCGTCAAAATTGCTGCCGCTTTTGCACCTTTTGCCGCATCATCAAAAGCGCGCGAAAGGGCAATGATTGCCAGATAAATCAGAAACAGCACCAGAACAGAAGTAAGTCTGGCATCCCACTCCCACCATGTACCCCATGTCGGACGGCCCCACAGCGAACCGGTTATAAGGGCCAGGCCAGTAAAAGTGGCACCAAGCGGTGCGGCACTTTTAAGCGATACATCGGCAAGAGGATGACGCCATACCAGTGTGCCGAGAGCTGAAACACTCATCAATGTGTAGCAACACATTGAAAGCCACGCAAAAGGAACATGAAGGTACATGATGCGTACAGTTATTCCTTGCTGATAGTCTTCGGGCGAATGCAAAACCATCAGCAGACCGAAAGCCAATACAACGATCGCAGCCAAACTGAGCCACGGCAATATAATCCCGCTTAAAGACATAAAACGGGTTGGGTTGGCCAATGACTGCCACCAGTTAAGTTTTTTTTGTATCAATTCCATAATGTTTCTTATGATCGGGTTTGGTTTTTCTCGCAATGATATTTCTTCAATCTGACCAAGTTGTGACACCAATCTGTCGAAGATGTGAAGATCAGTCTGATAAGCAAGCAAGTGTCAGAGCGGCGGCCAACGGGCCAAGCACCATGAAGAAAAGTGACAAAGCGATGAGAAATAATAACGGGGTTAAAAATGAGATCCCCGGTGAAACAGTTGCGTAGGCAGCCGAAACACCGAAGATCATCACCGGAACAGCCAGAGGCAACACGATGACCGATATGAGTACGCCGCCTCGCGGCAGTGATGTTGCAAGAGCAGCACCAACTGCGCCAATGAGAGTGATAGCAGGTGTTCCGCATAAAAGTGTTAGCATAATACCGCCTATTGCCGTTCCGTTAAGACCGAGCATCAGTCCAAGTACAGGAGTAAAAAGAATAAGTGGCAAAATTGTTCCACACCAATGGGCGCTACATTTGGTAAAAACAATAAGACTTAAACTTTTGCGCTGGCGAGAAAGTATCAGTTGATCGAGACTTCCGTCATCACGGTCGATCTGGAACATCCGGTCAAGCCCGAGTAAAATTGACAGGAGAGCCCCCACCCACAGCATTCCCGGTCCGATGCGCACCAATATCTGCTGATCTGGGCCGACAGCAAAAGGTGTGATGATAACTATTGCAGCAAAGAACAATAATCCCGTCAACAACGAGCTTCCCGGGCCAAAAGCAATTCTCAAATCACGGAAGAAAAGGGCCTTCATCAGCTTTCCTCAAATTCGGGGAGGTAGTTATCAAGTAAGATATTGCAATTTTCTTCTATGCCAAGAGGTAAATGGGTTGCTGCGATAATCATGCCCGAACGTTCAAGGTGGTCATGCATGATTTTTGAAAAAATGGCACTTGCCTGTTTATCCAGCCCTGATGTCGGCTCATCCAAAATCCATAATGACTGATAGGATAACAAAAGCCGCGCTATGGCGACGCGCCTTTTTTGACCCGTGGAAAGGACGCCAAAAGGAAGCTGTTCGATGCCAGAAAGTTCGACCTGATCGAGTGCCTGTTGCGGGCTAAGGAGTGGTGCGTTGTCGAATTTTTCCCAAAACTCAAGATTTTGCAAAACGCTCAAATGCGTTTTCATGGCGTTTTGACTACCTAAATAATGGCAGGCAAGTGCGACAGGAAAGTCTGACTGCCCTTCTTGCATCACTACCTGACCTTTGTCAGGAGCAAGGAAACCCGCGATGATTCGCAATAATGTTGACTTACCGATGCCGTTTGGTCCGGTTATTGTCATCAATTCTGTGCTGTGAAGCGTAAAATCGAGGTGCTGAAACAGCGTGTCCTCACCACGTTTTGCGCTTAAATCGAATGCTGATATTTGCATGTAACCACCGGATTTTCTTATCTCTTTCTAAAACTTCTCTTGCCGTTGAGCAAGTGAACACATTTTTTTTAATGGTTTACGTCTGGAACAGTTCCAGAAAAGGCATTATACAAGAGAAACCATGCCAGCGGTCGG
>NZ_CALYQK010000078.1 GCF_945285465.1 uncultured Bartonella sp. | reverse complement strand
GATTAAAGCCTGTTTGCGTTCAGCAGTAATCGACATCGTTTCATCCTTTCAAAATAATATGGACAGTCAAGACGCCCCGGCCGGGATGTCGTCCAGCGAGGGTCAGTGAAATCGGCAAAATGTATAAAACATCCGCACGTTCGGCTCATATACAGGAATTATCGACCAATTGCTAGTCCCACTAATGGGACTCGACAATTTTCAAGTTTTTTGTTGGCCTAATACCTGCCGTTTTTGCATCACCGGCAAATTTTCTGGAAGAATTGCGAGTTATCCCGCCAAATTTCAATAAGGATAAGCACCTAAATGATAATTTTATCGAATCTATCGTTAAATGACAAAATATAAAAAACGGACAATGATCGCAGACGCTTTTGTTTCATCTATAAAAAGAAACAGTTCCTTTTGAATACTGGAACAATCAAGGAGGCAGGAAATAAAATAGATCAACAACAGTTGTGTGAATTTATTACCGTAAAAATATTATACATTGCGTTAAGACTTGCAGCTTCATGACCTCTCGCCTAAACTACAAGAAATCAACGACTATGGACAAATTTGCGCGTCAATTCAGACGCATATCCGGGAGCCTATGAAGCAGAAAAGTTCAACACTCGCACCATTCAAAAGTGCTGCTTTCAGAAGCCTTTGGTCAGCAACGCTTGTGTCGAATCTTGGTGGCCTTATCCAAACAGTCGGTGCCGGTTGGCTCATGACGCTGATTAGCACGTCTCATTCTATGGTCGGGCTTGTTCAAGGGGCGACAACCTTGCCGGTCGTCATATTCTCGCTTCTTGCCGGTGCACTTGCTGACAATTTCAACCGTCGCCAGATTATGCTTACCGCCCAGTTGATGATGATGGCTGTCTCGGTTTTGCTAGCAGTATTGACCTATATGGGGCTTCTCACCCCTTGGTTGCTTTTGACTTTTACCTTTTTGATCGGCTGTGGTTCGGCACTTTATAATCCGCCATGGCAGGCGACTGTCGGCGATATTGTTCCCCGTCAGGACATTTCGGCAGCCGTCACGCTGAACAGTGTGGGCTTCAACCTTATGCGCAGTGTCGGGCCTGCTGCCGGTGGAGCCATTGTCGCAGCATTTGGCGGAGCAGCTGCATTCGTATTTAATGCACTAAGCTACATACCACTTCTTGGCGCCCTGTTTTTATGGAAACCTGATTATGCCAATAATGGTTTGCCTCGTGAACGTCTGGTTGAAGCGATGTCTGATGGCCTTCGTTACGTTTCAATGTCGCCGCACCTGCTGCACATAATGACGCGGGCATTTATGTTCGGCCTTGGTGCAATCTCGGTTCTTGCACTGCTGCCCATCGTTGCCAATGAAATACTTCATGGTGGTGCGCTCATCTATGGAACATTGCTTGGCTCATTTGGCGTGGGTGCCATTGCTGCCGGCGTTATCAATTCATGGATAAGACAGCGGTTTTGCTCCGAAACCATTGTCGCCGGTTCATTTGTCGGTTATGCACTTTCCTGTTTGCTGTTGGCAATGACCAGTTCGCCAATCATTGCCCATATTGTCCTTTTTCCTGCCGGAATGTGCTGGGTTCTTGCCTTGTCACTTTTTAATGTTTCTGTGCAACTATCAACGCCACGTTGGGTAGTTTCACGTGCTTTGGCCCTTTACCAGACATCGTCTTTCGGTGGCATGGCCGTTGGAAGTTGGCTCTGGGGAAGTTTGGCCGACAGTTATTCACCCATTATTGCACTTTATATCTGTGCTGGTTTTCTGCTTTTCGGTGCCCTTATGGGGTTCCGATTCAAGATTTACGAGATACCAAGCATCAATCTTGATCCGCTCGATCAATTTCGTGAACCGGAATTGCACCTTGACCTACAAGCCAGAAGTGGCCCGATTATGATACTGATTGACTATGAGGTGGATGACAACAACCTTCCTGAATTTCTCAAGACAATGGCATTACGGCGGCGGATCAGACTGCGCGACGGAGCCAGACAATGGACATTGTTGCGCGATCTGGAATATCCCGATCGCTGGACAGAAACCTATCACATGCCGACATGGGTCGATTATTTACGGCATAACCGGCGCCGGACAAAAGCCGATGCCGATGTGACTGAAAAATTGCGGCAGCTCAGCCGAATTCCGGAAGGGTTTCGCGTACACCGTATGATTGAACGGCATACGGTGCCGGAAGCCAGCCAGATACAAGTCAAACACTCTCCCCATCATATCCATTGATAGTCAATATGATCGAGTACATAAATGTCATTATCCAAATAACTTTTCCACAATCGGTATTTTTTGACGATTGTGCGTTTTTTTAAATTGTAATTCGACCTGCTAAAGCCGTGCGTTGTTTACCCGATTAATCCATGCCTTGTTGTTCGGTTGTTCTTCTTGAGCGAGGTTGACCCATTTACCAAATTGTCTTTTGTTCAGACCACTGTAAACACACGTCGCGGCTTGAATTGGCCCTTATCTATGGAACCAATGGCAAGCAATTTACCTTTTTGCGTGACACAAACTTCATCCTCGTCAACCGGAGCATTACGACCGCGCAACAAAACGGGGTTGCCCATTCTGACACGGTATGCCTGTTCATCACTCAGTGGATATTGCGGCAAAAATTCCAGTGCCGCACCCGTTTCAACAAGAAGAGCATCAAGTCCAGAAAAATCTCTTAACGGATAATTGCCGTTCTCATCCGGTTCACTATTTTTTGGAGCGGCAGCTATCAATTCGTCCAGCGTCAGAAAATCATCTTCGACAAAAGGTGAGACTTCCATACGACGCAGATCGGCAACATAACCGTAACAGCCAAGTTGCCTGCCCATATCGCGGGCAAGAGAACGCACATAAGTGCCTTTGCCACATTCCACTTCAAACACCGAATATCCTTCTTCTGTCGTATCAACAAGTTCGAGACGATCAATCTCGACTTCACGTGGCGGAATTTCAATTTTTTCGCCCTCGCGCGCCAGATCATAAGCACGGTTTCCATCAATTTTGATGGCAGAAAACTGCGGCGGTGTCTGCAAGATAGTGCCGGTATAATCTGGCAAAATGGCCAATATTTCCTGCTTACTGGGGCGTTTGTCCGAGGTTTTGGTAATTTCGCCTTCCATGTCGTCAGTATTATGCTCTTCCCCCCAAGCAACAGCAAAGCGGTAGACTTTTGTACCGTCAACAACATAGGGAACCGTTTTCGTGGCTTCACCCAACGCAATAGGCAGCATACCCGATGCAAGTGGGTCAAGCGTACCGGCATGTCCCGCTTTTTCCGCATTAAACAACCACTTGATTTTCGAGACAGCCTCGGTTGATCCCATTCCCTTCGGCTTATCCAGAATTACCCACCCCGAGACCGGGCGGCCTTTTTTCTTCCGCTGGCGCGCCATTTTATTCTATTCCTTTTCTTCATCATCATGGTGAAGATCGCGCGCCACTTCCGGTGAATGCAACAGCGCATCAATTTTGGCAAAATTGTCAAAACTTGTATCCAACCGAAAACGAAACTCGGGCATATATTTCAATTGCCGCAGATCGTGGCTTACCTCACCGCGAACGAATTTTGCATGGCGGTTAAGCGCTTCCACCACTTTTTCCCCGTCAGCATCGCCAAGCGGGGTAACAAAACAGGTCGCCACGCGCAAATCGGGCGACATTCTGACTTCTGTTGCGCTGAGCACAACCCCGTCAAGTACCGGGTCTAAAATGACGCCTCGTTGAAATATAGCGGCAAGAGCATGACGAACCTGTTCGCCGACACGCAATTGTCTTTGTGATGGCCCTGCATGTTTCATAATAATTACCTTCGGGATTTTAAAAAGTGATCTTGAACAAAAACCTATTGTGACGAAAAACTAGCAATCTGGGAACAACCCCGAAATAGTTTTTCATAATTTTGAGTTTACATTTTCAAACTAGTATCATGTCTGGCCATAAATGTTTTTTCGTCTATGGCCAGACTGCTAATTATTAAAGGGAACGTTTGATTGTCTCGACGCGGAACGCTTCGATGATATCGCCAACCCGGATGTCATCATAATTTTCAAAGGCCATGCCGCATTCTTGTCCGGCGGGAACTTCGGCGACCTCGTCTTTGAACCGTTTCAAGGTTTTAAGCTTACCCTCATGGACAACAACATGGTCACGAATAAGCCGTACACCTTCGCCGCGCTCCATTTTGCCTTCTGTCACGCGGCAACCGGCAACTTTCCCGACCTTGGAAATATTGAAAACTTCAATAATTTCGGCATTACCAAGGAACGTTTCACGACGTTCGGGCGTCAACATGCCCGACATTGCCGCCTTCACATCATCAACAAGATCATAAATGATATTGTAATAGCGAATTTCGATACCCTGGCTTTCGGCAGCATCCCGTGCCTGATTATTGGCACGAACGTTAAAGCCGATAATTGCGGCATTCGACGCAGCCGCCAAAGAAACATCACTTTCTGTAATACCACCTGCTCCGGCGTGGACAATATGGGCACGAACTTCGTCATTGCCGAGTTTCTCAAGAGCAGAGATAATCGCCTCTACCGAACCTTGAACATCGGCCTTAATGACAAGCGGAAATTCTTTCATACCGCTTGTTTGCATGCGATTCATCATCTGTTCAAGCGAACCACGCGAACCTGCCTGGCGGGCTACAGCCTTTTCTCGTGCCAAACGCTGGCGATATTCGGCAATCTGGCGCGCCTGAGCTTCATTGGCAACAACAGCAAACCGGTCGCCCGCTTGCGGTGTTCCCTGCATACCGAGCACTTCGACCGGCATTGAAGGTGTTGCCTCCTTGATATGATCGCCATGGTCATTGATGAGCGCGCGAACACGCCCCCATTCGTTACCGGCAACAATAATATCGGAAGGATGCAGCGTTCCCTTCTGAATGAGAACCGTTGCCACGGCTCCGCGCCCGCGATCAAGCTGGGCTTCGACAACGACACCCTCGGCCGTACGATCCGGATCGGCTTTCAAATCGAGAATTTCGGCCTGCAACAAAATGGCCTCAAGCAATTTATCAATATTTTTGCCTGTTTTGGCTGAAACCTCGACTTCCAAAGTATCGCCACCCATGCTTTCGACAAAAACTTCATGTTGCAACAATTCGGTTCTGACCTTCTGCGGGTCGGCAGCAGGCTTATCAATCTTGTTGATTGCAACAATAATCGGCACACCTGCCGCCTTGGCGTGGTGAATCGATTCGATTGTCTGTGGCATAACACTATCATCAGCGGCAACAACCAGAACAGCAATATCGGTTACCTCGGCACCGCGTGCACGCATTGCCGTAAATGCAGCATGTCCGGGCGTGTCGATAAAGGTGATCTTCTGTCCCTTCTGTTCAACCTGATAGGCACCGATATGCTGGGTAATGCCGCCAGCTTCGCCCGCAACAACATTGGCATGCCGGATGGCATCAAGCAATGATGTCTTGCCGTGGTCAACGTGCCCCATAATCGTGACAACAGGTGGACGCGATTTTAGCTTCGTTGCATCATCAGGAATGTTAAAAAGTCCTTCTTCAACATCGGATTCTGCAACACGTTTAACCGTATGGCCGAATTCTTCGGCTATCAATTGTGCCATATCCGCATCAATCACATCTCCCGGTTTCATCATCTGCCCTTGTTTCATCAAATATTTGATCACATCGACAGATCTTTCCGTCATACGTTGGGCAAGTTCTTGAATCGTGATTGTTTCCGGAATTGTCACTTCACGGGAAATTTTTTCGCGTGGCTCCTGCATTTGCGAGCGTTTGAACTTTTCTTGCCGACGACGCATCGCCGCCATAGAACGTCCGCGCGAATTGCCTTCGTCATCGAGCGCACTGTTTAAAGTCAGTTTGCTGCGCCGACGTTCGTCTGCCCCTTTTACCACCTTGGGCACACGTACTTCCGACTTGTTTCCACCCCCACGGCGTGAACGGCGCTCGTCATCATCGTCGTCAACAAGATTGCGTTTTGTCGAGGGCGCCGCCGCACGCTGTTTTGTAACAGGCGCAACATCAATTTCTATTGGACGATTGGCCGCTTGCTTGACGCTTTTTACCCTGTGATATTCTTTCGCTTTATGGTCTTCGGCTTTTTTGGCAGCAACTTTTACCGGAGCTTCCACTTTTGGCGCGCTAGAAACAGAATGCGATTTGTTTTCTTCTTCCGCCTGTTTGCGTAAAAGTTCTTCCCTCTCTTTTTCGCGCTTTTTTTCTTCGGCCTGACGACGTTTTGCTTCCTCTTCGGCACGTTTATGCACTTCTTCGGCGCGCCGTTGTTCCTCTTCAGCGTGAAGGCGAGCTTCTTCAAGAGCTCGCATACGTGCTTCCATTTCGGCCGACGAAAGGTTGCTTTGCGGCTTTTGTGACGAAGCCGCCGGCGGGGTTTCCACACGCGGCTTTGCCGGCGAAACGACGTGTGGCTTGGTCACAACATGCTTGACCTCGGCCTTTTCGTCCGGACGTGTGATTTTACGCCGTTTTGTTTCGACGACAACCGCCTTTGTCCTGCCGTGGCTAAAATTTTGTTTGACTGTGCTTGTCTCAACACCCGGGCGTTTCAAGGTCAGCGTTTTCTTGCCTGTTTTTTTGTCGTTATTGTTTTCCGTCATTCCGTTTCCTTCACGGCTTCTACCGTCATCTTTTCCGGCTCAGTGCGCTTAACCTCGCGGTAGGCGACAAGTTTTTGCGCTGTTTTGATAAATCCCTGCGCGACCTGCATATTCAATAATGCTGCATGTACCACAGGATTGTCACCAAAAGCCACACCCATTTCGTCACTGTTAAATAAAGACATAGCCGGAACACCGTCTTTATCAGATCTACTGCCGGCTTTGTCGGATTTTCTTGTTGCGTGGATTGCCTGCTCAATCTTGCGTATTCCGTCAAAAGCCGCTTCTTTTGCATGCAGAACAAGACACGCCCGCCCGCTACGTATCGCCTGTTCAACTTTCGTCGCGCCGATAACAACAGCACCTGCTTTTCTTGCCAAAGCAAGCTGTCCAAGTGCGGCTTTGGCCAAAAGCCTGTCGACAAGATTGCCTAAATCTTTATCAACAATAATATCGGCTTTCAAACTGCGTGAAAAAGCCTTGCGTTTGATTGCCTCTTCAAGAACCGATCTTGAAGCAAAAATCCAGGCACCGCGCCCCGGCAGATTAGCCTTGATATCAGGCACAAGATGACCGTCCGGCCCGACAACAAAACGGATAAGCTCCTGAGAACCCCCGCTTTTCCTTGTTACTATGCATGTACGGTCATTCATTAATCTGCCGACCTTCCCAAACTTATCCAGCAGCCGTTTCGTTTTGCGGCTCTTCAGCGTCGTTGTGAAGATCTGCTTCTGTCATCCATCCTGCTTTCAGACGGGCGGCTATCACCATAGCTTCCGCATCGGCACGGCTAATGTCAAAAGGTGTCAGCACACCGGCAAAACTCTGTGTTTCGCCATCTTTACGTTCACGCCAACCAGCAAGATCATCAACCGCATATCCGGCAAAATCTTCAATCGTTTTTACCCCGTCTTTACCGACAGCCACCATCATCGCCGAAGTCATTCCGGGCAATTCGCGCAATTCATCGGCAACGCCAAGTTTCTTGCGTTCCTTGTCAAGCTCGGCTTCCTGACGATCAATATAGTCTTTGGCACGTTGTTGAATTTCGGCAGCTGTTTCTTCATCAAAACCTTCGATCGAACTGATTTCTTCCGGCTCAACATAAGCAATTTCTTCAATTGAGGCAAAGCCTTCCGACGCAAGCACCTGAGCAACCATCTCGTCAACATCGAGCGCTTCCATAAACACCTTGCTGCGCTTGGTGAATTCTTTATGGCGATTTTCCGATTCTTCCTGTTCAGTCAGAATATCAATATCCCAACCCGTCAATTGTGACGCCAGACGGACATTTTGCCCGCGACGTCCGATTGCAAGACTGAGCTGATCGTCGGGCACGACAACTTCAATACGTTCGGCATCTTCATCAAGTACAACCTTGGCAACTTCTGCCGGCTGCAAGGCATTGACAATAAAAGTTGCCGCATCGGGTGACCACGGAATAATATCTATTTTCTCACCCTGCAACTCGTTAACCACCGCCTGTACACGGCTACCACGCATACCGACACAAGCACCGACCGGATCAATTGAACCATCGCGCGAAACAACAGCTATCTTGGCTCGAGAGCCCGGATCTCGCGCGACCGATTTGATTTCAATAATACCGTCATAAATTTCCGGCACTTCCATGGTAAACAACTTGGCCATAAATTGCGGATGTGTGCGCGAAAGAAAAATCTGTGGCCCGCGTGGTTCACGACGTACATCATAGACGTAAGCCCGGATACGATCGCCATAACGAAAAGCTTCGCGCGGAATGAGTTCGTCGCGCCGAACAATTGCTTCGCCGCGGCCGAGATCGACAATAACATTGCCATATTCGACACGTTTGACAGTGCCGGAAACAATTTCCCCCACCTTGTCCTTGAACTCTTCATATTGGTGGTCACGTTCGGCCTCACGAACCTTCTGGACAATGACCTGCTTGGCAGACTGGGCGGCGATGCGGCCGAATTCCATCGGTGGTAGAGAATCTGATACAAATTCGCCAATCTGAATATCGGGATCACGTTTTAGTGCATCTTCCAAAGAAATCTGCGTAGCATAATCCTCGACCGTGTCTACGACCTCAAGCAAACGTTGCAGCTTGATTTCACCGGTTTTGGAATTTATGTCGGCACGTATATTGGTTTCTTGACCATAGCGTGACCGGGCCGCTTTCTGAATGGCATCTGCC
>NZ_CALYQK010000077.1 GCF_945285465.1 uncultured Bartonella sp. | reverse complement strand
ACGCAGAGGACTGCAAATCCTTGTAACCCGGTTCGACTCCGGGCGAGGCCTCCAAATTGATATTTCGGTTCAGCACAAATCTCCTTTAAATACTTAAAAAACCGGTTTTAAGTGGATAAAATTGCCAGCATTTGAAATTTACCCGGCAAAACGGGAAGTTTATATGACTTTTGTTGTGATTGATGCCGGTTTTTGTGCTATATATCATGGATATCTGGACGAAAAACTTGAATCTTTGTTGTGTTCTTTCCAACGGGATTTTGCAGTTCGAGAATCTTGTGGTTGACTGTATCTTTGTTTTTTGCGACATCACACTAGGTTAGATATTTCCGTTAAGGTTTTTTAAAACGGATATAAATTAAGGAAATTCGGTTATGGCAGCTGATTTTGCATTGCTTCGGAAAAGAATGGTCGATGGTCAGATTCGGACGGTAGATGTTACGAAACTGTCGGTTCTAGCTGCATTTTTGACTGTTCCGCGCGAGAAATTTGTTCCCGAAAATCTAAAGGAATTGAGCTATGTCGATGAAGCGATTCCCTTGACATCGGGTGGCATTAACAATGTGAAGCGCTATATGATGAAACCCGCTGCTTTGGCTAAGCTTTTGCAGGCCGCTGACATCAAGTCGGAAGATATCATCCTCGATATTGGTGCAGGAACAGGGTATAGCGCGGCCTTGTTATCAAAATTGGCAAGTTCGGTTATTGCTCTTGAACAAGACGAGAAACTGGCTGCCATTGCAAATGAAAATTTACAAAATGGCAGTTATGACAACGTGGTGGTCGTCAGCGGGGTGTTGACCAAAGGTTACCCTGAGGAAAGCCCGTTTGATGTAATTTTGCTCGAAGGGGCAGTAGATTTTATTCCGGAAACGTTATTTTCGCAATTAAAAGAAGGCGGGCGCCTTGTTGCGGTTGAAGGACATGGTAATGCAGCAGTCGCTCGTATTTATGTCAAAGAAGATGGTGTGATTTCTGCCCGTCGTGTCTTCAATCTTGCCATAGATTCGTTGCCAGGATTTTTGAAGAAGCCCGAGTTTGTCTTCTAGAGTTGTGCACCAGAGGGTTGCTGTTGTGCAACGTTCGGATTTTTAATGTGTTGATGCATTGCTTTTTGATGTTGCTTAGGTAAATAAAGTGTCAATTTATGTTTAACAGATATGGTTTTTGGATAGAGGTGTAGCTGTGGTGAAAACAAAAAAAGCTCTTATGTCGGCTTTGTTGCTATCTAGCGTTGTTTTTGTATCGCAAACAGTGCATGCCGAAACGCTGATGGGCGCTCTCGCCAAGGCTTACACAAACAATGGAAATTTGAACAGTGAAAGAGCCGGTTCCCGTATCCTTGATGAAGATATAGCCATTGCAAAATCGAATTTCAGGCCGCAAATTGAAGGTTTTGGTTCTTATGCGCGCGGTCGGAGCGCAGCAACAACCTATTACACAACGACCGGATCGTTAGGTGTTCAACTTAGCCAAAAAGTTTTCGACGGTTTTGTTACCAAAAATACGGTTGCTTCTGCTGAAGTTAAAGCACAGGCGCAGCGCGAGTATGTCCGCAACACAGAACAAAACATGCTTGTGAATGCGGCAACTGCTTATGCAAATGTTTTTCAATATCGCCAAATAGCGGAGCTTCGGCGGCAAAATCTGGCGGCGCTTGAAGAACAGGTGCGCGCAGATAAAGCCAAGTTGGATGTTGGTGAAGGTACACGTACCGATCTGGCGCAATCGGAAGCAGCACGTTCGGTTGCTGTTTCGGAACTTAGTCTTGCTCGTGCCGATGTTAAATCAGCAGAAGCCGTTTATCGACAAGTTATAGGTGCTGATCCCGATAAGCTTGAGCGCCCACCTGTATCCAAGCAAATTCCTGCGTCTCCTGATTCTGGATATAAAATTGGCGCCGCATCGCATCCGGCCATTTTGTATTCCAAATATCTCATTGACGCGAGTTCGTATAATGTGAAAGCCAAAGAGGGGGCATTGCTGCCACAAGTCGATTTATCGGCGAGTACCTCGTATAATCAAATTTACAATGGTCCCGGTGATGGCGGGCGTTCCAATTCGGTAGGCGTTTCTATTAATGTGCCGATTTATCAAGGGGGGCGCACGTCAGCGCAGATTCGCCAGTCCAAAGAACAATTGGGCCAGGCACGAATCCAACTTGATCTAGCTCAGGATAGCGTTCGCGAGAATATGTCGTCTTCCTGGTCGCAATTGGAGGGCGCGCGGGCCTCTGTTATTGCCTATCGCGATAGTGTGCGAGCGGCTGAAATAGCACTTGACGGGCGTGTTCAGGAAAATCGTGTCGGACAGGCGACCACATTGGATGTGTTAAATTCTCGTAGCCAACTTATTAACGCACAGATTTCGTTGGTAACAGCTGAACGTAATGTTGTCGTGGCGAGCTACAATGTTCAATCTGCAATTGGCAAGATGACGGCTGATCAGCTTGGTTTGCGCGTGGTAAAATATGATCCCGAAGAGCATAACAAGGCTGTAAAAAACAAGTGGATCGGCACAACTACACCGGATGGTCGCTGACGATATAGATGGCTGCGACGATGATGTCATGGTCTACAATGGGTGTTATTTTTGCTCGTTGAAACTGTTGATTGTAACGAAATGGTTGATAGTGTTTCATGTGGTGCAAGAACTGAAGTTTCATAAGGTGAATTCAACTGCCGTACATTAAATTCGAGTGTCGGTGTTGCGCGCATGTAAAATTCTATCCTTTCCGTTTTTGAACGTCAAAAACAGAACGATTTTTTCTAATCGCGAAAGTAAGACTGACTTTTTGGTCGTGATAAACGGCAGATTTTTAGTCTATTTTGCCATTAGTATAAAGAGCGGAACGTAAATGTTTGGCATTTTGCCAGCCAAAGGATTGATAGCACTTTTTACGAATGGTTGGAAAAGCTTGTTTAGCAATAGCTGAAAAGACCTAGGTAATTTTTTACAGCCAGTTAATAATTTGCCGATGGAAAATGTTCTTGAATAATGAAACCGGTTTTTCCGCAGCAATGATGTTTACTGGCAGGGCTTTGGCTAAAATACGGCACTATTTTGATAATGGCAGCTAACCGTGCAGAATATTGTGCTATCTATACAAGAAGTCACGACATGATAAAATTCTTTGTTTCGTTTTTGTCTTGATTGGAAGAATATCCTCTACACGTGGAAAAAGCGTTTTTCCGTTACGGGTTATAAGAAAACTGTGTGTAGCAGGGGGGGTAGTAAGGTCTATTATTCTAGCAGGCTCAGCTATTTGATACAGTCGGGTTCTGATTCTGATTGTTGGTTATTATGAGTATGAGGTTAAGGGTATGGCACAAAGTTCAAATGCGTTGCGTGAACCGACCACCGACGAAATTTTGACATCGATACGTGAAATTATTGAAGAAAACACCGGTCGCATTAGTCGACCGCCGGTTGAGCGTGGTGCAAATGTCAACCATCGGAATGTGGCTGATTCGAGCCCGTCAGTTTCTGCTCGTTCTATGGCTCAGCAATCTTTGCCACAATCGTCAGCTTCCGCCCGACCGGTAAATCCACAAACTTTAACGGTAGATGACGCGATGAGAGCGTTGGCTGCCCGCATCGGTTTGAATGTTGAAAGCAGCAGCAACAATTCTGGCAACAGTGCCGGACAGGATGTTTATCAAGATCAGCCATCGCAGAAGAATGCCAATTTCGATCACGTTGCAGAAAACCGGGAAAATATTAAAGGTCAAAGAATTCAAGACGATAATATGCCCGTACAAGCGGCGAACACTGTCTTTTCTCGTCGCAATGCGGACAATGATCAGAACTACGACGATATGTTTGATGACAACGCTATTAGTATGGAAATATCTGAAAAGATTGATGCTTTGGCCGAAGCGGCGTTGCGTCCGATTGTCGTAAGGTGGCTAGAAAAACACTGGCCGGATCTTGTTGACAAGATTTTGCGGGAAGAAATTGCCAATGTGTTCGAGCACCATTTTTCTTCGGAATGCGCCTAAAATATCACTACTCTATGTTACGGTATTGCTGCCATAGGATTTAGTCGGTTTGCCAGATTGAATTTAATTCATTTGCTTTTAGGGCGTTTAAATTTTTTTTCCGATTTAATCCATTATTTTTTGAAACCTGATCGGAAGTCGGGTAAAACGTTTTCACGTTAACTGTTCAAGCAAGAGCTTTAATCGTCGATTAAGTTGCTTCGATGGATGAGCGCATATTGGTGGTAATTGGATAGAAGAATGTTAGAAAAGACATATGATGCTGGTTCGACAGAGCCACGTATAGAAAAACAATGGGAAGAAACCGGTGTCTTCAAAGCAGGTGCGGGGGCAAAACCCGGGGCAGAAGCGTTCAGCATTGTTATTCCACCGCCAAATGTGACCGGCTCTTTACATATGGGGCATGCACTTAACAACACTATTCAAGACATTATGGTTCGTTTTGAACGCATGCGGGGCAAGAATGTTCTTTGGCAACCTGGTATGGATCATGCTGGCATTGCAACGCAAATGGTTGTTGAAAGACAATTGGCCCAACGCAAAGAACCCCGCCGTCAGGAGATGGGGAGGGAGAAATTTGTCGAACGTATCTGGCAGTGGCGCGAAGAATCCGGTGGCAAGATTGCTCACCAATTGCGTCGTCTTGGTGCATCTTGTGACTGGTCGCGTGAACGCTTCACAATGGATGAAGGGCTTTCCCGCGCAGTTTTGGAAGTTTTCGTTTCCCTTTACAAAGAAGGATTGATTTACAAGGATAAACGGCTGGTCAATTGGGACCCGAAACTGTTAACGGCGATTTCTGATCTTGAAGTTGAACAGAAAGAGGTAAAAGGGCATCTTTGGCATTTCCGTTATCCTCTGGAAGGAAAGACGTTTGATCCTGCCGATCCAAGCACATTTATTGTTGTCGCGACAACACGTCCGGAAACAATGCTTGGCGATACCGGGATTGCCGTTAATCCGCATGACGAGCGTTATCAGGTGCTCATCGGACATCACGCAATTTTGCCATTTGTCGGTCGCCGTCTTGAAATCGTTGGCGATGATTATGCCGATCCCGAATCGGGCAGCGGTGCGGTAAAAATTACACCAGCACATGATTTCAATGACTTCGAGGTTGGCCGGCGTCATGGCTTGCGTATTATCAACATCATGACGGAAAAAGCCGAAATTTTCCTGCGCAATAATGAGGATTTTCTCGAAGGTCTCGAAGATACAGGCACTTTGAGAAATTTGTTAGAGGTGTTCGATCTCATTGATCGTTTTGAAGCGCGCAAGAAGATTGTCGAAATGATGGAAGAGGGGGGGTATCTCCAAGGCATTGAAGACCACACCCATATGGTTCCTCATGGTGACCGCGGTGGGGTGCCGATAGAACCGCTATTGACAGATCAGTGGTATGTCAATGCGGCAAAGCTGGCTAAGCCGGCAATCGACGCGGTTAGAACCGGCAAAACAACAATTATCCCGAAGAATTGGGAAAAAACCTATTTTAATTGGATGGAAAATATTGAACCGTGGTGCATATCACGCCAGTTGTGGTGGGGGCATCAGATACCCGCGTGGTATGGCCCCGATGGCAAGGTTTTTGTTGAAAAATCCGCCGAAGAAGCACAGGCAGCAGCTGATGCCCATTATGGCCAAACGGTAAAATTGCGACGCGACGAAGATGTACTTGATACATGGTTTTCTTCGGCATTATGGCCGTTTTCAACACTAGGCTGGCCTGATAAAACCAGAGAATTACAGACATATTATCCAACAAGTGTTGTGGTGACGGGTTTTGATATTCTGTTTTTCTGGGTCGCGCGTATGATGATGATGGGGCTGCATTTCATGCATGATGTGCCGTTCCACAACATTTATATGCATGCGCTGGTTCGTGACAAGAACGGCGCCAAAATGTCGAAGTCGAAGGGCAATGTCATTGATCCGCTTGACCTGATGGACGAGTATGGTGCTGATGCTCTGCGTTTTACGCTGGCAATTATGGCTGCTCAGGGACGCGATGTTAAATTGGATCCAGCACGTATTGCTGGCTATCGTAATTTCGGAACCAAATTATGGAATGCAACACGGTTTGCCGAAATGAACGGCGTCGTCTATGACCCGTCATTTAAGCCGGAAACTGCTACATTGCCCCTTAACCGGTGGATTTTAACCGAGCTTTCCAAAACGATCGAGGCCGTAACATCAGGTATTGAAAACTATCGTTTTAATGAGGCTGCGGCAGCAGTCTATCGCTTTATCTGGAACACACTTTGTGATTGGTATTTGGAATTACTGAAGCCGATTTTTCAGGGCGAAGACGACACGGAGAAAAAGGAAGCACAGGGATGCATGGCATGGGTTCTTGATCAGGTTTATAAAATTCTTCATCCGTTCATGCCATATATGACAGAAGAATTATGGACCTTGACAGCGACAGAAAGCCACCAACGTCAAACTATGTTGGCCTTGGCAAGCTGGCCGGAAATTCACTTGCGTGATGAAACAGCTGCTCAGGATATTAATTGGCTTATAGATGTGGTTGGCGGCATCCGCTCTGTCCGTGCCGAGATGAATGTTCCAGCGGCAGCACTGGCACCCTTGATTATTATTGAGGCCAATGAAAATACAAGGGAGCGTGTCGAACGCCACGAAGCGGCCATCAAGCGGCTCGCCCGAGTTGAAACGATTGATTTTGCCAACAAGGTTCCTGATGCTTCTGCGCAAATTATTCTTGGGGAAGCAACGTTTTGCATGCCTTTGGGCAGGCTCATTGATCTTGATGCCGAGCGGGCAAGATTAACCAAAGAAATTGGCAAGATTGATCTTGATATAAGCAAGGTTCAGGCCAAGCTTGATAATCCGAAATTTATAGCGAATGCAAAACCTGAAATTGTTGAGGCCGAACGCGAGCGTTTGGAAGAATTAACAGCAGCCAGACATAAAGTAATGGTGGCAATGAAGCGTTTAGGCTGAATTTTGGATAGTTGAAATAGTGAACCGCTTGGCACAATCGCGTCAGGCGGTTTTTTAACTGTTACCGCTGCCATTGCCCATTGATGATGCATAGTTTTTCCGTACAACAGGAGCAGGCGGGGCAATATCTTCAGGATTAAGTGTGCGCCACTGACGTTCACCATTGTCACCAAGGAACCAATATCCGGTGGGTGCAATATTTTCATCTGCTATTGCAATATCGGACTTTTGTGTGGTCGAACAGCCAGACAACACTGCTGTAGAAAGCGCAAAGGCCGTAAGTATTGCTCTGTTTATCATCGCTTCAACTCATATTTGTCAAATTACCAGTTTTGAAAAACCTTGAGCAAGTTGTGCAAGATTTTTATCATACCGTCAACTGGGCAATAGAAATAGATAATTGCAGAAATTTTTTGTCGAACCAATTTTAAGTACAACAGAAAAAATAGTCGAAACGCCATATTTTCAAGTTTTTAAGACACAAACCGACAAAGAGGCCTTTTATTTTTTGAAACGCCATGGCCAGCTGACGTTTGTAATTCTAGCAACGATAGATGACCACCGACAGGACAATGAACATCGTCATTGTGTTTCAAACCGCCATTTCGGTTTTAGATCGCGATTATGCTCTAAGGTTTTTGTCTCGTTTCTTTGGTATGTTGTGCCGGGCCAATTGTAAACCATTATCGCCGAAAAGCCGCTAACGATTCCCTTGGAACCATCTTTAATGGTTGTTATCGGAATAATTTCAAAATAGCTGACATCGTCATCAATTAACCATGTAACAGTGGTTTTTAAATGTTGCTTTCAGGCAACACTATCACGCTCGTCTCTATGGTAACATCGGGTTTAATGTTGATGCCTCATTCCCACCACAAAGCGAGTGCATTTTTATCGCAAATGGCTGGTTAAAAATGTGCAAGGCCATTGTGAGTTAGGAAAACGAAATGAATAGATGCAAAGGAAGTTGTCTGACCGGTGTGACAATGCTCACATTGGGACTGTGCCTTTCTTCTGCATCGGCATTGGATATCAACCATACACAAGAAGAATCGAATAGTCCGTTCCGATTTTTTCAAAGTGGCATTTCCGCTTATAAAAACGGCAATAAAGATCAGGCGGTAAAAGCGTTAAAATATGCGGCAGATATGGGCCATCCCGGAGCAAATTGGAAATTGGCTCGTATGTACGCCGATGGCGATGGTGTCGCGGAAAATGATTATGAAGCCTATCAGTTTTATGTTCGCATTGTTCAGGAAGGTGCCGATCCGGGGTCAGAGGATGAAAGCTATCTTTCAGATGCCTTGGTTGAAATTGCCGGATATCTGGTAACAGGAATACCGAATTCCCCTGTCAAACAGGATAGTTATCACGCACGCAGCCTCTATCTGCAAGCGGCAACGAATTTTGGTAATCCGGAAGCACAATATCGCTTAGGAAAAATGCTGCTAAATGGAGACGGCGGGGAGAAAAACCCTGTTCAGGCTGCGCGTTGGTTCCAGCTTTCTGCAAGAAAAGGCAATCCTGCTGCGCAGGCAATGTTGGGAAATATGTTGTTTCAAGCGGGAAAGACGGTGCGCGGGCTGGCGATGATGACAGCAGCTTATGAAAGAGCTAATTCTCAGGATCAAATATGGATAAGACAGATGCAGGAACGGGCATTTGCTGTATCCGGCGAGGCTGACAGGCGCACGGCTATTTCACTGGCGAGTGACATTGCACGAAATAATAGTGGTTTTTAAACGCGGTTCCCAAAAAGTGTGGAGCGGTTTTTGGATAAAGAACCGCGTTGAAATAAAGCGGTTCCCAAAAAGTGTGGAGCGGTTTTTGGATAAAGAACCGCGTTGAAATAAA
>NZ_CALYQK010000076.1 GCF_945285465.1 uncultured Bartonella sp. | reverse complement strand
GCTTTAAGCCTTTCTATCCTATGTCATGTGTCCAGACAAAAATGGGGGCAATTCACGGACAAATTTCCAAACGCTGTCAAAACACCTGAAGCATTCGGTCTTTGAAAAAAACCACGCTGTTATCTAAAAAAACATATCCAATAAAGTTTTCTGCATTTTTTTGATCAATAAAATTTGCACCGGAAAAATAGTATAAATTCAATTTTAACCGGTAAACTTGCCCGATCTTGGAAAACCTTTCGGAACCATGCGTCCGGCACTGGCGCGCGCGCCCATCCATTCAATTAATTCCGCTGCTGTCCGGGTAAAATTGCGATCGGCTGCATCTTGCCACGTAAGACCATCGGCAATATTAAACGTAATTGCGTCGCTGACACCACCATCCTTATAACGCTGCAGGCGAACCCCTTTGCCACGCGTCATTTCCGGAATCTCAGTCAAAGGGAAAACAAGCATCTTCCTGTTTTCACCGACAATTGCAAGATGGTCGCCGTTTACCGGCAAACAGAGCTTGGCTTCATCCGGAAGTTTTACATTCATCACTTGTTTGCCTTTGCGCGTTGTGCCGAGCACATCGGTTTCCTGCACGACAAATCCGTTTCCTTGATAAGAAACAAGCAAAAGTTTTCGTTCAGGCACATGAACGAATGCCGTTAAAATATCGTCATCATTTTCCATGTCGACAAGAATGCGAATTGGTTCACCGTGGCCGCGCCCGCCCGGAAGTAAATTGGCACCAATTGTAAAAAATTTTCCCGCCGTACTCATAATTATAATTTTGTCGGTGGTCATTGCCGGAAAAGCTATTTTCAACCGGTCATCTTCTTTAAACGTCAGACTAGAATAATCTGCAAGATGGCCCTTCAAAGCTCGGAGCCAGCCTTTTTCCGAAACAACTATTGTTACCGGTTCTTTTTCGATCATCGCTTGTTGAATATCTTCAATGTCGTGTTCGGGGGCTTCTTCAAAACTGGTGCGCCGTTTTCCCAGTTCTGTATCCACACCAAACGATTTTTTTACTTTTGCTATTTCCTGCGCTATTTCCTTCCACTGTCGGGCGGGGGATTGTAAAAGCGCATTCAATTCAGCTTCTTCAACTTTAAGTCTGTCATGTTCTTTGCGAATTTCGACTTCTTCTAGCCGTCGTAACGACCGCAATCGCATATTAAGAATAGCTTCTGCCTGATTATCGGTTAACGAAAAACTAGCAATCAAAGATTTTTTTGGTTCATCCTCTTCACGAATAATGCGGATAACTTCGTCAAGATTAAGGTAGGCAATAAGATAACCGCCCAGAATTTCCAGCCGCCTCCTTATTTCGTCAAGACGAAATTGCGAACGACGTAAAAGGACAGTTTTACGATGATCAAGCCATTGCTGCAATGCTTCGCCGAGAGAAAGAACATTGGGAACTTTCCCGAGCGTCAATACATTAAGGTTGAGTGGAATTCTGACCTCGAAATCGGTCAGTTTAAAGACAGATTCCATTAACAGTTCCGGGTTAACCGTTCTGTTTTTTGGCTCCAGTACAATACGGATATCTTTCGTTGACTCATCGCGAATATCATCCAACATCGGCAGCCGGCGAGCAAGCAAAAGTTCGGCGGTTTTTTCGATAAGGCGAGATTTTTGTACTTGATAGGGAATTTCCGTTACCACAATTGAATAGGCACCACGGTTTCCTTCTTCCTTGTGCCACCGGGCCCTCAGACGAAAAACACCACGTCCTGTGCGATAAGCTTGGCGAATGCTGTTAGCAGGTTCGACCAATATACCGCCGGTGGGGAAATCCGGACCCCGTACATATTTTACAAGCTCATCATTGGTTGCGTCCGGATGCCCGATTAAATATGTTGCCGCATCACAAAGCTCGGCAACATTGTGTGGCGGAATAGATGTCGCCATCCCCACTGCAATGCCGGAAGATCCATTTGCCAATAAATTCGGAAACGCCGCCGGTAAAACAATTGGCTCTTCATCTTCTTCATTATAGGTCGGGCGAAAATCTACTGCATTTTCATTTAAACCGTCGAGAAGCAGAGTTGCCACTTCAGTCATTCGCGCTTCAGTATAACGCATGGCCGCCGCATTATCGCCATCAATATTACCAAAGTTGCCCTGCCCGTCGACAAGCGGATAACGAACCGCAAAATCTTGTGCTAAACGCACCAGAGCATCATAAATTGATGAATCACCATGGGGGTGGAATTTACCCATAACGTCACCAACAATGCGTGCGCATTTAGCATAAGCTTGATCAGGATTAAGCTTTAACAGACGCATTGCATGAAGAATACGGCGATGAACCGGTTTAAGACCATCACGAACATCGGGGAGCGCCCTGTTCATAATCGTCGAAAGCGCGTAGGCAAGATAACGTTCCTGCAACGCAGAACGCAATTCCACCGGCTCAATATGATCTTTGTCGGATGATCGAATCACTTTATTAGACATGAGCTTTGGATAGCAATTCAAAAAAACTATCGCAAGTGTTGCTCTCTTTTCAAACTTACTTACTTACTATAAAAATATTCAGCAAAAAAACGTCAGTTTTTCAATTTGGCATCAAGCGAGGTTTTCTTAATAATGAAACAATTGCAAACTCTATTGGCATTATCGACTTTTTCAGTTTTGACCCTGACATCATTTCACATTCCGGCATGGGCTGTTGATGCAAACTCGTTTACCGAACGGTTGCAAAACAATTTAAAATCAAGCGGTTGGACATTTTCGGCATCGAAAAGTGAAACTGATGGTAGTGATATTGTTTTGCATGATATAGATATCAGTGTTGTCACACACAAGCAAGAGCAACCCGACAATCAGGAAACAGCCTCAAATCAAGATCAATCTTCCCAAGCGGAGCCGCCTTTCAAGTTCGATAAAGTCGAAGAATTACGCTTTAGAAATGTCACCGAAGATAAAGACGGAAACTATCTTGCTGAAAATGTGACACTGCCAATACTGACAAGCGAAAACAATAATTTTAAAATTTTCATAGAAGATTTGAATTTTTCCGATATCGAACTGGCATCGGATAAAAATAGCGACCCAGTCATTAGCTATCTACCTTATCAGAGGATGACAATCGGCCAGCTCTATTTAACCCATGATGATCAAACTTTTTTATTGCTTGATCAACTCGCCATGCAAAATACTCCGCAACCAGACAAAAAGCTTATCGATATTAAAGCAGGAGTTAGGTCATTCAACTATGATCCGGAAAAAACGGGCCTTCCTGGAGCGGCAAAATGGCTTAATAGTGTTGGCTACAATAATTTTGCAGGTTCGTTTCAAAGCCACGCATTATGGGATGTTGAAAACGGGAAATATAATGCCGATCGCAATGAAATCGTCATTAAAAATTCCGGAAAACTAAATATCAATTTAAATCTTGAAGGCATAACGGAAGACTTTGTTCAAAGCATCGCTACACTTCGTAAAACCGTTTTTGCTGAAGATCATGATGAAAATGCGCTGCTGATCGGCTATTTAGGCATTATTCAACAGATCAAATTTGTGAAGCTCAAAATTCGCTATGATGATAATTCTTTAACCAACAGAATTCTTGATTATTTTGCCGAACAAAATAATGTCAGCCGCGCCGATTTTATAAAACAACTCAAAACAACACTACCGATCATTGGCACGCAGATCAACTATCCCGAATTTGTCAAAACAACAAATGAACAATTGGCAACATTTCTCGATAATCCGAAATCCCTCACAATCAGTGCCACACCCGACAAGTCGGTTTCACTGCCAATATTGATGGCAACAGGCACCGCCTCCCACGCCCAACTCATCGATCTGTTGAAGGTGAAAGTAGAAGCCAATAAATAAAAATAAATCTGCTAAATTAATTTACTAAAATGAAAAAGCCCGGAAAATACGGGCTTTTTTCTTATAATTTTCAGTCTTTTTTAACTGGAGCAAGACGAAGTGATAAATCCCGCAACTGCGCTGCAGTTACTTCGGACGGTGCCCCCATCAACAGATCAAGTGCTTGCTGGTTCATTGGGAACAACGATATTTCACGCAAATTCTTGACACCGAGCAACAGCATAACCATGCGATCAATACCGCAGGCCATGCCACCATGCGGTGGCGCGCCATAATGGAATGCGCGGTAAAGCGCACCGAATCGCTCTTCAACGGTTTCACGAGAAAGCCCGGCTATCTCGAAAGCACGAACCATTGTCTCGGGTGAATGGTTGCGGATGCCGCCAGAGCCGATCTCGAAACCGTTACAAACGACATCATACTGATAGGCTTTAATGTTGAGTGGCTCTTTCCTATCAAGCGCGTCTTTGCCACCTTGTGGCATTGAAAACGGATTGTGTGAAAATTCAATACGCTTTTCTTCTTCATTCCATTCATAAAACGGAAAATCGACAATCCAAGCCAATGAAAACTGATCGCGATCGACAAGGTCCAGTTCCTCGCCTGCCCGTATTCTCGCCGCACCGGCAAAATTAGCAAATTTACGCGGATCCCCGGCAACAAAGAAACACGCATCCCCATCACCAAGCTTGAGCTGATTGCGGATAGCCTCGACACGTTCTGTACCGATGTTTTTGGCAATAGGCCCCGCCCCTTCGATCCCGTCTGCTTCTTTGCGCCAGAAAATGTAGCCAAGTCCGGGCTGGCCTTCACCTTGTGCCCATGAGTTCATACGATCACAAAAAGCACGGCTACCGCCGGTTTTTACCGGAATGGCCCAAACTTCGGCTTTTTCGTCATTTTCCAGAATATTGGCAAATACTTTAAAACCCGAACCGCGGAAATGTTCGGACACGTCTTCCATAACAATGGGATTACGCAAATCCGGTTTGTCCGAGCCATATTTTCTCATTGCCTCATTATAAGGAATACGAGGAAATTTTTGCGTTACCGGCTTTCCATCGGCAAATTCTTCAAAAATGCTACGAATGATCGGCTCCATAGTTTGCAGAATATCTTCCTGCTCGACAAAACTCATTTCGATGTCCAGCTGATAAAATTCTCCCGGCAGTCGATCGGCACGCGGATCTTCATCGCGAAAACAGGGTGCTATCTGAAAATAACGGTCAAATCCCGAAATCATCAGAAGTTGTTTATATTGTTGAGGTGCCTGCGGAAGTGCGTAAAATTTTCCCGGATGGATGCGACTTGGCACCAAAAAATCGCGTGCGCCTTCAGGAGAAGACGCTGTAAGAATTGGAGTTGTAAATTCGGTAAATTTTGCCTCTTGCATCAGCCGACGTATGGCGGCGACAATTTCAGTTCTTCGTAAAATGTTTTTGTGCAGCGTTTCGCGTCGTAAATCCAAAAAACGGTATTTCAGGCGAATGTCTTCCGGATAATCGGGTTCGCCAAAGACAGGCAATGGTAATTCATCCGATTTTGACAGAATTTCAATCTCGTCAGCAAAGACCTCAATTTCACCAGTTGGCAAATTGGCATTTACGGTGTCGTCCGAGCGTGCACGGACATTGCCGTCTATACGTATCACCCATTCACTTCTGACCATTTCGGCTTTTTTGAAAGCCGGAGAATCTGGATCGGCAACGATTTGGGTGATGCCAAAATTATCGCGCAGATCAATAAATAGTATTCCACCATGATCCCGGACGCGATGAACCCATCCCGAGAGCCGAACTTTCGTGCCAACGTCGCTTTTGCGCAACGCGGCACAGTTATGAGTGCGATAACGATGCATGATCTTGCCTTTTTGTTTTCGTGCATTCTGTAATAGATTGCTTTTTCGCCCGACAAAAGCACATTTTGATGCCGATTTGTCAAGCTGTTGCACAACTGTGTATGAAAAAATATAGCAAAAGACAAATAGAATATAATAGTTTATAGCCACATTCATGAAACCAGTTACCGACACAAAGACGCTTGAAAACGTGGTCTCGACCGTTTCGAAATCGGATTTCGTAACGATTGATACCGAATTTATTCGTGAATCCACCTATTGGCCGCAGTTATGCCTTATCCAACTTGCCTCACCCGATATCGCGGTCATTATTGACCCGATGTCACCAGAACTTGACCTCGCGCCGCTGTTTGACTTGATGGTGAATAAAGACGTTGAGAAGGTTTTTCATGCAGCTCGCCAAGATATTGAAATAATATATAAATTGGGCAAAGTCATTCCGACACCACTTTTTGATACACAAGTTGCCGGTGCGGTATGTGGCTTCGGTGAAAGTGTTTCCTACGAACAGATTGTCGAACGCGTAACGGGTGCAACGATTGATAAATCTTCGAGGTACACTGATTGGAGTCGTCGCCCTTTGAGTGAAAAACAGCTCGCTTATGCACTGGCGGATGTTACCCATTTGCGCGAAGTCTATAAGTATCTCAGAAATGAACTTGAACAAAGTGGAAGGACCCATTGGATTGACGATGAAATGTCAATTTTAACGTCAACCAGAACATATGAAATGCCAAATGACGAGGCATGGAAACGAATTAAAGGGCGCATACGCAAACCACGCGAGTTGGCCGTTCTTCAAAAGGTAGCTGGCTGGCGCGAGTCCCAAGCAAAAAAACGCAATGTCCCTCGCGGACGCATTTTAAAAGATGAATGTTTAATTGAAGTAGCTGTTCAACAGCCCAAAGATGAAACTTCATTAGCCCGTTTGCGCAGTATTCCAAAGGGGTGGGAACGCTCGGCTTTGGCGGCCGATCTCTTAAACGCCGTTAATATGGGGCTCGGCGTTGCAGTAGGCGACCTGCCTGCTGTCGATAAGCATGTTGCTGTTAGCAAGGGAACGGCAGCGGCAATCGAGCTTTTAAGGGTGCTTCTCAAACTCGTAGCGGATGAAGAGAATATTGCACCGCGCATTATCGCAAATAACGACGACCTTGAAAAAATTGCCAAAAGAGCACCACATAGCGATATTGCCGCTCTGCAAGGCTGGCGTTACCAGATATTCGGTGAAAAAGCGGAAAAAATGCTGAATGGCCGTTTAGGATTTTACTTTCAAAATGGGAAAATATTGACAAAAGAGCTGGCATAATAGCCTTCCGTTAGACCAGTATTAATCATTTAGCGCCAAGATGCATAATCGTTTGCAGGAGCTGATCATGGAAAAAGTTCTAACCGTTACGTTTAATCCGACAGTTGATGCGGCCAGTGAAGCTGAAATTGTACGTCCCACACACAAAATAAGAACTTTCGACGAAAGTTTTCATCCTGGCGGCGGCGGTATTAATGTTGCCCGTGTCGTCCATCGTCTTGGCGGCGATGTTAAAGCACTCTATGCCAGTGGCGGCATTATGGGCAACGTGCTCAGCCATTTGTTGGATGATCGTGGTATCCAATGTATAAAAATTTCCATTTCCGGCAATACCCGCATTAACAATGTTATTCATGAACGTTCTTCTGGCATGGAATATCGCTTTGTTGCTGAAGGGCCTGTCATGGAGGAATCCGAATGGAAAGCTGTAGTTGAAGAGACAAACAAGCTCGAATGGGATTGGCTGGTCGTGAGTGGTAGTTTACCACGCAATGTTCCAATTGATGTCTATGATCTGCTGATCAATATTGCGCACAAACGCAATGCACGCATTGTTGTTGACACATCCGGAGAAGCCCTTGTCCACGTTTTGCAGAAAGGTGGCTTGACCCTTGTCAAACCGAGCCAGGGTGAATTTGAAGCCTGCACAGGAAAAACATATGAGTTGACGGATGATATAGCCAAAGCGGCACAGGATTTTTGTCGACAAGGCGCCTCTGAAATTGTCACAGTAACACTAGGACATCAGGGCGCGGTATTGGCAACTAAGGAAAAAACGCTTTATTTGCCCTCTCCTCATGTAAGAGTTATCAGCGCATCCGGTGCTGGTGACAGTTTTGTGGCGGGGATGGTTCATGGCCTTGCTATGGGATGGGAGGCCGAAGACGCTTTTCGATTGGCCACTGCTTGCGGTTCAGCCGCCGTTGCCGAAAAAGGCACTGGCCTTGGACAAATTCCCAATATCAAACGCCTTTATAAATATCTTGCAAGAAAGGGAAAAAACGTTACGCCTGTTGTTTTAAAACAGGATTAGTGGAAAATTTAGACTATTTCCAAACGGAGAAATTGTAAGGTTTTAAAACGGTGCGAAAGCTACCGCCTATGTTCTGCATGCTGAACTGGCGTTATTTGTGGTTTTGCCAAGGGAAAAGCATAACGCATAGCGATTTTGCAAAAATGGCAATTTCAATTGTTTTGAACGGTGGAAAAGAACTTTAACAATTTACAATCGAAAAACGCTGGAAATTGGTATATTTTGATCAAATTCAAATGTGCTATGAGATAGCTAGCCGATTGAAAATCTCCTTTTACAATTGATTTTCTTATTTTACATTTCCTATGGTCTTATTGCCATCGCGCATTTACACGTGTTTAATGAAAAACCGTCAATCGAACACCCTTAATAACTTCGGTTGTCCGGTGAATTCCTTATCTCAAATACTACGAAAAACAGATATAATCGCAAATAACAGCCGTTTAAGAGGGACGGGAATATTTCCGCCTTTGCTTGCGACAACAGGTTTTGCAACTGCCTAATTTTATAACGATTTTACAAAAAACAAAATAACGCTAAGTAATTGTTTGGTTGTAGCAGTATTTGAAGGCAAACCGCAGTTAAGAATTTCCCTATCTTTTTTATTCACGGCGAGTTCACATGCGAGGTGCAACACTCCTGAGCACTATGGTATTGCCCGGTTTGCTAACTGTGGAGTGTTGCCATGTCATGTTATTCGCATTTGAGTTTTGAAGAAAGAGAAGAAATCTACCAACTTCGTACTTCTGGTCATTCAAAAGACTTCATAGCTCGCCATCCCGGACGTAACCGTTCGACCATCAGCCATGCGCTTTCGCGCAACCGCTTGTGCACTGGCGGTTATTCTGCACTTTTGTCGCATGGTCGTTATCTGCAAGGACGTCAGCGTCAGGCAAAGCTTGAAAAGAATGAAGCCGCTAAACGCTATGGTGTTAATCGCCTGATTGAGGGC
>NZ_CALYQK010000075.1 GCF_945285465.1 uncultured Bartonella sp. | reverse complement strand
AAAGCAACGGATTTACAGTCCGTCCCCTTTAACCACTCGGGCACCCCTCCATTAACTACCTTCCGGAGTTGCGCGATAAGGCATATACATTCAGACCAAATACATTGAAGAACTCGTTCTGTTTGTGTGGGGCGTTATGCCGGTTAGCATTGTCTGTGTCAACAGGTTAAATTCTGTTCTTTGCAATTTCGTAACAAAAAAGTCGCATCTTTCATTTTTCACTACCCGATAGAACAAGCCTCGGCTATAGAAAGCTATGACAGAAAAAACACCAAAAGATTCCCATTACGCCCGCTTGCGTCGCCAATATCGCGACATGCAGGGGGACAAGCGAGCAAAACCATATCGTCAGAAAATTGACGCTGCTCCGATTCAATCAGGTAAACTCAGATTATACGGCCTTCATACGGTCGAAGCTGCGCTGCGCAATCCCAAACGGAACCTGTTGCGGTTATCTGTAACGAAAAATGCTCTTATGCGGCTTGATATTGCCGAATCAGACATAAACTGTCCGGTTGAAATTGTAACACCGAAAACTCTTGATTCTCTTGTCGGCAGCGAAGCGGTCCATCAGGGTGCTGTCCTTGAAACAGAACCGCTCAAGCCCCGCTCGCTAAACGAACTAGCGGAAACAGACCTTGTTATCATACTCGATCAAGTGACTGACCCCCATAATGTTGGTGCTATTATGCGTTCGGCTGTTGCCTTTAATGCAGGGGCATTAATCACAACAAGCAGGCATTCTGCGCTGGAAACCGGCGTTCTGGCCAAGTCGGCTTCCGGAGCTCTCGAACTTATCGACCATATTTGTGTGCGCAATCTCGCCGAAAGTCTCGATGAACTGCATAAAGCCGGTTTTGTGAGTTTTGGCCTTGATTCTGAAGGTCCCCTTCCACTCGAGCCGACTTTACAAAGCAACCATATTGCTTTGGTTCTCGGAGCAGAAGGGAAAGGATTGCGACAAAAGACACGCGAAACTGTTTCAAAACTTGCACGGCTTGATATGCGGGGGGCAATAAAATCGCTTAATGTATCAAACGCGGCGGCTATTTCGCTTTATGCGGCGCGCAATCATCTTGATAAAAACTAGACTTTATTTGAAAATGCTAAATCTGTCGGTGGCGACGGCTATCAAATAAACCAATCAGAAAAAAGCCGGCAACCATACCACCAATGTGGGCAACCCATGCAATTGAACTGCCCTCCCCGTCAATTGCAGGAGAAGCAATGCCCGTAAAGATATCGATTGCAATCCATGTCCCGATAAAAACCAGCACATTTCTTGATGTCAATGATTGCGATATTGACAGAATCGGGCCGGCAAATTCCGAACGTCTATTGTCGTCGGATGTTTTTACCTGACGAAAGCCATAACGGGCAGCCGCTCCCATCATCCCCGATATTGCCCCCGACGCCCCGACCATTGGTACATGACTATCGGGATAAATGCCCAAATGTGCAAAGGCTGCAATAGCTGAACAGATGCACCAGAAGATAATAAATTTCAAGTTGCCGATACGATTTGCCAGCGGCGAACCAAATATGACGAGCCACATCATATTGACCGCGACATGCATGACACTTGCATGAAGAAACGAATAAGTTACCGGCGTATACCAGAATGTCGAAAAAGCCCGATAGAAAAATTCCGGAATAAAGGCGAAATAGGTATAAAACGCGTCATAAAGCTGTGCGGGAAAAAAATATTCAGGAATTAAAAAAGCGAGTCCACATAAAAAAACAATGAAGAGAATTACCGCTGGTATGTTGAAAAGTGGCGCATGCTGCCTAAGGTTTTCGGGGTAATCTTTATTTTCAGCCTTCACTCTTATGCTCCTGAAATCAGAAATGCTTTTTCACAAAAAGCGGAATTAAATGCACATAAATCGGTTCTGCAAAAAGTTCGACAAAGGTTTGTGTTAAAACGACAGCCGCAACCAGTCTTTTCTCGCTTTCTGCCGAAACAAGTAACAAAAGTGGCAAAATAACAAGAGAATTACGTGTGGAGAGGCTGAAACTCAGCGCTATTGCCTGTTTACCCATCAGTTTGAATAATTTTGCAGTAAGAAAACCGGCAAATGGCGCAAAACAGCTAAAAAGAATATAGAGCAAAATCCCGTAAAAGAATAAACCCGACAGGTTTCGGTGCCCGCAAGTCTCGGCATCGCTTCTACCGAATTCGTTATAGCATGCAAAGTTATATTCAAAGTTTGAAAAAATTTCTGATCCGGCATAGGCCGCAATGACGGTTAATGCGAGTGCTGTGAAAATAACTACACTTCGTTTTATTATCTGTGTCGAACGGGCAATAGTTTGGTTATAGCCCGAAGCTTTTTGCAATAGCCATGCCAGACAAAGCGGCAATAGCAAAACCATTAAAAAAATATTCAGCAGGCCAGCCAATTTGCGGTTTTCTTCTAAAAATGTTTGGTCAACCATAATGGTTTTGCCAAATAAATATAAAAAAAATCCGTATTGAATGATGAGCAGTACAGGTAAGGCTGCGGTCAACGATGCGCTATCGCCCCTTGCGGCACGGCAAAACGAAACCACATAATCGACACATGGCATACAAAGCACAATCACCGCATAAAAGATTAAGGTGGTAAAAAGGCCTTCTCTATAAGTGCCACCGGCTATATGGCCAAGTGGCCAGAGATGATTCAAAAAAAACCATCCAAGCCAAAGCAACATAAAAACTAACAACGGTATAAAAACAAAGTTGCCGACAAGCAAGGCCAAAATGAATCGGCCAATTTTAACGCCTTTGGTAAACGATGCCAGTGGAACCTGAAGAAATGTCACAAACAACAATATTGGTAAAACATATTGGAGTAAAGTCCCGACCAAACCGGCTGCGGGAAAAAGGACAGCAAAAAGTGCGCCTGCTAAAATGCCAGAAATATAAACTCCAATCTGGCAAGATTCAAACCAACTGCTGCCCTCTTTGTTTTGTGCTTTCATTATCTAATCACAATTCTCATATTCTTGGCGCCGTCTTCCTCCAACATCATATAAAGAATTTGTGCGTTAGTTATATGAAGCCGCACACAACCAAGACTTGCCGGACTTCCTAACCGGCTTACATAGGAGGTACCATGGATCGCGTAGCCTTGATTGTAAAAGATTGCATAGGGCATCGGTGCATTATCGTATTTGCGACTACGCCACATTTTATGCATCCTGATTGGTCGGAATGTGCCGCTTGGCGTAGCAAAACCTTTTCGACCTGTTGATACCTTCCAATGATAAAGTATTTTGCCGTTTTTTTTGACAATCATTGTCTGATCAGTGACATTGACCAATGCGACAAGCTCTGCCGCCGAGACAACATTGGGCATCAGAAATAAAAATGCAATTATTCCGCTCAGAAAAACCGATATTTTCCAGTTCATCAATTGTCTGTCCCGCTTTTTGAAGTTTCAACTTTGTCAGCGTAAAACAGATAAAGAAAAAAAGAACAAAAACCTCAGAACATAGTTAACCTAGCGGTAAAGATTGTCTTTTGACAAATTAATATTTCGGCATAGCCTGTTTCTGATCGAGAACCTGTTGGAAAGCTCTTTTGTCAAGAAAACCATCGACATAATTTCCACGTCCGACAAGCTTGAAAATAAACCCGCTTATTGCATATTGGCGAAATTCATCTTCGGGAATAAATATTCGACCTTTTTCCGACATGGTACATCCCAAAGTACATATAATATTCAATTTTTCACGGGCGACATAACGATAGTTGCGTTTTTGCGACCAGGCGAGACTAAGGTCAAGGTCATTGCTATTGGTCGAAGTTGCAATTGTGTCGATAACATAACCCTGATTACTGATCCACTTTGCTTGCATTTCTAACTGGATAAGGGGGTTATTGGTGAAATAGAAGCTTTTGGAGCTGAGCTCTGTTACGCGCGTATAATAATCGTGAGTCGTTGACGGTTCGGTTGTCCATTGACAGCCGGTAAGACAAAAAGCAAATATTGTGAAACCGATAACCGCTTTCATCAGACGAACAGACAGCATTTATAGCCTTCCAAAAATCTAAATTTTTCTGCACACTAGTGCTCTATGCTTACGCCAAGCTTGAGAAATAGAAGATCGGATTTGGCGTTAGACGGATATTTGTGGCAAAATGCACAACTACCATCACTGCCAAGTGATTTGATCTATCGGGGCGAACAAAAGTTTACCGTATGCCAACGATAATCGCCGTTGTCACACTATTCAAATCATGCAAAGCCGATTTTTTCAACATCGTGTGTCATACCGGGCAAATAGGAGAGCGCCAACAGTCAACAATTTGCAAAACGTATTAAAGATTTTTCAAACCACGAAGTTTTTTGGCAAAGTCCAATTTTAACCAATTTTGTCCGGTATCAGGATCAATCACCTGTTCTATTTTGCATAACTTCTATGAAATAGAAATATCGGCCGCTTAGTCACCGATAGTCTGGCAATCAACTTTGCTGATACTTTCCGCCATCTAATTATTGCGGGGCCGGCACTTTCGACTTTTGTTTACAGTCTTTTAGCCATACATCATAAATCGGGTGTTCCACCGCATTGAGACCGGGACTATCAGCAAACATCCAGCCGGTAAAAATACGTTTGATTTTCTTATCGAGTGTAATTTCATTAACTTCGACAAAGCCATCAGTGCGCGTTGCTTCATCAGCCAGACTTGTATAACAAACACGCGGTGTCACCTGCAGGGCACCAAACTGGTAAGTTTCACCAATATAAACATCAAAGGTCGTGATACGTCCGGTAATTTTATCTAGACCTGAAAAAACAGCAACCGGATTGCTTACGCGATTTGTTTCTTGCGCGAAAGAACACGCCGCCCCGGAAAAATAAACGCTTACTCCGGAAAAGATAAATAAGCAAATTTTCGGTAACAGTTTTAAAAACTTCATAGCACCGCATCAAATGACTTAGATTTTGGACAAGTTTGCCTATTCACCAATTGTGGCTATATAGCGGAAAACGTAAAAGCTCTTTAGCAAAAGTTAATTATTTATCCGGTGTCCACGCGTCATAATCACCGGTAACATGCGGACGTTTCCCATGATGAGCTATCGAACCTTTTGGCGTATAAGCCTTATTTGTTCCTGTTAAATTCGGGAGATGCGGTTTTTCCCATTCTCGCGGATGATAATCCTGCTCACTTGGCAAAATATTCGTGCGATGATGAATCCAGCCATGCCAACCCGCCGGTATTGTCGACGGTTCCGAATAGCCCTTATAAATTACCCAACGGCGCGTATATCCATCTTTGTGACGAGTTCCTTCATAATAGATATTTCCGAACTCATCTTCGCCAACACGCTTTCCATGAAGCCATGTAAAGAAACGGGTATTAATGGTGTCACCGTTCCACCAAGTAAAAATCTGTTTCCAGATACCAGCCATCTCAGTGTGAACTCCTTTTAGTTAGCCTATCAGCCTCGAACAAAACATCCACGCATGTTATGGCGCTCGTCAGCTTTAAATGCAAGTTATAATTATTTTCGTCAAAACAACGTTTTCTCAAACACAACATCATCTGTTGCTGTCCGTTCTCCGCTTTTTCCAAGTTTTTTATAGCCTTGTTCAACGAAAAACTCCTGCATTCTCAAATCCTTATTATTGACATTAATACGAATTTTTCGTGCCGAAGGAAATGCTTCTTCAAGTTCAATCAGCAAACGCTGGCCGACACCTTTGCTTTGACTTTCTGGCTTTACGCACAAATAAAAAATCACGGCAATTTCAGAATCACCTTTTATTGCACCCTGTGCCGCATAAGCTGCACCATGCAATATTTCTCCATCATCGGCAACAACACATTCAGAAGCCGGACGGCTCAAGTTTTTCTTTAACATGTCGGGCATGAATTGTCGTGCAAGTTGACGGTCAACTTCCTCACGCTCCACCAGATCATCAAATTTAGCATGCCATGTTTCGATCAATAGATCATGAATAGCATTGATATCATCCTTGGATGCAGTGCGAATCCACATGATCGTTATTCAATCCCAAGTTTTGCCTTTATCAATTTATTTACGACCTGCGGGTTGGCTTTCCCGGAAGTCTTTTTCATTACCTGGCCAACAAACCAGCCTGCCATTGACGGTTTTTCCTTTGCCTGTCCAACCTTGTCAGGATTTAATGCAATAACCTCATCGACGGCTTTTTCAATGGCACCGGTATCGGTTACCTGCTTCATGCCCCGCTCTTCGACAACTTTTGCCGGATCACCACCCTCGTTCCAGACAATCTCGAAAAGATCTTTAGCTAGTTTGCCGGAAATTGTCCCTTCTTTGATGAGATCTATTATGCCACCCAATTGATCGGCAGACATTGGTGATTGTGTTATATCAAGCCCCGCTTTATTCAACGCGCCAAGAAGATCATTAATGACCCAATTTGCCGCCAGTTTACCATCACGGTCTTTGGCGACCACTTCAAAATAATCGGCAATAGCTTTTTCCATCACCAATATTGAAGCATCATAGGCACTCAACCCCATTTCATTGACAAAACGATCCTTAATCTCATCGGGTAGTTCCGGTAGTTTTGCCTTGATATCATCAACAAACGCCTGATCAAACACAAGCGGAAGCAAATCCGGATCAGGAAAATAACGATAGTCATGCGCTTCCTCTTTCGAGCGCATCGGACGTGTTTCACCTTTCACCGAATCAAACAGACGCGTTTCCTGATCAATTTTCCCGCCGTCTTCCAAAATTGCGATCTGGCGGCGTGCCTCATAATCAATGGCCTGTCCGATAAACCGAATTGAATTAACGTTCTTGATCTCGCAACGTGTGCCAAAATCCTCACCCGGACGACGAACGGAAACATTGACATCGGCACGCATTGCGCCTTCATCCATATTGCCATCGCAGGTACCAAGATAACGAACAATCATACGCAATTTTGTCACATAAGCTTTTGCCTCGTCGGACGAACGTATATCTGGTTTGGAGACTATTTCCATCAGGGCAACGCCGGAACGGTTAAGGTCAACAAAAGACATTGTCGGGTGTTGGTCATGGATTGATTTACCAGCGTCCTGCTCGAGATGAAGACGTTCAATCCCGATTTCCACATCCTCAAAGTGACCTTTTTTGTCGGGTCCAACTGAAATGACAATTTTTCCCTCGCCAACAATTGGTTGTTTGAATTGGGAAATTTGATAACCTTGAGGCAAATCGGGATAAAAATAATTCTTTCGATCGAAAACCGATTTCAGGTTAATTTTGGCGTTTAACCCCAGCCCCGTTCTGATCGCCTGCTTCACACATTCGATATTAATAACCGGCAACATTCCGGGCATTGCTGCGTCAACAAATGAAACATGGGCATTGGGCTCTGCTCCGAATTTTGTTGAAGCACCGGAAAACAGTTTGGAATGAGAAGTGACCTGTGCATGTACCTCCAGACCAATTATAACTTCCCAATCACCTGTAGCGCCGGAGATGAAACGTTTCGGGTCAGCGATGCGGGCATCAACGATTGTCATTGCAAATCCATCATTCTATAAAAAATATTATTTATATTGGCTAATCCAAACACGCCTGAAGTTCAAGCCCTAGTAAGCTGCCATATGCAGGCACGAAATGCCGCACTTATAAAAAAGGCCCGGAAATTCCGAGCCTAGATCTTTCACAATAGTTTCTCAATCTTTTTTCGTTGCTTTTTTCGCAGCAGATTTTTTGGCTGGCGTTTTTTCTTCGCTTACAGTTTTTTTTTCGTCAGTCTTTTTTTCGTCAGACTTCTTGCTGCTGGTTTTTTTCTTGGTAGCTGATTTTTTAGGCGAATTTTCTTCTTCGTCTTCTTTCATCAGTTCTTCAACCGTTACCTTTTTATCGGTCACTTTCACTTTTCCAAGCAAATGATCAACGACTTTTTCCTCAAATATCGGTGCACGTAAATTTGCTACAGCATCTGGCGTACGGCGGAAAAATTCGATGATTTGTTTTTCCTGCCCCGGATATTGGCGAACCTGATCATAGACAGCCCGCTGTAACTCGTCCTCCGAAACAGCGACACCTGCCTGCTCACCTATTTCGGAAAGAACAAGTCCGAGACGTACGCGACGTTCTGCGAGTTTGCGATATTCATCGCGCGCTTCTTCTTCTGTCGTATCTTCATCCGCGAAACTACGGCCAGCTTGTTGCAATTCATTGGTAATTTGCGCCCAGATATTATTGAACTCGACCTCAACAAGACGTTCAGGCGTTGCAAAGTCGTAATCATTATCAAGCGCATCCAGAATTTGCCGTTTGACCTTTTGACGCGTTACCGTGCCATACTGATTTTCAATTTGCTCACGAACAATATCGCGCAATTTTTGCAATGATTCGAGGCCAAGTTTCTTTGCCGCCTCGTCGTCAATCTTGAGTTCATCCGGTTTAGCAACTTCCTTCACGGTAATATCGAAAGTTGCTTCATTTCCGGCAAGATGTTTTGCATTGTAGTCGTCCGGGAATTTAACGGTGATAACTTTTTCATCACCTTCCTTCACACCTACCAGCTGCTCCTCAAAACCCGGTATAAATTGCTTCGAGCCCAGAACAAGTTGCGCATCATTGTCGGCACCACCTTCAAAAGGTGTGCCATCAAGCTTGCCAAGATAATCAATAGTTACCCTGTCACCGTCCTCGGCCTTACCGCTCTTTTGTGAATAGGTACGGGTTGACGAAAGTATACGCTCAATCTGCTTTTCGACTTCCGAATCGGGAACATCAACAATTTCACGCGTAATAGCGATGCCCGAAACATCTTTAAGATCGAATTTCGGCAGAACTTCATATTTCAAGGTAAAGACAAAATCGGCATCGCCATTCAAGACCTTCTCGGCCTCTTTTTCGTCTTCACTCATATCGATCTGCGGCTGGGTAGCCGAACGCTCGTTCCTGTCAGCAAGAATCGAACGCGGTGTATCGTTCAAAATTCCATTGATGACATCGGCCATGAAGGACTTACCATACATTTTTCTCAAATGGCTGGCAGGCACTTTACCTGGGCGGAAGCCGTTCAGCTTGACCTTGTCTTTAGCGTCGTCAAGACGTTCATTTA
>NZ_CALYQK010000074.1 GCF_945285465.1 uncultured Bartonella sp. | reverse complement strand
ATGAAGATTTTTTTGATTGAATTTAAAGAGAAAATTCAACTATGAATCCGGTAGAAATTGAACAGGCTCTTGAAGAGTTGGCGGATGCTCCTTTTAATCGGCAAGAATTTGCGTTTTCTTTTCTCGAAGCGTTTGGCAATAAAGAAACAACGATAAAAAGGCTTAAAAGCGGAACCACAAATATTTCGGATGTTGAAAATGGCGTTTTACAACGTCACAATATTCATATTGCTGTTGCTGAGCCTGGTAACATAGAAGAAACATTTACCAAGCTCAAACAGAGCCCTAAAACAGTTTCGGGTAAAGTGAAATTCATCCTCGCAACTGATGGCAAAACCTTTAGTGCCGAAGATTTGACATCCGGAGATGTTGCGGCCGGCGAATTGAAAAATCTGGTCAATTATTTTGGCTTTTTTCTTGCCCTTGCCGGAATTTCAAATGTTAAAGAAATAAAAAACAATCCGGTTGATGTTAAAGCAACGGGCCGCCTCAACAGACTTTACATGGAATTATTAAAATATAATCCTGATTGGGGCAGCGACGCACGAAGGCACGATTTGAACCAATTTATGGTGCGTCTTATTTTCTGTTTTTTTGCTGAAGATACGGATATTTTTAATGGTAATGGACTTTTTACCGAAACTATCCGGCAAATGGGAGCCAGAGATGCTTCCGATACACACTTTATTATCAAATCCATTTTTGAAGCAATGAACATAAAACAAGAAGACCGGAAATCCAGAAATGTTCGCGCATATGCCAATCAATTTCCTTATGTCAATGGTGGGCTATTTGCTGGTAATTTTGACGTACCGAAATTTTCGCTCATTGCAAGGGCTTATTTGCTAAGAGCGGGAGAGCTCGATTGGAAACGGATTAATCCTGACATTTTCGGTTCAATGGTGCAAGCCATTGCTGATGATGGCGAACGGAGCAATTTGGGACTTCATTACACAAGTGTGCCCAATATTTTAAAGGTATTAAACCCGCTTTTTCTTGATGATTTAAAAGAAAAACTCGCTGAAGCGGGCGATAACCCGCGCAAGTTGCTGAATTTGCGCAACCGCATTACCCATATTCGCGTGTTTGACCCGGCTTGCGGCTCCGGCAATTTTCTGGTGATTGCTTATAAAAAAATGCGTGAAATAGAGGCTGAAATCAATAAACGACGTAATGAAAGCAATGTGGCAAGCAAAATACCGCTTACCAATTTTCGTGGAATAGAACTTTGTGATTTCCCGGCTGAAATTGCCCGCCTTGGTTTGATTATCGCGGAATATCAATGCGATGTGCTTTATCGTGGGCCCAAATTGGCGTTGGCAGAGTTTTTACCGCTCAACTCACAAAACTGGATCACTTGTGCCAATGCATTGCGGGTTGATTGGCTAACCATTTGCCCACCGACCGGCACTGAAGTGAAGGCACAGGGCACAGACCTTTTTGAAACCCCTTTTGATCAACCACAAATCGATTTTCAAAACGAAGGGGGTGAAACTTATATTTGTGGCAACCCACCTTATGTGGGGAGTACGTGGCAATCGGCTAGCCAAAAAGACGACATGAAGGTGGTTTTTGCTGGCCGTACCAAAAATTGGAAATCACTAGACTACGTTGCTGGGTGGTTCTTAAAAGCCGCAGATTACGCAAAACATACTCATGCCGCAAGTGCTTTTGTTTCCACCAACTCCATTACCCAAGGCCAACAAGTACCAATTTTATGGCCTCTGATTTTTGCGGCCGGGCGCGAAATTGCTTTTGCCTATACATCTTTCAAATGGGCAAATTTAGCCAGCCACAATGCTGGCGTTACCGTTGTAATTATTGGACTTACCAGCAAAGGTGAGCGCCAACCTGTTCTTTATGATGTTGATGCCAACGGAACGACTATTGCCCGCAAGGTGACGAATATAAACGCTTATCTCGTTTTGGCCACCAACGTGATTGTGGAAAAAAGGTCGCTATCAATCTCTAACCTCTCCCCTATGACATTTGGTAACAAACCGGTGGATGGCGGAAATTTATTGCTCTCCGCGGATGATGTCAAAAAACTGTGTTTAACAAAAGACCAGAGACAAAAAATCATCCGCCGTATTTATGGTTCTGCTGAATTTATCAGAGGACAGGTACGCTATTGCCTTTGGATTACAGATGAAAATTTAGAAGAGGCATTGTCAATACCTGCAATCGCTAACCGCATTAATAAAACAAAACAAATGCGACTAGCTAGCCCTGATAAGGGTGCAAACCAATTGGCAAATAAACCGCACCAATTCCGTGAAATGAATTTTGGCAAAGTAAAAACAATCGTTGTACCTCGCGTTAGTTCTGAAAATAGAGAATATCTGCCAGTTGGACTTTTAAATAATGGAGCAATTATTGGTGATAGTAACTTTGCCCTCTATGACGCACCATTATGGAATTTGGCGTTAATAACATCTCGTATCCATCTTGTTTGGACTGCAACAGTTTGTGGTAAACTGGAAACTCGTTATCGTTATTCCAACACGCTGGGGTGGAATACCTTTCCGGTACCTGAACTGACCAAACAAAACAAAGCAGATTTGACACATGCTGCTGAAGACATTCTTTTGGCAAGAGAACGGCATTTTCCGGCCACTACTGCAGAGCTTTATGTTCCGGAAAAAATGCCCGAAGATTTGCGTTTGGCCCATAATCGCAATGATGAAATTTTGGAACGCATTTATATTGGTCGCCGTTTTAAAAACGATACAGAACGGTTGGAAAAACTATTTCAAATGTATACTGAAATGGCGAATAAGATGCCCCATTAGTTGTGCGTTGACATCAAAAACCACGGGTAAGCTGTGCTCACCAAATCCATTATAACCTTTATTGGACTATGCTAGTGTTTAAAAATGAGGGAAACCATTATGAATAAAAAACAATATGTTCCTGCTGTACAAGTTTATATGGCGCATAATGGTGCTTCCAAAAAATCCGATGAAATGGGCATGCGGCCCATGCAGGCGCGTGCTTATAATATGCGTGGCGAACAATATCTGCTGATAAAATCACCACCGGCTTCAGGCAAATCACGCGCACTTATGTTTATTGCCCTTGATAAGCTCTATCACCAAGGCCTCAATAAAGCTATTATCTGCGTGCCAGAACGGTCAATTGGCGGGTCTTTTGCCAACCAAAATTTATCTGAACATGGCTTTTTCACCGATTGGATTGTCGAACCACGTTGGAACCTTTGTAATGCTTCTGGCTCGGAGACATCCAAATCAAAGGTTAAAGCGGTGGGGGAATTTTTGGCCTCTGATGACAAAATACTGGTTTGCACACATGCCACATTCCGCTTTGCATTTGATGAACTGGGGGCGGCAGCGTTCGACAATTCGATGATTGCCATTGATGAATTCCACCATGTGTCGGCCGATAGCGACAATAACCGGTTGGGAGCACAGTTGCGAGAATTGATTGAACGTGACAAAGCGCATCTTGTAGCTATGACAGGGTCGTATTTTCGTGGTGATTCAATACCTGTTCTATTGCCTGAAGACGAAGAAAAATTTGTGTCTGTAACCTATACCTATTATGAGCAGCTCAATGGTTATGACTATTTAAAGGAACTTGATCTCGGCTATTATTTTTATACCAGCGACTATCTTGATGCGATTATGGATGTTTTAAACTCCGATGAAAAAACCATTATCCATATTCCCAATGTTAATTCTCGCGAAAGCACCAAACGCGGCAAAAATACTGAAGTCGAAAACATTATGAATGCTCTTGGTGTTTGGCAGGGGACGGATGAAACAACCGGTTTTCAATTGGTTAAGCGGAAAGACGGTCGCATTTTAAAAATAGCCGATCTTGTTGATGACGACCCCGCAAAGCGCAATTGTGTTATTACCGCCCTTAAAGACCCTACACAGATCGATCATAAAGAGCATGTCGACATCATCATTGCGTTGGGCATGGCTAAAGAGGGTTTTGATTGGATTTGGTGTGAGCATGCTTTGACTGTCGGTTACCGCTCAAGCTTAACAGAAATTGTGCAAATTATTGGCCGTGCAACCCGTGATGCTCCGGGCAAATTCAGAGCCCATTTTACCAATTTAATTGCGCAACCAACTGCTGGTGACGAACAAGTAACCGAGGCGGTCAATGATACGATTAAAGCAATTGCACTTTCCCTGCTCATGGAGCAAGTTTTGGCACCGCGTTTTAACTTCACACCGAAAAATCAAACCCCATTAGAAGGCTATGATTATGGCGAAAATGGTTATGATGCAAGAACAACAAATGTCGGTTTCAATGAGGATACGGGCCAGTTTCATATTGAGCTGAATGGGTTGGTAGAACCTAAAAGCGATGAGGCAAAGCGCATCGTTAATGAAGATATAAACGACCTTATCGCTGATTTAGTGGCTAATAAGCCGGCAATTAGCCACGGTCTTTTCAACAAAGATATTATCCCCGAGCAATTGACCATTGAACAGATGGGAAAAATCATTAAAGAGCGCTATCCCAACCAAGATGAAGAAGATCAGGAAGCTATCCGTCAAGCTGCCATTGCAGCCTTCAACTTTGTGCAACAAGCCAAAAAACGTATCCAGAAAGAAGATAATCAAAATGAACTTGGCAATACCTCTTTGATAGATGGGGTGCGCAAATTTGCGCTTGATGTACGTAACCTCGACATTGATCTCATCAACAGCATCAATCCCTTCGAAGAAGCTTATGCGATTTTATCAAAGACAATTAATGAAGGAACTTTGAAGACAATTTCCGAAGTTGTCGCTGCCAAAAAAATAAACCTCACCCATGACGAAGCACGTTTACTGGCAGAACGTGCTTTAAAATTCAAAAAAGAAAAAGGGCGTTTACCCAGCATAGCAGCACAGGATCCATGGGAACAACGCATGGCCGAAGGTATTGCTTGGCTTGCCAAAAATAGGGGGAAAAGTTGATGAAAGATCTTTCCGATGATGAGCTTTTAGCTGAACTCGGCGTGGAAACTGAGCAACAGGAACAACGAGCCTATAGCATTACTGAAGAAAGAGTCATTGCCGGTTTTGATGACATTAACCAGTATTATGAAATTCATGGAACTATTCCGCACCATGGCGAACAAAATGATATATTTGAACGGCTTTATGCAATACGGTTGGATCGGCTATCTCAAGACACAAAGTGGCGGGAGCTTTTGAAACCCTTTGATAAATATCACTTATTGGATAAACTTCACGAAGGTTCAAAAGAGGTTCGCAAACTTGATGACGATCGTTTATTGGCAGAACTTGGCGTAACAGAACCGGTCGAAGGAAGTATCGAAAACTTGCGTCATGTACGCCCCCATTCGGAAAAGAAAAAGGCTAAAGAAATTGGAACCCGCAAACTTGTTAAAAACTTTAATGAATTTAAGCCGTTATTCTTAGCTATACAAAAAGATCTTGAAACAAAATCAAGGACGGCACAAGCATTTGTTAAAGACACAGGGCTTTCAAAAGCCGAAATAAAACAGGGAGAGTTTTTTATTCTCGGTGGTCTCATTGCCTATATTGCCGAGGTTGGAGAACGATTTAAAGGGCCAAATGGCGAATATGATTCTCGGCTAAGAGTGATTTTTTCTAATGGTACAGAAAGCAATATGCTTCTAAGATCGCTCCAAAGTGCTTTATATAAAGATGAAAATGGAAGGCGTATCACCGAACCGGAAGCTGGCCCCCTTTTTACCGCCCCGCCCGAACCTGAACTTTTAGAGAGCGGTACAATTTATGTGCTTTGCTCTAAATCCAAACATCCTTTTATTGTTGAAAATCGTAATTTGATACACAAAATTGGCGTAACTGGTGGCGATATTAAAATACGCATAGCTAATGCTAAACTTGACACAACATTTCTTATGGATGATGTAGAAATCGTTGCGACTTATAAGCTCTACAATATCAATCGTATAAAACTTGAAAACCTGCTTCATAGAGTTTTTCACAAAGCCCAATGCGACATTTCAATCAAAGATCGGTTCGGGCATCCAATTCGCCCTAAAGAGTGGTTCCTTGTTCCTTTGTCAGTCATTGACGAAGCGGTGGAAAGGATCAACGATCACACATTGCCGCAATATGAATATGACCCGCAACAAAGCCGGTTGGTAAAAAAATAACTTGGTAGCGAAAGATTAGAAAAATTTGAATCGGCAATTTTTTACTACTACGTCGCTCAATGAAAACTTAGTGAAGTTTAAAATCTGCATATCCAACGCTAGCTCGTCTGGTCATTTTAAAGCTTAACCCTACCTTGAATACAATATAACCGAAGATCTTATGCTCCCGAGCTGTTGTCCATTTACCTAAATGAATAAGCTAATCGTAAGGCTGCGTTTTAATCTTAAAACAGTTCAACCGAGTAGCCCCCGTCTCGGATTTAATCCTTGCATACAGCCGAAACGCCGTTAGTAAGATAGGCTCCCATTAGAAAATGGTAAACATCCTCTCCCATCATTGCTACATGGTTAAGTTAAAATGCCGTCAGTATGACGATTAAAAAGCCTGAGAACCGGCAAAATCTGACAAAACTGCCACAAAGCGTTATATAAGCTAGAGGCAAAAAACCGATTAATTTTTCGAAATCTTCCAAGGCTCGACACCATTATGTTGCCAAACGCCGTTTTTTGCTTGTTGGGCTTCGTTTTGGGGAACAGCATAAAAACCATTTGAATATTTCGGCCAATCAATGGCATAACCATTGCGAACCAGCCAACCACCAACATCATCACCCGTTGCACTATAGCAAATGGCAATCACATTGCCGGCATTGTCATTGCCTTTTGTTTCGCATTGCACCGGTTGTAGCGGCACAAGCCAACGCGCCAGCGCCGATGCAGACTCTTTGCCACAATCAAATACTGCGTTTTGGCCGTCTTTACATGTCTGGTTAAGATTGGGTGCATCAACACCCCAAATTTTTATGTGCTGATTATTCATTTCGAGCGTATCGCCATCGACCACGGTTATTTCACCGACAATTGTCGAGCGATTTTCTGCCGCGGCAGACGTCTTTACGACCTCTGCAGCCGCAGAGATCGAGAACATAGAGAGAAAAATTAAAATGAAAAAGCGCATTGTTTTCCCCATCTTTACATTCCGGCTCTTTAATGCATAACAGAAGCTACGCCAGCCAAAATCAACACTTTGCCACATATTCGATTTTCACCAGAAAAACTGTTGCTACTGTTTTTTATTGATACTTAAAAAACCGGCAACGTCTATTTTGGTCATATATCCTTTATGCTAGCAAATTTTCAACATCAACATATCTTAAAATACCGATAATTAACGCTTTTTTTATATCAAGAACAACAAAACACAATAAATCTGCCATCCACGGCACTAGCTTCCAGCAACACATCGCTATTCATAGAAATTTTTTTAAAAAAAACCTAGCAAATCACTGATTTACTAGGCCAAAATAAATTAACTTTAAATTGCGAACTTCTATTAGTAAACCACAGCAAAATGGATGGAACCGATGGCGCCAGAAAAAATCTTTTTACCAGCTTCCGTAATTTTTTGCACTTCCTGCTGGTTGATTGCATTGCGATCCCACATTGTACCGCTAACACTCCCCTGCTTCCAATCAACAGCCTTACCAAGAAGATTTTCTGCGTCTTTCTGGTTGTAGATCTTCACCGTGCCTTTTTCCAATGCTTTATATAAAGCATCGCTCCCGTTGACCAGCCCTCCTATTTTAGCCGATGTACGCACCAAATCTTTAAGCTGATCATCACTCAATTTTGGAGCCGAAAACACCTGAAAACTTCCTGAAGGAACACCTTCAAATCCGGAATATCTTGACGCATCCGCTTCTTCAAGCGTTCCCCCGAAATATTGGGCATTCGCCATATTCGTATTGATATTCTGGCTGATGATACCAGACGCTTTAATGCCTTTTTCCGAAAGTTCCCGAATACGGGATAAGGCATCCATAATTCGCGGAGACATCACATTACGGTCATCAACGCGGATAGTTTGTATCGCCTGATTTGACTGAATAATCTGCTGGATATTTCGCGTGGCCCGCATTCCAGGAATTTCATAATTTTTACTCAGTCTGTTCAATTCTGTACGTGCTATCGAAACCATTTTCGCCTCTAATATAATGTCCGGATTCAAATGCCCGAACACTACTCGCCCTTAATAATATAAGTCCGTTGTATAGATTTTTCAAATTTTATTTTTTTCACTAAAACTTTAAAAGAACAACATAAAAACAAAATCTAACAGCGTTTAACACTTCACCATTACAATTTTCTCAGCAAATTAAAATTTCCGTATTTATTTTTTTATGACATCGTTATGTTTCTGGAATTGTTATATCTTTAAAATCGTCGTGTCTTACGCAATAAGCTATTTTCAACGTATTTTTTTTCAAACCGGAAATAATACACCTTAGTCATATGACGATATTTGCTCTTCCAAATTGTCTATTTGTTGTTATCTTATCGCGTCTAATGACGGAAAATTCGTTAAATCACGAAAAAATTTGCTTTTTTTAAGATAAAAGAAGCCTAAACTATGGTTTTGACCAATCAACGCTGGGATATAGCAATGAAACTCTATTACTATGATCATTGTCCATTTTGTGTACGTGCAAAAATGGTAGCTGGCTACAAACGTGTGCCGGTAGAATATATTGTTTTGCTAGATGACGACTCGCAAACCTGTCTCAAACTGGTCAATAAAAAACAGGTGCCAATTCTGGAATTTGATGATGGTACGGCCATGGTTGAAAGTTTGGACATTGCTCATAAATTCGACGAGATTGGTGACAATAAGCGCGTGGTGTTGCCGGCTACAAAGAACCGGACAACTGTCACCGACCAATTGTCAAAAATTTCGCTGGACATTAACGCGCTCTTGTTTCCACGCAATGTAAAAGCCGGTCTTCCGGAATTTGCTACACAATCGGCAATCGCATATTTTCAAGCAAAAAAAGAAAAAACACTTGGAAAAACATTTGCTGAAGCCATGCTTGAAACGCCCGAGCACAAACAAAAGGTCGAAGATCAACTCGCCAATCTGACATTTGCCCCTGATGTTGCCAAAGATACTATCAGTTGGGACGATGTAATGATTTTTCCGATTTTACGTAATCTAACGATTGTTAAAGATATTAAAATGCCAAAAATTTTGACCGA
>NZ_CALYQK010000073.1 GCF_945285465.1 uncultured Bartonella sp. | reverse complement strand
AGCGCTCTAATATGGAAGGTAAGGATCGATGGCAAAAGCGGCGACCCCAAAGACAGCAGCAACAAAAACTGCTGAAAAGAAAGTAACAGCGAAAGCTGCGGCCAAACCTGCAGCCTCTGCGGCTCCAGCAAAGACATCTGCTCAAGAAACAGCTGACAAAGCAGTAAAAGCATCGTCTTCTGTGGCAGACAAAGAAGGTGGCTTTGTGCTGGATAAGACAAAAGGTGTTGTTGGACATATCAAGCAGATTATCGGTGCCGTTGTTGATGTGCAATTCGACGAGCATTTACCAAAAATCCTCAACGCTTTGGAAACAGAAAACCTTGGAAAACGCCTTGTGCTTGAAGTAGCGCAGCACCTTGGTGAAAATACCGTACGTACCATCGCTATGGACACAACCGACGGTTTGGTTCGTGGTCATGAGGTTGTTGATACCGGCGCGCCGATTTGTGTTCCTGTTGGGGTAGCAACACTGGGACGCATTATGAATGTGATTGGCGAACCTGTCGATGAGGTCGGACCTATTGATTCAGATAAAGTTCGTGCCATTCACCAGCCAGCACCACCTTATGTCGATCAGTCGACCGAATCAGAAATTCTCGTTACCGGCATTAAGGTTGTTGATCTTTTGGCTCCGTATGCCAAGGGCGGCAAGGTCGGGTTGTTTGGCGGTGCTGGCGTTGGTAAAACAGTTTTGATTATGGAATTGATCAACAATATTGCCAAGGCGCATGGCGGTTATTCGGTCTTTGCCGGTGTCGGCGAACGTACGCGTGAAGGAAACGACCTTTATTACGAGATGATCGAAAGCCATGTCAATGTTAATCCGAAAGAAAACAACGGCTCGGCAAAAGGTTCAAAATGTGCACTCGTTTACGGGCAAATGAATGAATCTCCGGGGGCTCGTGCCCGTGTTGCGCTATCGGGATTGACTGTTGCCGAAAGCTTCCGTGACGATGGTCAGGATGTTTTGTTTTTCGTCGATAATATTTTCCGCTTTACCCAGGCCGGGTCCGAGGTTTCGGCGCTTCTGGGTCGTATTCCCTCGGCAGTTGGCTACCAGCCGACATTGGCAACCGATATGGGTGCACTGCAAGAGCGTATTACGACAACCAACAAGGGTTCCATTACCTCCGTTCAGGCCATTTATGTTCCTGCCGATGACTTGACCGATCCTGCACCGGCAACATCGTTTGCGCACCTTGATGCAACAACAGTTTTGTCACGCTCTATCGCCGAGAAGGGTATCTATCCGGCCGTTGATCCGCTTGACTCTTCGTCGCGTATGCTTGATCCACTGGTTGTCGGGGAGGAACATTATAACGTTGCTCGTCAGGTTCAGACAATTTTGCAGCGTTATAAGTCACTTCAGGATATTATTGCTATTCTCGGAATGGACGAACTTTCCGAAGAGGATAAGCTTGTAGTGGCTCGTGCCCGTAAAATAGAACGCTTCTTGTCGCAACCGTTCCATGTTGCTGAAGTATTTACAGGATCACCGGGTAAGCTCGTAGCGTTGGAAGATACAATTAAAGGCTTCAAGGGGCTTTGTGCCGGTGAATATGACTATCTTCCCGAAGCGGCATTCTATATGGTAGGTTCTATTGAGGAAGCCGTCGAAAAAGCTCAGCGTATTGCAGAGGAAGCATCGTAACGGTTTTGTTCTGCCGTCACTTAAAGATGGCAGATCTTTTTGCAGTGTTTTGACGGGTTGAATCACATTTAGTACTGCACGATTTTAAAAGCTTTTGGAGCATCACGACCGTAGTCGCCAGCATTATGGTCGGATAGAGTTAAGGTGATGAAAGATATGGCTAAAACTTTCTTATTTGAACTGGTTTCTCCAGAGCGGTTATTGCTTTCAGAACAAGCAATGGAAGTTGTTTTGCCGGGAAGCGAAGGTTATCTGACTATTCTTCCCAATCATTCACCAACCATGACTTCTGTAATACCGGGAATGATTAGTGTAAAATTAGCCAGCGGTGATATGACGTTTATCGTCTATGGCGGTTTTGCTGATATCACAGCCACGAGGTGTACTATATTGGCCGAGTCTGCTATTTCTTCAGAAAAATTTGACGAAAGCGATCTTGAGCGGCGTATTGAAGAGGCCCGTCAAGTATTCAATGCGGCGGTTGATGACGAAGCGCGCAATAAGGCCGAGGATTTTCTTCATCAGTTGGATTCTATCCACAATGTTATATCGGGTAGTGGACCTCAATAACTCTATCGACATTTATATCATCAAAATAGCGGCATCGTTTTCCTCATGGGTGTGGAGCAGACTATATTAGTCCTTTGAAATTTCCAAAAATGGGTTAGTGGAAAACTGTCCGGTTCACCAATATTTTCAAAAACCAATTTTGTTGACGTAATATCGGGATAGCTGCATTTTACCAAATTTACTTGGTCAAAATCCTTTATCACTATTGGTTGGCGCCGTTCAAAAAATAATTGAACCAAAACGCGCAGACAATTATTGCGTTAACGACTTGCCTTTGGCAGCAGAAATACCAAACCGGCCGATTCGCTTCAAACGGGCAGGGTAATCGGCATTGAACAATTTTGGCAAATATTGCCAAATGAATATCGGAAAAATAACAAATTTCAAAACTTTGCCGATTTGCAAACGCCAAAAAGCAACAAAAGTTCTGAATGGTTCAAACTAATTTTAAAAGGCATCACAATTTTAAAAAGCAGTGGATGTTTTCGCGGCAATTTATTTTTTTTCTTTCCGGTGATTGCAAAAAAGGCGGTCGCCTGATGCTATCAGCAGAATGTTTTTGCTGAAATCAAACCGGAAGATAGAAAATCTACTTTTATCAACCCTTTGTGAGATATGCTGATGTGAATTGCACATTGGGCTGTTCGTTTATATAGCTTGCGCGTGAGCAATTCGCACACGACACAAATCCTTCAGGAAGATAATGAAAAGCGCCATTGCAACAGCGCTATTTGTTGACCTTGTGCCTAAGTTCAGCCGCTGTTTATGCACTATATTGAAGGAGCATAGTCGATGCCAGATTTTGACACCGGCTTTTGCTTCAGCAATGACAGTATTGAGGGAACTCGCCGGTTTTTCAAAAAACTGAAGGATTAAATAGCAAACAGCAATATGACGTTCGTCAACATTATTGACATAGTAGAAGCAAATGGTTTTTTTGCCAAGTCTATCTGAAGATGATGGCGTACGAAATTGATGATGGTAAGGAAATTAAGACCAGAATATCGTGGACAGGATTGAAATATATGCAGCAAAAATCGGCAACATTGCGATGAACGGTACTGACTCAAATCGGGTAAACGGGAAAAGTATCGCAACGGCGATCTTTGCCCCTCGGTATAGTGTGGCAACGGTAGAAAAAGAGGAGAATATATGAGCACAGGTGTTCTCCCGCTCCCGGAAGACGAACAGCAACCGCCGTTTCCCAATCCGGGGAAAATTTTTGCCGGGCCAATTTATAAATGCCTGATCTATATTTTTGCCGCCAGCATTTTACAATGGGTATACGGCCTTGGTGCCAATATGGTGCAGTCGAATATCAACCAGTTGACCGGTTTTTTCCATGCAACGGTTGAGGAAACTACATGGCTTGTTGGCGCTTACATGGCACCCAATGTCAGTCTTTCTATTTTTCTTATTAAAATACGCAATCAGTATGGCTTGCGTCTTTTCGCTGAATTATCAATTATAGGTTTTTTGCTCACATGTACCTTGCATCTGTTTGTGACGGATTTGCAATCGGCAATTATTGTCCGTTTTTTTGCCGGGATAGCGGCGGCCCCGATGTCTTCACTCGCTTTTTTCTATATGATTGAAGCGTTTGCTCCGGCAAAAAAACGAACAATAGGTTTAAGTCTCAATCTTATGAATATTGCGCTCGCGGTGCCTTTATCGCGGCTGGTGTCACCGTCCTTGATTGACCATGCCGGTTTTCACGGTCTGTTTGCCTTGGAAATGGGAATGGCACTCATTGGTTTCGGATGTATTTTTTCTCTTCCCCTGACACCGATCAAACGAGAAAAAGTCATCGAGAAGATGGATTATGTAAGTTTCGGGTTGATTGCTGTTGGCCTCGGCATCAATGCGGCAATTATGCCGGTCGGTAAACTTTACTGGTGGCGTGAAGTCGAATGGATGGGGTGGTGGCTCGCTTTTGCCGCGTTATGTTTGATGGTGGCCTCGATTATCGAACTCAATCGCAAGAACCCGCTCATTGATTTGCGTTGGCTTTTTAGCAAGGAAATGTTGCATATTGCGATTGTGCTTTTGATGTTTAGAGTTCTCTTGTCAGAACAGGCAACTCTGGCGTCTAATTTCTTTGGTCTTTTCGGCTTGCTTAATCGGGAAATGGAAGTCATGCATGCCGGTGTTGTGGTTGGAACAGTTCTGGGAGGTCTTACATGTGCAGCATTTTTCAAGCCGGGGCGAGAAGATCTTTTTCACGTAATTGCCCTTATTTTGCTTGCTGCCGGGTCTTTTATGGATAGCCACGCCACTAACCTCACACGGCCAAATCAAATGATTTTGAGTCAGGGAATGATCGGTGTGGGCTATGCATTGTTTCTTCCTCCCTCAATGTCGAAGGGGCTGGCAACAGCAATTGCGCGCGGACCAAATTATATTTTGAGTTTTATTGCGGTATTTCTGTTTACCCAAAATACCGGTGGTCTGATGAGTTCGGCCTTTTTTGGCAGCCTACAGATTGTATTTGAAAAATATCATTCCAATATTTTAACCCAACAACTTGTCATGAGCGATCCGATTGTTGCTGACGATGTCAAACAGCTTTCGGCCGTTTATTCACATGTTATTAACGATCCGGTTTTACTCAATAGCGAAGGTCTGGCCACTTTAGCCAAAAAAGCGACGCTTGAAGCGAATGTTCTTGCTTATAATGATGTATTCCGGCTTTACTCCTGTATTGCTTTGGTTGTTTTGATCGCGTTGCTTATCAGAATGGGATTGAGAGGGGTTCGTAACTTCAAAGAAAAGCAAAACCAGATATCGGCTCACGCTGTATGATCAAAAAAAGTGTAATAGAAGCAACTTGATAAAAAAACTTTTTTATTAAAAAGCCTTTTGGCTCTGAAAAAGCGGATAAAACAAAATGATTAAATTTCTACGTTCACAGGCGACAGTGGTTTCAATTATTGCCGGGGTTTGTGGAATATTGCTTATTTTATGGGCGTGGCAATTGCCTCCTTTTATCAGTACCATTGAGACAACTGATAATGCTTATGTCAAAGGCTTTGTAACAATGATCAGCCCACAAGTGGCCGGTGATATTTCGAGCGTAAAAATCAAAGATTATGAACGCGTCAAACAAGGACAGCTCCTCATTGAGATAGACGACCGCATCTATAAGCAAAGGGTCAATCAGGCTATCGCAATACTCGATTCAAAAAAGGCTGCTCTTGCTAGCTCTTTTCAGCAGGAAGAGTCGGCGAAAGCCGATATTCGTTCGGCAGAAGCGGCATTTATAAAATCGGAATTAAATTGGAAACGCGTCGAACCATTAACCCAGCGCGGTGTGTCTTCTCAAAGCACCGAGGATTCGGCGCGCGCCAATCTCGATCAAACCGGTGCCGAGCTCGAAGTTAAAAAGCAGGCGTTGAAGAGGATTCTTGTCGATAGAGAAGGCCTGAAAGCGGATGTTGAAAGTGCAGAAGCGGCTGTAGAACTTGCAAAAATAGATCTTGATCATACGAAAATATATTCCCCCCGTGATGGTCATGTTGGTGAAGTGGGCGCCAAACTCGGTCAATATGTAACGGCTGGTACCCAACTTTTGGCCGTTGTGCCCGATGAAGTTTGGATTATTGCAAATTATAAGGAAACACAATGTGCCAATATGAAGACTGGCCAGCCGGTTGTGTTTTCGGTTGACGCATTGAACGGTAAAAAGATGAAGGGGCATGTTGTACGGTTTTCGCCGGCTGCAGGATCGGAATTTGCTGTGTTGAAGCCGGATAATGCTACAGGAAATTTTACTAAGGTTGCGCAACGTATTCCTGTTCGTATTGAAGTGGACCCCGATCAGAAAGATGCCGGACGTCTCATCCCGGGAATGTCGGTAATTACTCGGGTCTATACGGCAGTAAAGCCCGAAAATTCTGCTAAAGCCGCGTCAGATTGAAGCAGTTTTGTGTCTCTTTCTATTTAACAAAACCGGAAAATCAAAAAACGCTTTGAAACTGCATTTGATTGCGCTAATCCCTATAAAAGACGTTTGCTTTCATTTTACGGTTGATAGTGTAAAAGAAAAAACATAGGGAACACATAGCTAATGGATTATTTTTTTCAGCAACTGATAAATGGCGTTGCTCTCGGCGCAATCTACGGGCTGATCGCCATCGGCTATACGATGGTCTATGGCATTCTTGGCATGATCAATTTTGCCCATGGCGATATTTTCATGATTGGCGCCTTTATTGCCATGATCGTGTTTATGATGTTGTTGACATTACCGGCAGCCGTGCCAATCGCTTTAGCACTTCTCATCATGTTGGTTGTCTCGATGATATTTACCTCTGTTTGGGCATGGGTCATAGAACGAGTGGCTTATCGCCCTTTGCGTGGTTCGTTCCGGCTTGCACCATTGATTACCGCGATCGGCATGTCGTTTGTGTTGCGCAATTTTGTACAAGTTGAACAAGGACCACGTAATAAACCCATTCCCGAAATGGTCAGTGGTGGTTTTTTTGTACCGGGGACCGATATTTTTATCTTGAATAAACAGATTCTTGTTGTTGTCGTGACGGCTGTTCTGCTTTTTATTTTTTCTCATATTGTCAGTAAAACGTCGCTTGGTCGTGCCCAGCGCGCTGTTGAACAAGACAGCAAGATGGCAGCACTTTTGGGCATCAATGTCGATCGCATAATCTCCATTACCTTTATTATGGGCGCGGCACTTGCGGCAATTGCCGGTACTCTTTATCTCGTCAACTATGGTCAGATCCATTTTTCTGACGGTTTTATTCCCGGTATCAAAGCTTTTACGGCAGCCGTACTTGGTGGTATCGGATCTCTTCCCGGCGCTGTTTTAGGTGGTCTGCTGATCGGTTTGACCGAAGCTTTGTGGCAAACCTATTTTCCACCCGAATATAAAGATGTCGCTGTTTTTTCGATCCTTGCCATTGTCCTTGTTTTTATGCCGTCTGGTATTCTTGGGCGGCCGGAAGTTGAAAAGGTTTAAGTAAACGGCCATGAACCAGATACCATCCTTTCCAAATCCCGGAAAAGTCGATATTGCTCACGCACTTGGCGAAGGAGCCAAGACCGCTCTTATAGCTTTCCTGCTATTTGTTTTTATCGTCGGTTTCAGGGCAGATCTTAATCTTCGCAACGAAATGACTTTGACACCGCAGATCGGTTATTTATTGAATTATATAGTGATTGCCGGTGTTGGCCGTTTCACCTGGTGTTTGTTTGGTGGTGGTAAAAAAGGCGCAATTTTTGCCCTTGTTCCTTCCGTCATTCTGTTTATCGCCTATCGGGCATGGCTTTATTATGCTGATGCTTCGGCTCAATCAACCTATGTTTTTTCCGCACAAGCACGTCAGCTTTTGATTGCCGGCGGCGTGATTGCAGCATTTCTATTATTGGCAATAATTTTTCTTTATGCCAAAGGCCTTCAACAGTCGATAAGAATAACAGTGCGGGAAGTAGGGCCGAGTGTGCAAAAATATGCACCGGGCTTTATATTGGCGTTGTTGCTTGTTTATCCGTTTCTGGTAACGACATTTTTCGTTGATACGTTGAATCAATCACAAAAATGGATCGACAATTATGCAATCCAGATTCTGATTTATGTCATGCTTGCCTGGGGACTCAACATTGTTGTCGGGCTTGCCGGGCTTCTCGATCTCGGTTATGTCGCTTTTTATGCTGTTGGTGCCTATACTGTTGCGCTTCTTGGCAACCATTTCGGTTTTTCATTCTGGCTGTGTCTGCCGCTGGCGGGCATTTTTGCCGCCCTTTGGGGAATGATGTTGGGCTTTCCGGTGTTGCGGCTTCGTGGCGATTATCTTGCTATTGTTACATTGGCTTTTGGCGAAATCATTCGCACAATCTTGCAAAACTGGACTCCTGTTACCGGTGGTGCTGCTGGTCTTTCAGTGAAAAAGGCAACATTTTTCGGCATACCGTTTACCAAAGGAGAAGGCGGGTTTGCTGAAACGTTCGGTCTGCAATTTCAGGCGGCACATTATAAGATCTTCCTTTATTATGTCATTCTCGTCATGGTGGTGATAACCGCCTGGGTTGTGGTGCGACTGCGCCGTTTGCCTATTGGACGCGCATGGGAAGCACTCAGAGAAGACGAGATTGCCTGTCGCTCACTTGGCATCAATACAGTAACAACAAAATTGACTGCTTTTTCCATTGGTGCCATGTTTGGCGGTTTTGCCGGTGCCTTTTTCGCTGCAAGGCAGGGGCGCGCCGATTATACAAGTTTCATTTTTGATGAATCGGCCATTATACTGGCAATAGTTGTTTTGGGTGGAATGGGTTCGCTCGGCGGTATCGCAATTGCGGCTGTTGTTATGATTGGCGGCATGGAACTCTTGCGCGATGTACCAACACTTCAAATGATATTTGGCCCGGACTTCGACCCGGCACAATACCGGATGTTATGGTTTGGCCTGGCCATGGTTTTTGTTATGGTGTGGAAGCCGCGCGGATTTGTCGGAAAACGCCAACCAAGCGCATTTTTGAAAGTGCGCAAAGCGGTTTCGGGTGATTTTACAAAAGAAGGAAATGGCTGATGGCTGACAGTGATATCCTTCTCAAAATAGAACATTTACGCATGCAATTTGGCGGTCTGGTAGCTGTTGATGATTTGAGTTTCGACGTTGAACGCGGAAAAATTACTGCATTGATCGGACCAAATGGCGCGGGCAAGACAACGGTTTTTAATTGCATTACCGGTTTTTACCGACCGACGGGCGGAATGTTGTCGCTTCACACAAAAGAAGGAAAAACCTTTTTGTTGGAACGTTTGGCCGATTTTGAAATTACCAAAAAAGCCAAAGTTGCCCGTACGTTCCAGAATATTCGCCTGTTTACCGGCTTAACGGTTCTGGAAAATCTTCTTGTTGCCCAGCATAACAAATTGATGCGCGCTTCTGGTATGACTGTGCTTGGTCTTTTCGGGCTGCCGTCATATAAACGTGCGGCTGAA
>NZ_CALYQK010000072.1 GCF_945285465.1 uncultured Bartonella sp. | reverse complement strand
ATGGGTAATGCCAGGATATGGACCAAAAGCAACCTGATTGGCCGATTGATCGCCCCGATAATCGGGATGAAAACGCCAGCCAATATCGGCAAGCAGACAGGAAGCTTCGCGATATCTTTTTTGTTCCTCGTTTTCTTGAAAACCGAAAATGTCAAAAGCATTTTCGGTAAAACCTATAAGATCATAAGCTTGCTGTGGCGAACGTGCACGAAGCGTTGCCATTTCCTGACATGCCGCAATGAGTGGATCTTCATTGCGCAGCTTAGGCGGCAGTTGGGAAAATAAAAACCCTTCACGCACGCCAGCTCCCGAAAATATCACTTTGTCAGGGCTAAGACAGCGTAAAACTTCAGTGAGTACTGTTGCACCATATGATAACAGCTGACGACGATTTTTAGAAATGGCTGAAATATTTTTGAGCTGTTCGATTTGCCCTTTTGCAACGCGGTGCAAAAAAGCTTCCAGTTCCGCGGCCTCCACTTCATAACCATGCATGACCGGAAGTGGATAACGCTTTATTGCGATATGAAGTTTTGCCAGATTACGCCATGTACCGCCGACCGCATAAAAATTGCGCCCTTTGTTCTTTGTCAATATCTCGCTGCTTCTTAAATATTTACGGGCAATTTTTGTTGCTTTGCCAATATCATTGTCCGACATATCTTGAAGACGCAATCCGCCAAGCGGCAGAGTTATCCCCTCGCCGACGCTGGTTTCATGAATATCGACCAATTCGAGACTACCGCCCCCCAAATCCCCCGCAATTCCATCCGGGTGGTGAAAAGTCGAGATAATGCCGAAAGCGGAATATGTCGCCTCTTCCTTGCCGGTTAAAACCTTGATCCGGCTTTTCAATATCTGTTCGGCCTCATCAATAAACGCACGTCCGTTGCTTGCTTCGCGTGCTGCAGCCGTCGCTAAAGTATGAATGGCGGCAACATCAATCTGTTTGCAAATTGCATAAAACCGCCGCAAGGTGCGCAAAGCCATCTCGACCGATTCCGGTTCCAACTGTCCTGTTTTTGCCACACCCTTGCCAAGTCCGCAGAGGATTTTTTCGTTAAACAGGACAGTCGGCGAGCGCACCAGCCCTTCATAAACTACTAAACGAACAGAGTTTGAACCTATGTCGATTACAGCAACAGGTTTGCGTCCCTTTAATCGACCTTGCGCCAAAGAATTAACCATCGAACTATCAGTCTTTAGTTGTTGTTTCAGTTTGTTGACGGCGAAGCGCTATGATACGCGGTGCCGAAGAGCGTAACGACTTACCCCGGCCAGAAAGGCTCGGATTTGTCATGAAGTATTCCTGCGCATTGAACGGCTTTTCGCCTTTGAGCGGATTTATCCGCCTTGACGTACCATCACTCAATATCTCGAAACTTTGTTGATTATCTATAATATTTGCCAACATGATTTGCGAAAGAATTTGCTGATGGACTGTCTTGTTAAAGACGGGTACTAATGTTTCAACCCGCCTGTCAAGATTTCTTGTCATCATATCGGCAGAGCCAAAATAGACGATCGCATTTTCGTTAGGCAAATCCTCGCCATTACCAAAACAGAATATTCTGCTGTGTTCCAGGAAACGTCCAACAATGGATTTCGCCCGAATATTTTCGGAAAAACCGGGAATTCCAGGGCGCAAACAGCAAATTCCACGCACAACAAGATCGACCTGAACACCCGCCTGACCGGCACGATATAAAGCGTCGATAATTTGCGGGTCAACAAGTGAATTCATTTTCATCCAGATTGCGGCCGGTTTTCCATCGCGTGCATGCGCAATTTCGTCTTCTATATGTCCCATGATGCGACGCCGTAATGTCAAGGGTGAAAAAGCCAGTTTCATCGGTTCATCCGGCTGCGCGTAACCGGTAATATAATTGAAGATCAACTGAACATCATGGCCAATATCGTCATCGGTCGTAAAGAACGATAAATCGGTGTAAATTTTTGCTGTTATCGGATGATAGTTACCCGTTCCCAAATGGACGTAAGAACGCAGTCTATTTTCTTCACGACGAACGACGAGGGACATTTTGGCGTGCGTTTTTAATTCGATAAAGCCGAAAACAACCTGTACGCCGGCCCGTTCGAGATCTCTGGCCCAGCGGATATTTGCCTCCTCGTCAAAACGGGCTTTCAACTCGACCAAAGCTGTCACCGATTTACCCGCTTCAGATGCATCAATAAGTGCGCGCACAATCGGGCTGTCATTCGAAGTACGATAAAGTGTCTGTTTGATTGCCACAACGTCCGGATCGGCGGCCGCCTGACGCAAGAATTGAACGACAACATCAAACGATTCATAAGGATGGTGAACAACGATATCTTTTTCTCGAATCGCGGCAAAACAATCACCGGCATGTTCTCTAATTCTCTCCGGAAAACGCGGATTATATGGAATGAATTTCAAATCCTGACGGGGAATTGAAACGATTTCGGAAATCATATTAAGAGCCAACAAACCATCTTGAACACTTATCCTGTTGTCTGGCACACCTAATTCGGTCGTAACAAATTGGCGCAAATCTTCCGGCATTTCGGCATCGAATTCTATGCGGATAACTTGGCCACGACGCCGACGCTTCAATGCCGTTTCAAACAGGCGAACGAGATCCTCCGCTTCTTCTTCAACCTCTATATCGCTATCGCGTATTACCCGGAATGTTCCTGCTCCGTTCACTTCATACCCCGGAAACAGTCGGCCAATAAACAGGCTCACAATATCTTCCAGCGAAATAAAACGATAGCCATTGCCTTCATCGGGCAACAGAACAAAGCGCTTCAATGCTGTGGGTAGCCGCAAAAGTGCCGTCATTGGCTGTTTGTCGTCGCGGCGCAATAAATGAAGGGCTATAGAAAATCCTAAATTCGGAATAAAAGGGAAAGGATGGGCAGGATCTATCGAAAGCGGCGTCAAGACAGGAAATATTGTTTCAAGAAAATGATTTTCCAACCAGGTTTTTTCAGTATCGGTCAAACGATCAGGCCGAATTATTGCAATTTTCTCCTGTTCAAGTTCATGGCGCAATGCGCGCAATTCCTGCTGCTGGTTTGCTTGAAGACGTGCAACCTCGGCCAACACAAAATCAAGTTGTTCTTGTGGTGTGCGCCCGTCGGCACTACGTGTCACAATTCCCGCCCTAACTTGTCCGGCAAGCCCCGCAATGCGCACCATAAAAAATTCATCAAGATTAGTTGCCGATATGGATAAAAATCTTAAACGCTCGAGTAATGGATGCTTTTTATTTGCGGCTTCCATTAAAACCCGACTATTAAACTGCAGCCAAGAAAACTCACGGTTAACGAAGCGTTCAGGGGTTTCCATGGTTATCACTTCGCCACCGGCGTGATCAGCCTCAGAATTTGGTGAGTTTTTCGTGCGTAAAGCCATATCGCTTTCCCTTCATCCCTAATGTTTTATGCGGCTACCATTGTGCGTTTATCAGCCTTATTTCTAAAACGACAAACAAAATTATCGTAACAAAAACGACTTTCGTCGAAACAGCCGAATATGCAATATTTACCAACAACTTTATATAACATACTTTTTCAGTAAATTACGCCCATCTGGTAAATTTTTTGCAGCTTTTACCGTCATTTTCACAACTTTAAAAGAATACAATCTATGTCCTGATTTTAACCGGCTTCTTGCCAATCAATGCTCATTCGCTAGAAGTGAACGGTATAATAAAACTAAATTGACCACACTTTTAGAAAAACATTTTTTTAAATTATAGGAAAGACTTGAAATATGCCTTTTAAAGGTTAAATGCCTATATCACAAACCTGCAACCAAGTCATATATTTGAGAATTTCTTCTTGGTGTTGCGGCAATTTAGCACCATAATCTTCAACGCCGTGGTTATTTTACGATTATATGAAAAACAGTTTTATTGCTTTCCAAAATAGAATCGAGAAACTCCTTTTTGCTGGCGTTTGAAATATTTACGCAAAAAATACATTTTGTTTTTAAAAAGCTTCGTTAAAAACTCATCTTTTAAATTTCCATTATCAAGTCGAATAACAGTCTCAAAATAAGACGAAATCATGACAATTTTGCAAAAGGTTTTTAACGAGCTTGCTTCCATCTATCTGTTTTTATTATTTTTTTATTTTTTTTATTTTTTTTCTAAATTTATGTTTCTTTGTCACGAAATCGTGATATTTGGAAACTACATAGCCTCCGTCACATTAACTTTTAACATTAACTGAATGGCATTCCTGTTAAGGGGGCAAAACAGGGATCAAGTGCCAGAGAAAAAAATTGAACACAAAGTTGCATAGAAGGATGCCAAAAATATGAAACGGCTAACCCGATGGTTTTTGGTTCTTGTTGTTTTAGGGGTTGCAGGTTTTTTTGTCCTCACCTCCCCGATTACATGGTCACTTACTCATCCCAAGCGAGATGTCGCTGACAACTCATCGCCCGATCTGGAAAATGGTCGAATCGTCTTTGTTGCCAGTGATTGCTCCACTTGTCACGCTTCGCCAAATCAGGAAAACTCGTTGAAATTAGGCGGTGGACGTGCCTTGGATACAGAATTCGGGCGTTTTTATATGCCCAATATTTCTCCCGACAAAAAGGACGGTATTGGAAATTGGACTCTTGAACAATTTACCAAAGCTGTGCGCGAAGGTGTCGGGCCAAACGGTATAATGCCGGACGGCCAAAATCTCTATCCCGCTTTTCCTTACACATCCTATCAACGGTTAACAGCAAATGATGTCCGCGATCTGTTTGCTTATATCAAGTCGCTCGAACCTATTCCAGGCGCAGCTCCGGACCATGAATTGAAGTTTCCATTCAACATGCGTCGCGGTGTTGGTATATGGCGCTTAGCATTTCTCGACGGCAAAGCTTTACCATCAATAAAAACCACGCAGACAACGGATACCGAAGCCGCAAAAAAAGAAGAACATCTTCTTGAACGCGGACGTTATCTGGTTGAAGGCGCAGGCCACTGTGCAGAATGCCACTCTACACGCAATTTTATGGGCGTAATCAAAAGCAATTTGCGGTACGGTGGTGGACCAACGCCTGACGGAAAAGGTCATTTTCCCAATATTAGCCAGGACGATACTGGTATTAAATTCTGGGCAGAAAATTCGATTTATAATTACCTGAAAACAGGAAAAAGCCCGATTAATAAAGTTGCTGGTGGCGACATGGCGGAAGTTATCAAAAATACCAAACAGCTTCCCGATGAAGATTTGCGAGCAATGGCAGCCTACATCAAGACGATTGCGGCTGTTGACTTGCCGGCTCCTGGCCAGCCGGAACCAAATCGCACGTCGAAAATAGTAATGTTGCCTCAAACAAATAAACTTGACGTAACTTTGCCTACGTCACCTGAAAACGTTGTCCAAAATGCCGATACTGTTTATGCAGTTTATACAAAGCCGTTTTATATAAATGAAAATGGCTCGGGTGATGAAGATGGTAAATTATTGGCAGCAGCAAAACTTTCCGTGGTTGACCACAAAGCGGATAAAATAAAAGTCCGTTTAGACGGCTGGCAAATGAGCGGTGCTCCGTCAGTGGTTTACGCCAAGCAGGGACAACGTATCATGTATGCTGTTCTTGGCGATAAAGCGATTTCTTCCTATAAATTGGGCGAAGCCGTCGTCGACCCCGAAACAAAACAAACATGGTATCCTGTCAGTTTGGAATTGTGGACAAGCAACAAGGATGTCAACGTTTCACTTGGCGATATGTGGGCTTATACGTCCGATCTTTTCAGTTCGACATGTAGTGTATGTCACTCGTTGCCTGAATCCGGACACCTGCTTGCTAATCAATGGATTGGCAATCTCAATGCAATGAAACGTTATACATCATTGACGCCGGATCAATATCGTTTGCTTCTAAGCTATCTACAGAACCATTCAAAAGATGTTCATGAAGATGGAGAGGTACACTAATGTCTGTTGCACATTCAGAAGAGACATTTTTACCAACCGGGCAAAATTCTAACCAGGAATATCGCGTTCAAGCCGGTATTCTGGACTGGTTTTCGCAATTATTCATTGCACCACCAAGCAGAAAACTTCTTGAACAATGTTTCTCGGCCAAGATCATGGCTTTTCTGAGCGAATTCGGAGAAACTCTCGAAGCACCCGAATTAACGAAAATGATTGCGGATTTTTTCCGCAATCATTCAATTGACGAATTGGACCGTACACTTTCGCAACAATTTATCAGCCTGTTTGATGGTGCCGGTGGTCCTTGCTCTGTACCGCCTTATGAAAGTTGTTATAAAGATGCCAATGGAAGATTATTCCAGATTCCTTATGTTGAAATGCTTGACAACCTCTCCAGAATGGATGTTTCGGTGAGCTCCGCATTGAAGGAACCTGCCGATCATCTAGCATTGGAAATAGCAGCGTTGGCAGAAGCTTTTCGTCAGCAGGATGAGGCATCTATAAACGGTCTTTTAATGCGATTGACGGATTGGGTTCCTCAGATGAGCACGGCTGTCAGCCAAGTCGCTGCTGCCAGCTTTTATGATCAACTGCTTCGGCTCCTCGTCATCTATCTTACCGCTTTTGGTTGCCTAGTTAGCAACAAAGACAATTTTAAACTCTAGGAGAATGCCATGTCATTCGACAAAACAAAAATTACATTACCGCAAATGAACCGTCGTTCATTTCTGAAAAGTAGTGCAATGTTGGCCATGATCGGTGCAACAAGCGGTTCACTTCTTAGTCGCGGTGCTCTGGCTCAATCAGCCTCAAAATTAACCATGTCGGGTAGCCATTGGGGCGTTTTCCGTGGTCGCGTTGAAAGCGGTCGACTCGTGGAAGTTACCCCGTGGGAAAATGACCCTCATCCTACACCTATGCTTGAAGGTATGATGGATTCTATCTATTCACCCTCGCGCATTAAATATCCGATGGTGCGTCGCGCGTGGTTGGAAAAAGGACCCGGTGCAGATCCGGAAGGCCGTGGAACCGGCGATTTTGTCCGCGTGAGTTGGGATAAGGCCATTGATTTGGTAGCCGGAGAACTGACGCGCGTTCGCAAGAAATATGGCTCGAACGGTATTTTCGGCGGCTCTTATGGTTGGAAGAGTGTTGGAAAGTTCCACAATTGCCGCACTCTGCTACGCCGGATGCTGAAGACAACAGGCGGTTTTGTTAATTCTCTCGGCGACTATTCAACCGGTGCAGCACAAGTTATACTGCCTCATGTTGTCGGTTCACTGGAAGTCTATGAACAGTGCACAACTTGGGATGTTGTCAGAGATAATACCAAGACTCTTGTTTTTTGGGGCTGTAATCCGGTCAATACAAACCAGATCGGCTGGTTAATACCCGATCACGGCGGTTTTGTTGGTTTGGAAGAAGTTAAAAAAGCCGGTATCCGTGTTATCTGCATTGATCCGATCAGAACTGAAACATGCCAGTATTTAAATGGTGAATGGTTGGCACCACGTCCGCAAACCGACGTTGCTATGATGTTGGGGATTGCCCACACACTTTATGCGGAAAAACTGCATGACGAAGATTTTTTGAAGAAATATACTGTCGGTTTTGATAAATTTCTGAGCTATCTTCTGGGTAAAGAAGACGGTACAGCGAAAACTGCTGAATGGGCATCGGAAATCTGCGGTATAGATGCCAAAACTATTAAGCAGCTCGCTCGTGATTTTGCCGGTAACCGTACTATGATCGCGGCAGGCTGGTCGATACAGCGTCAACACCACGGCGAGCAAGCCCACTGGATGTTGGTCACTTTATGTTCGATGCTTGGCCAGATAGGTTTGCCAGGTGGCGGTTTTGGTTTCAGCTACCATTATTGCAGTGGCGGCTCACCGACGGCAACAAGTCCAATTCTTGGTGGTATTACCGACGGACCAGCTGCACCGGTAACAGATCTTCCGGCGGGTTGCAAACCCGGTTCCACCGAATCGGCATGTCAGCCAAAGTCAAATGCTATTCCGGTTTGTCGCGTTGTCGAATCGTTACTTCATCCTGGTAGAACCATTAAATACAATGGCTCAGACATTGTTTTGCCTGAATTGCATATGGTTTATTGGGCTGGAGGCAATCCATTTTCGCATCAGCAAAATCGCAACGAAATGGTTGAAGCCTGGAAAAAGCTCGACACATTTGTTGTTCATGATTTTCAGTGGACAGCTTCGGCACGCCATGCGGATATTGTTTTGCCGGTTACAACGTCTTACGAACGCAATGATATTGAGCAATTGGGTGACTACGCGCTCAGCCACATTGTACCAATGAAAAAACTCGTCGAGCCGCTGTATGAAGCGCGTTCGGATTACGATATCTTTGCCGATATTTGCGAGCGTTTGGGCAAACGCGAAGAATATACCGAAGGCCTGACGGAAATGGACTGGATTAGAAATTTCTATGAATCCGCGCGTCTGGAATCTCGTGCTAAAGGTATGGAAATGCCTGTTTTTGACGTCTTCTGGGAAAGCGAAGAAGCTCTTGGTTTCCCGGTAAAAGAAGCGCAAAAAAAGTTTGTCCGTTATGCGGATTTCCGCGAGGATCCGCTGTTGAATGCGTTAGGCACACCTTCTGGAAAGATTGAAATTTTTTCGCTGAATATCGAGAAAATGCATTATGACGATTGTCCTCCGCATCCAACATGGATGGAACCAATCGAACGCCTAGATGGCCCGACGACGAAATATCCTCTCCATATTGCGTCAAATCACCCGATATACCGTTTGCACTCACAATTATGTGGCACAAAAATTAGGGAAAAATATACGATCGGTGGACGTGAACCATGCTGGATCAATCCTAAAGATGCGCAAGCCCGTGGATTAAAGGATGGTGATATTGCGCGTGCCTATAATGATCGTGGGCAGATCTTGGTTGGCATCAAGGTGACAGATGTCATACGACCGGGTGTTATCCGTATTAATGAAGGTGGTTGGTATGACCCGGTTGATCCGAGACAACCGAAAACACTTTGCCGTTATGGTGATGTTAACAATCTAACGACAAGCGTTCCAACCTCTAAATTGGCACAGGCAAATTGTGGTCAAACCGCTGTAGCAGAAATCGAAAAATTCACTGGTGAGCTTCCGCCTGTTGATGTATTCGTTGAACCACGAAAAGCCGGCTGACACAGTTTTTCGCTACAAATAACTCGGGAGGCGGTTTTCGCCTCCTTTTTTTATGAAATGGCACGAATATATAGTAACGGTGAAAATTGTTCTTGATCTTCGGCGTTCAGCACTTTAATACGCGCATAATAGAGAGAATGCGGATCTCATCCGTGTTTCAAGATCTTTCGGGGCTATAGCTCAGCTGGGAGAGCGCTTGCATCGCACGCAAGAGGCCAGCGGT
>NZ_CALYQK010000071.1 GCF_945285465.1 uncultured Bartonella sp. | reverse complement strand
AGCCGACATTTGCTCGGTTGAAAGGTTGAGAAGCGCAAGACGGCGCAGTGTTGAGGCGTCCATGATTAAAGTCCCTTTTGCCTGTGCTTTTTCTGGCCAAGCCGTTTTGTGGGTGGACAAGTGGCAAAATGGCGCACGCCATAAGCGGTTTGTCCTGGCGTTTTTCCATTAAATATGCAGCCGTTAACGCCAATGGTGCCGCTCAGCGTTTTAAGTGCGGCAACAACAGTCCGGCAAAGTTCTGGCGCCATTGACAGCCAAAAAACACCGGTTTTGAAAAGCAAGCACAACCGGCAATAAAGTTTTAGAAAAATGACAAGTAATACGCCACTTTTGTTTGAACTGTACTTGCGAAAGCTGGTAATCCGTATCATTATAAAGTTGAAAGAAGAATTATTTGAGCAGGAGAAATCATGCCGCCAATCAATCCGATGAGAGCCCTTGCTGTGGGGGCTGCTGTTACACAAGAAGAAGTGGCGTTTCGCCTGTTTTCCATCATTGCCGCAACAAGTGACAACGGCGTTGAAAGCAGTGACATATTGCCGCTTTTTGCCAAATGCATGATAGCGGTTGAAAAACCGGAACTGTTTCTGGCACAGCTCGAAACATATAATATCAAGCCGCAACAACAGTCCGGCGATGACGAAGAATGACGTAAACCGGTGGTTTCTAAACCATTGGTGAGGGCGTTGCACAAACATGCTGAAACCGGCAAAAACGCTGTTTGGCAAAATTTTGTCCGGCTCGTTATTGCGGCATTTGGTATTTGAAAAAAGATAATTTTGCGGCAAAAAAACAGTTAGTGCATTGACCAGCAGTTTATAATGCGGGCAAAGCATTTTGCCCGTCAATTGTTTTTTTTCCGTCTCGCCAGCCGCAAGTGCTACCGCAAACGCTACCAAACAATCGCCGGTAAATGGAAAAAACGGTTTGACATTTTTTGCGCGGCTGTCGCTTGGTAAAAGCTTTGCCTTGTCAGATACAGAAATCCGGATTTTATTCGGTTTTGCCATCATCTCGGTCCTGAAAAAGTTTTAACGGTCATTTGCCGCGTTGAAGCCAACCGGTGTACCCGCCATCATGTCGGTTTATTTTCAAATAAACATGAATAGTGTTATAAATGCTTTGGAACTGCTCTTACTGTCCCATAAAAACACAATTTATAGCATGATGTCAACATTATTTATGTTTTATTCTCTGACATAATGAATGTTATGGACACAATGGGACAAAGATTGCGCAATGCGCGGATAAAAGCCGGTTTTTCCTCGGCAACGAAGGCTGCCGATGCGATTGGTATCAGCCATTCGACCTATCGTGCCCATGAAAACGGCCAGAATGAATTTGGCCCGCAAGAGGCGGTTGTTTATGGTCGTAAATTCGATGTCAGTGCCTCTTATTTATTGACGGGTGAAGAGACGGTGCGGCGCAAGATTATTTCAAGTTTCGATCCGGATATGCCTTTTGGTCTGGAAGAGGATGCGCAGGTAAGTTCGCAGTTGAAAGAAGGTCAGATTCCGGAAATAGAGGTAAAGGCGGGCATGGGTGGTGGCGGTGAAATAATGATCGCCAACCAGACCAGAAATTCGATAACAATATCGACAGAAGTTATCCGCGATTATTGGCGGTTGCCGGATAATCTGCTGGCAAAACTCAATGTTGTGGCATCCAATGTCGCGGTGCTGCCCGCCTATGGCGACAGCATGGCACCAACCATCAATGATGGCGATGCGGTTTTTATCGACATATCGCACGACGAGTTGGGCGGTGTCATTATCAAGCGGCTGGAAATTGTTTCGCGTCCGGGCGCGGAAGAAATCGCGGTCGAGATTATTTCCGATAATCCGCATCATAAACCTCGAATTCTGAATTTGGATGAAATTGTCATTCTCGGGCGCTATATCGGCCGCTTTACCCGCTGATTTTCAAGATATAGGGGGCTTTCGCTCCTATTGGCTGTTATTTTCGAGTCGAGCCGGATATTTCATCAATGCTGGAGAGCGTTTCGGCATAACCGGCGTCAATAACGCCGATTTCTTCCCCGCCAGTTTCAATATGGCTTGCTTTGGTCTGGTCAACCGGACATTGTTCATCCTGATATGTCCGGTTTTGATAGAACAGATTTCACCATTATTGGTTTCGGCCCCGACGGTCTTGTGAGGCCAATTCTGTTCGCATCGGTTTCACCATTGCCCGCCTTGGGATCGAACACCTTGGCAAACCTGTCTTGATATACCGGTTTCGGAAAAAACAGCGTCAATAACGCCGATTTCTTCCCCGCCAGTTTCAACATGGTTTGCTTTGGTATAGTCAGCCGGACATCGTTCATCCTGATATGTCCGATTTTGCGGGACAATTTTAATAGTACCGGTTTAATATTACCGGTTTGCCGGTCGAAGAAGGGTTTTCCGGCCGAAGAAAGTTTTGACCGCAGGCAAAGGTAAAAGCGGTTTTAAAAAAACACCAAATTATGAGTTGCCGGTTTTCGAGATCCTCGCCTTGTTGCCGCGCCGATGGCGGCAATTGCGCAGGCAAAAAAAAACTGTCTGAGTCGGTTTGTCCGGGGCTAAACAACATAAAAGATGTTAGTAATAATTGACGCAAATTGACATGAAATATGTTGACAACTATATTGGCAACACCATATCCGCCTTGAAAGAGCTGACAACATAATTGGCGGAAAAGGAAGTTTAACCACGACGCCAAAAGAAACGCGGTTTCGATCTGGCCAGATACAAGAGGGCACACGGGTAAAAAGCGATGAACGCCAACGCACAAACACATAAAATGTTTCTTACGGCTATTTCCGACATGGCTCAATCCGTGCGCAAGGCCAAACCGGCATCCTCCTTTTCGTGGGGTGATGTGAAGCCTTATCTTAAAAGTCTCGCCGGCAAATCCAGGCAGGCCAAAGTCATGTCATTGGCGTGGCAACTCTATCGGCATAGTGCAATGACAGGACCGGTTTTTGATCCCGTCCGGTTTGCTTTTTATGTTTCATGTGCCCATGCCGAAGTCAAAGCAGAAGATGAACCACCAGTCACCATGAGCCGCAAAGAGATAATGTTTATCGGTTCGGATTGTGCAAGTGAACCGGAACGATAAAAAGCCGACAGCAAAAGTGGCGGCAAAAGGTTTTTAAGGAGCGCAACGTTTTTGCATCGGCAAAGGGATGTATCGATAAAAAACGGAAAAAGGCAACGGCAGCGTAAGGAAAAAGCAGGTTGCAGAGCAAACTAAAGCAAAGGTCGGGCGCACAGAGGTGACAGGACGCCCGCCAGGAATAAAAAGATCGGTTAAAGCACAAGGCATGTGATGTGACAAACGCAACGGGTGCGTTGAAAAAATTGCGCGATAAAATCGCTTGAAGTTGAGCAATATGCCGCAAAATATGCCGTAAAAGCGGAAATTGTACAAATATTTTGAATAAAGATGAAAAAAGCAGCCGATGAGCTGAAAAGCGCAAACAAAGACAGCTTTGCCGGTCAAAAAACGGTCTAATCCGATATTCGCCACCAACTCTTGCCTTCGGCTCTTTGCCGGCTTCCAAATCATCACCGGTCGGAAAGCACCAACCCGCTATCAATCACTCATCGGCGAGCCATCAGCTTTGCGCCGCCCGCCTTTGACAGGCTCGGCTTTTTACCGCAGGCGGTGATTGCCAAGCTCTGACGGTCGGCGAACAGCTGCCGATTGAGACCGCTTGAAACTGGCCGGTTGCAGCTTTGGCGTTTGTCAAGAAAGGCCGGTTTGCTACCAGAAGCGGGCTTTTACGATGCACGTACCTCACGAAAGGTAAAGGCAATTTCTGCGACCGGTATATTGCCACCGGTCGGAAAGCACCAACCCGCTATCAATCACTCATCGGCCAGCCATCAGCTTTGCGCCGTCCGCCTTTGACAGGCTCGGCTTTTTACCGCAGGCGGTGATTGCCAAGCTCTGACGGTCGGCGAACAGCTGCCGATTGAGGCCGCTTGAAACTGGCCGGTTGCAGCTTTGGCGTTTGTCCGTCGCCATCTTTTTAGCGATCGGCGCTTTGCCGCTCTATATTACTTTTTGTACGATTAAATTTCTTTGCCGCCAGCGACTTTTCACGGAGCAACCGCTGTCCGGCCTTCTCGGCCTTGCTATTGCCAAAAGATTTTGTCTTGAATTTTATGCGTCGCCCATCGTTCTGCAATCCAACGCTCTGCCACCCACCGTTCCGATAAAGGCCGTTTTGCCGCACACCGCTCTGCCACAGGCCGGTCTGTGTTTTTCTTCGTCTCTTTTTTTTGCCACTACCCGTCTTGCCGCAATTTTTATTGCCTCAACGGGACGTGAATGCCATAAATATTTTGCCGGTTATTAGAGCCCATCAACGTTCGGCAAAAAGTTAAACAATGCGTTTTTTAAAAGCGGTTCCGGTATAAAACAATAAAACATCCGGCAAGTGAACATGGCTTTCACCTTGTTGTTGCCGGATATTCTTCAAAAACTGCATGTTAAATGCGTGATTTGCGAGACGGCGGAAAATTCTTTGGCATATAGGTGCTGGTTTCTTGATCTGTTATAACGCTTTCCTGTTGTTCAAGCGCTTCGGCTGCTTCATTGCTTGCTTCTTCCAATTTTTCCAGCTGTTCTTGCACCTCGTCAAGAACTTTGGAACCCCCATCATCGCTATCATTCAAAATGGCATCAAGTTTTTTATCAAGCTCTTTGGCTTTGTCTGAGCCCGGATCGGCGATTGCAGCAATAAAATCTTCCACCGAAAGACCAAGCTTGTCGAGCCCCAATTTTTTGTTAAGCCCGTCAATAAATTCTTTATACCTCGCAGGATCTTCTAATTTCATTTGTTCAAGAGCATTGCGGATTTTCCGCCCGAGATCCCTGAAATTTTCGCCACCTTTGTCGATGTCAACGCCCATGGCTTCAGCCAGTTCGCGCAAAACTTTGGCCTTCAACTCTTCCTTTGACATACGGCTGCTGTCGAAAAGAGTAGCACGCGCAATTTTGTCGCGGATTTTATCGTAAGTCGATTTTTCCTCGACTTTCAGGTTGGAGCCTTCCTCTTTTGCCTTGAAAATCTGCTGCGTGAGCGTTGCCGGCTTGGCATTTTTCTTTTCGGCAATGTCAATGGTTTCCTGTAAAATTCTGACAGAGGCAAATTTCAGGTTCTGAACGGGCGTCAGTTTCATTTGCGCAACTCCTCTACACGACAACTATAACAATATATGTTTACTTTATAACAAAAAAATAAATAATATAAATAATTTTCGATAAAAAATAAGCGTTGGTTAATTATAATTCCATCGTCATGATTAGGAAGTACAGAAATTATATTCTGTTTTGTTGTAAAAATAATGCTAAAGCGGTGTCATTTGCGTTAAAAGAAAGAATAATTTTTCGTTTTTGTCACATGGATAACGTGGTTTTTGTTTTAAAAGTTATTTTTGCAGTTTTAAAAAACAACATTAACCGATTAACAGGTTTTAAATATAAAACACGTATATAAGTGGAAAAGGGCCGTCAAAGCCCGCGCATAAATTGCCGTCGAATTTCGAGTAGAAAGTATTTTGCCGACATTGCTTTTGTTGTCGCATGAAATTTTTGCCGGTTTATACTTTTTTGCCGCTTGATAGCTGTTTCTTGTCCAGCCGGTGCGCTGTCTGCGTGATCAAAAAGCTTGGCTGTTTCATGGCAAGCATTTCCATGACGACAAGCTTTGCACGAAACTTTTGTGGTGATAGAAACTATACTTTTTTGATGATAGAAGCTGTTTTGTGCCGTTGTTTTGTTATGAGCCGATCTTGATCATCACGACGCGTTTTACCGGCTTTATAATGAGTTTTATATTTTCCGGCTTTAAAAAGAGTTTTATAAACGCACGCCGGATTTTTAGCAAAGCTTGCGTGATAATGACAGGATAATGCCACATTTAAAAAAAAGCGGTTGCGGCAAGAAATAACATTGCCGGTAAAAAATGCCCACCCCGACATGTTGAAGAGATCGCTTTTTACAACACATCTCTCCATAAGACCGCACCCTGCCAGCCCTCTAGCCAAAAGGCACTATCTACCAGACCTCTATCCAAAAGGCACTATCTCCACCAGACCTCTATCCTCCGCCGGCACACATCTATCCACCGCCTGTATTTATTCAAAGCCGGTTTTACCACATACCGTTTGCCACATACTGTTTGTCACTTGCTATTTCATGGTAGCGCCACGCTTTGCCGGTTTATAAGTGCCGGTTTCCTTGTCGGTTACAACGGCTGCCTGTTGCTGGTCTTGGCCATCATCGCCGGTCTTTTCCTCTTTCGCGTTTTCCTCTTGCAATTTTCCTAAATGCTTTTGTAACTCGTCAACAAGATTTGTATTATTTTTATTTTTCATATCAAATATTTCGTCGAGCTTTCTTTCAAGTGCATGGGCAATGTCGGACTTGTCATCAGCGGCGGCTTTGGCAAAATCAATTACAGAAAGGCCAAGTAAATTAAGCCCCAATTCTTTGTTGAGACTGGCAATCGTTTTGTCGTACAACTTCGGATTGTACATTTTCATATTATCAAAACGTTCGATAATTAACCGGCCGGGTTTTTTAAGGTCGGCGCCTTCTTTTTCAAGGTCAATGCCAAGCTCTTTTCCTGTTTCCATCAGAACTTTGATTTTCAGCTCTTCCTTGGTCATACGCCCACCATCAAAAACGGTGGCCCCGGCGATTTTGTCGCGGATTTTTTCGTAATTCGATTTCTGCGCGCCATTAAGCGGTGAGGCCGATTCTTATGCTTTGGTAATTTCCTGGGTAACTGTTTGCGGCTTGGCATCTTTTTTTTCGTTAAAATCAATCGTTTCCTGAATAATTCTAACGGAAGTAAATTTCAGGTTTTGAACAGGTGTTAATGCCATTTACGCTTTTCCTCTACAGGAACGGTTAGATCGACATTCTGTAACTATACCAGGTTTCTATTGGAAATAAATAGTGTATATATCGAAAACGTGCAATCGTTAACGTTGTTGTTAAAAAAATAAAGTATAATTATGTGAAAGGTAATGGTATTATTATCTAATATAGTAATTTTGTCTTCCGGTTGTTGTAATAGATTAGAAAAATTCTGGCACGGCTGAAGGAGATAACGCTTTTGTGTATTGGTGGTTTTCCATGACTAAAGCGCTAAAATGCCAAGATATTACCATTTTTTGTGCGCATGACAGAGTGGTGGCCAATGGTTGATGGCCACGCAAACCAGAATCGGTCAGCGTCTTTTAAAACATTTATTTTGTTTATCGAATTGAAACTGTTGTTTGCTTTATTGGTCAAAAACCGGTCAAAAAGCGTTGTGATGCGAGGGTGAAAGAGTGGAATCTGTTGTCGTGATATTGATCTTGCTTGTCGCTGTGGTCATCAGCGGGGCAATATCGCGCGCACTTCCCCTTCCGATACCGCTGCCGCTTATCCAGATTGGCGTTGGTGTTCTGGTTTCGCTTGGCGGGGATATGGGGGTCAAACTTCGTCCGGAACTGTTTTTTCTATTATTCCTGCCGCCATTATTGTTTCTTGATGGCTGGCGCATTCCCAAAGACGGTTTGCGGCGCGACCGCTGGACAGTGCTGGAATTGGCTCTGGGGCTTGTTGTCTTTACGGTTTTGGGGCTCGGCTTTGTTACATATTGGATGATACCGGCTATGCCGCTTGCCGTTGCTTTTGCCCTTGCTGCCATTGTTTCGCCAACCGACCCGATTGCCGTTTCGGCCATTGCCAAGCGCTCGCCCATTCCGAAACGCCTGATGCATATATTGGAAGGTGAATCGTTGCTGAACGATGCCTCGGGTCTTGTCAGCATGCGCTTTGCTGTTGCGGCGGCCATGACCGGCAGTTTTTCGGTTCTGGCCGCCTTCGGCACATTTTTATGGACGGCGATTGCCGGTTTGGTGATTGGCGTGGCCACGACGTTTTGTGTAACGTGGGTCAGCAATTTCTGGAACAATAAATATGGCGAAGAAACCGGCTCGCATATTGTCATCAGCCTTCTCATACCGTTTGCCGCCTATCTTGCCGCCGAACAGGTGGATGCTTCGGGCATCCTCGCTGCGGTTGCTGCCGGCATTTCGATGAGCTTTACCGAAGACAGTCTGCGCAACCTTGCCTTAACCCGCATCCGTCGGCTTGCTGTGTGGGATACGGTGCAATTTGTCGCCAATGGTGTTATCTTTGTAATTTTGGGCGAGCAGCTTCCCCATATTGTCAGCGGTGCGGCCATTGTTGTGCAGGAAACGGGACATCATGATCCGGCCTGGCTGATTTTTTATGTTGTCGCCATCAACGTTGTTCTGGCATTGTTGCGTTTTATCTGGGTTTATGTGTCGTTGCGTTTCACTCTGGCACGCGCCCATCGCCATGGTGTCAGCCCGTTTGTGCCCAGTTGGCGGTTGGTTGCGGTCACCTCTCTAGCCGGGGTGCGCGGCACTGTCACACTTGCCGGTGTTTTGACGCTGCCGCTTTTTTTACCCGACGGCTCGCCATTTCCGGCTCGCGATCTGGCAATTTTCCTTGCCACCGGTGTCATTCTGATTTCGTTGATTATGGCGAGTGTTTGTTTGCCGTTTTTGTTGAAAGGGGTCGAACTTCCGCCCGAGCCTTCCCATCAGAAGGAAGAAGAACGCGCCCATATCGCTGCTGCCGAAGCGGCCATCAAAGCGGTCGAGCAGGCGGTGCACAATTGGGGCGAGGGGCGTTCCGATGCCGACCTTTATACAACGGCGGGGGCGCGGGTTATGGCCGCCTATCGTGAAAGACTGGCCGACCAGAATATTTCCGATGCCGATGCGAAAATAGCCCGCCATGTTTCCGAAATCGAACGCAAGCTGCGCCTTGAAGCGTTGCGAGCCGAGCGGCAGACCTATTTTGCATTTGGCCGCCGCCACCAGCTTTCGGAAGAAACAACGGCCAAATTAATTCGCGAGGTCGATCTTCTGGAAACCCGTTTTTCAAATGGCTAAGGCACGGTGGGCGGATAATATCGTTGGCGGGTCAGGGTATTGTCTTGACCGGGAACTGCCATAAAAAAGTAGTGTCTTGATACCCGCATTGGCGGGGAAAACTATTGTCTGGCACAGCAAAGCGGGCAAGCGATTGATAATGCGCCGGTTGTCCGCAACAAGTGGCAATATTGGTGAAAACAGCCAAATTATATTGCCCGAAAGACGTTAAATTATTGTGGCAAATCATCGCGCAATGCTGTTATAGCTCACCCGGGATGTCACTGGTTACCACCAACATACTGTTGCCACTATAAAACACCGCTATCACGTTGAAATTTCGTTGCCACTTTGAAAATCATGTCAGACGGTCTAATTTTACAAGGTTAAAGCCGGTATTTTACAGCTTTTCCTGAAATGTTTCGGCCAGACGAAAGCTTCCGGTAACAAGGGCAATAGTAAAACACAAAACTCCGCACCACAAGGCATAGCGCGAGCCATAAAGCGAAGAAACAATAAGGAAAAACGCCACAAGCGTGCTTCCCACCGATTGGCCAAGAAGCCTTGCCATGCCCA